>CAIQBN010000213.1 GCA_903870065.1 uncultured beta proteobacterium | reverse complement strand
GCCATAGAGGGCAGGGCGTCGGATATTCATTTTGAAGTTTCCCAGCAACGTTTTCGCGTTCGATTTCGGATCGACGGCGTTCTTTTTGACATCGATACGCCGCCCAAAAAGCTGTACCTTCCGACGTTATCGCATTTGAAACTGCGCGCCAAGATGAACATCGCGGAGCGCAGGCTGCCGCAGGATGGGCGCATGAAAATGGAAGTGGCGGGCCGCCAGGTTGATATGCGGGTATCAACAATACCTACGGTTCATGGCGAGAGCATGGTCATTCGCCTGCTCGATCAGGGTCCGGGGATGCTGGGGCTGGACGCTTTGGGTTTCGATCCGCGTTTGTTGAAAGATTTTGAAGCGGCTATTCTCCAGCCGCACGGAATGATTTTGGTGACTGGCCCCACGGGCAGCGGCAAGACCAGTACGTTGTACGCGGCGCTGGGCAGGGTCAACAAGACCGAGAATAAAATCATTACCGTGGAGGATCCGGTCGAGTACCAAATCGATGGCATCAACCAAATTCAGGTCAAACCCCAAATTGATCTGACCTTTGCCAGTGCTTTGCGTTCGATAGTGCGTCAAGACCCGGACATCATCATGGTGGGTGAAATTCGGGACCATGAAACCGCTGAAATCTCGATTCAGTCCGCATTGACCGGACATCTGGTGTTTTCAACATTGCATACCAACGACTCCTTTGGTGCGCCGCACCGTCTCATGGAGATGGGCGTTGAGAGCTATTTGATTGCTTCTTCGGTGGTGCTCATCATTGCGCAGCGTCTGGTTCGGATCATCTGTCCGCATTGCAAGGAAAGTATCAAGCCCAATGAGGCCGATCTGATGTTTCTGTCTGAGGAAGGTGTGGATCCGTCAACCGTTGATACGCTTTACCACGGCGTAGGTTGCCACCATTGTGGCCAATCCGGCTACATTGGACGGACTGGAATTTATGAGCTGTTGCCGGTGACACCGGCCATCAAGGAAGCCATCATCAAGAAGTTGTCGGCCGAAGGGGTTCGACGATGTGCTGCGCAGGAGGGCGTGCAGAGCATGCGGGCTGACGGAATTCGCAAGGTACTGGCAGGTGTGACCACCCTTGAAGAGTTGGCACGGGTCACCCGACAGGATTTATGATGCGCGCGCGCCCCAAGCCGTCGGCCGTTGAATCGGCACCGCGCACGCAGGCACTGCCCGGCGCGGGTCGCTCTGTAAGCTCGGTTGGGGGTTCAGATAGCGGTTCACGCTGGGGAAAGTCCGTTTCGATCAAGCACGTGTTGTCGATGACGGAACAATTGTTGACTCTGCAGGAGGCTGGTTTACCGCTTGATCGGGCACTGCATATTTGCCTGGGCAGTATTGAACACGCCTATTTTCGCCGTGTGATGCAGTTGGTGTTGATAGACGTTGAAAAAGGAAACACGTTGGGGGAATCGTTTGCTAAGACCCCGGAAGTATTCCCCAGGCTGTACGTCAATATGATTCGGGCCGGTGAAGAGGGTGGTGTGTTGCCCATTGTGATGAAACGACTGATTGAGTTTTACACACGCAGCATTGAATTCCGCTCGTTTCTCATTACTTCCTCAATTTATCCGGTGTTGCTGTTTGCATTTGGTGTCAGCGCACTGCTGGGGCTGACGGTATTTGTGTTGCCCAAATTCGGACAAATTTTTGCCGATATGAACCAAACACTACCCCTGCCTGCAGCCGTTTTGATTGGCGCCGGTGAGTTCTTGAAGACCTACGGCGTCTACATTTTGCTTGCGCTGTTATTGGTTGTGGTTGGTTTTGTGTATGCCATCAAGAATCCCTTTTGGTTGGAGCGCTGGCAAAGGCTGCTACTGCGAACGCCACTGCTGGGAACATTGTTGTTAAAAATCAAATTGGCCAATGTTTGCCGCACCTGGGGGACATTGATGTCCAGTGGCGTTCCGATATTGACGGGTATGCGAATCGTTCGTGAACTGTCCGACAATATTCCCTTGCGACAAGCGCTGGACCGACTGGTGCAGGCAGTGCAGGAGGGTCGGGGGGTCTCCGTCCCTGTGTTGGCAGATCCGTTCTTTCCGCGTTTGCTGGGGCAACTGGCCACAGTCGGCGAGGAGTCAGGCGCGCTGGACAAAATGTTGATTAAAGTGGCCGATCAATATGAACGAGACATCCAGAAGGCAACCCGTAACTTGGTGGCACTTTTTGAGCCTGCCATGATCCTAGTGATGGGCGGGTTGATTGGTGCGGTAGTGGTTTCCATGCTGACGGCGATTTTTTCTATCAATGACATGCCTTTGTAAATTTGGGACTATATGAATATGTGGATGCGCAATACCCGTCAATCGGTGAAAAAGCAGGGTGAACGTGGCTTTACATTGATCGAGCTTTTAATTGTGATGGTTATTCTGGTGTTGCTTGCCTCGTTGGTTGGCCCCCGGTTGTTTGGACAACTTGGCGCTGCCAAGGCTAAAGCGGCGCGGGCGCAGATTGAAATGATGGGCGCAGCACTGGATGCCTACCGACTGGACATGTCCAAGTATCCGCCGACCGAACTGGGCACCGCTGCACTCTCAGTCGCGCCGGTCGATCCTGCCGCTGCAAGCTTGTGGCGTGGCCCTTACCTAAAGAAGCCAGTTGAACGTGACCCATGGGGCAATAACTACATTTACAAGTCACCCGGCACCAACGGTGAATATGAACTGTCATCGCTCGGAGCGGATGGCAAAGAAGGTGGCACAGGGGACGATGCCGATGTGCTCAGCTGGAAGTAATGGGTAAGTGCAAGCACAACTGCAATTCTTCAGCGGGATTTACTCTTTTAGAGTTGTTGCTTGTCCTGTCCTTGATCGGCATCGCTTCGGTTTTTTCAATCGCATCGATCGATCGATTGGCGGGTCGTGTTGACGAGCGTCGTTGGGCAGATCAGACCCAACAGTCCCTGGCCAAACTGCGCAATAGGGCAGTTTTGAGCGGAGCGGTCGTCAGGGCGACCTTGGATCTTGAACGTGGAGAACTTTTTCTTGTGGGATCCGATGCTGTAGACCGCTTGCTGGTTTTACCAAAGACTTTTCGCTTCAGGTCTCCACCTTCAGCTGCAACCGCTACCAGCAAGCCTGAGAGCCGCATGTCCCTGTATTTTTACCCGGACGGAACAATGGACGAAGCGGTTTTTGATCTGGTTTTACCGTCCGAGGGGCTGCGACGCTTTCACCTGACGCGGTTCACCGGCAAGATTGAACGGACAACGGTCAATGATTCGTCCCGGTAATGTTCAAGGGTTCCGCCAGCAATCGGGTTTCACTTTGCTGGAAGTACTGGTAGCGATGACGCTGATCGGCATTGGCTTTTCGACGGCATTTGTCGCTATCTCCGGTTCGAGGCGCCTGAGCGAAAAGACCCTCGCGCACGAATCTGCCAGAATTTTGGCGCGGGCCAAGTTGGATGAGGTTTTGCATAGCAAGGGTAATAGCCTAACGGACGATGGCGTGTTGGACCACTATGCTGGACAAGCCTTTGGATTCCAGATCAAAGTTCGTCCTGTAGAGATGCCTTTCCCTGATGGGTTGAACAAGAATGCACTTCCGTTTGTTTTGGAAGACGTGTCAATCGATGTCTATTGGGGTCCGACAGACTCGCAACAGTCCTATCGGCTGTCGACGATGCGGCTGGTGCCCAAGAGCGGATCGACTGTTGCGCAGGGGCGTCAAGCTTTGTCCTCACCGGGCAGCCGAACGCCATGAAGCGACTGCATGTTCAGAGTGGGTTCACCCTGCTGGAGATGATTGTGGCGTTGACATTGTCAGCCCTGGTTGCCCTGATTGGCGCATTGGCATTGGGTGCAGGGGCTGATTTTCACGCACGCAGCACACAGCGACAGCAAAGTGGAAGTGCCTTGCGTGCCATTGAGCGTGCGCTGCGCACGGAATGGGAGTCGCGCGCCAAGAGCGTCAGCCTGACATCGGGTGGCATTGAGTTCGACACCGCAACGCCGGTGGCATCGGGGCTGATGCCCGGCATCGCTCGGGTTACCTACCAATGTGAAGGTGCGCCCGATGGACGTTTCAAGTTGACCAGCCGAACCACCCCTGCGCCGGGAGCGTCCGGGCAAACGGTCAACCCCAGTGATGCGCAAGTCAAGGTCGACGTTTGGGAAACAGGCCTTACACAGTGTGCCTTTTCCGTTCTGCAAAGTCGCAAGGACGATCGGGGGCGTGATATGTCAGCCTGGGTAAGGTCCTGGAGTGCAAGTGACCAACCACCGCAACTCATGCGCGCAGAATTGACCGGGGATCTGGGAGACCTGCCAGCGTTGGTCTTTGTTGCCCGAAGGGAATTGAAGTGAAAGATGTGCGATTGGGCACAGGCCGCCGCTGGCGCCATTCAGCCACTCATCAATCCGAGGGTTACATCCTGTTGTTTACGTTGGGCGTGCTCGCAGTGATCTCTGTGCTGGTGCTCAGCATGGCACTATCTTTGCGGCTGGATGCGCAGTTGATAGGCAAAGACAAAGAGCGTACACAGGATGAGTATGTCTTGCGCGGTGCGGTTCAATATGCGTTAGCTCGACTGAATGCAACCTTAGAGGCGCAGCGACAACTGGCGGGTAGGCCAATCGATGCGCTTGGGCGGCGAAAACTATGGTTTGTGGAGCAAGGGTCATACTCATTTCAGTTTGCCGGAGAAGAGTTGGTTGTCTATTTTGAAGATGCCGGCATCCTCACTGATGCAAATTTGTTGACTGAGCCAGAATGGCGCATTCTGCTAGCTGAGTTGGGTGAAGTGGGTGCCGACGCGGCGAGCGCCTATGCCCGTGCCATCATGGAATCCAAATTGGCAATTGCAAAGCAGTCCGGCTTTAATGGGTTTGCGTCCATGCAGGAATTGCTACAAAACCAAAGCTTGCCGCAGCACGTTGTTCGTGCGGTCAATTCAAAAACAGGAATGGGTTTGAAAGACCTGTTGGTAGTGGGCTCGGAATTGAAGCAACTGGACATCAACCAATCACCCCTTGTACTTTTCAAGGTTCTGGCGGGGTTTGGTGACAGTCAATTGTCCAATCTACAATTGGCGCGCGCACGCGGCGTCATTTCCCAATTCGAAAGCCAAAGACTGATGTATGGATCGACCGCAAAGCAGATGACGGGTAAGTCGGACTGGCTGAGAGTAAGAATTGTTTTTGGCAGTGACAGGGCAAGCCAGCGCGCACCTATGGTCGTAGGCCTTTTGAAGGCAGATAGCAATTCATATAAGGTCGTAGACCAGCTGGTTGCGGAGCAGGACTGATTGGTCGATTCACATGAAGTTAAAAAAGTTTCAATTTGCCAGGCAACAGCATATCTTTGTCGCACTTGCAGCATCCAAGTTGTTTGTGGTGCAGTTGCAGCAGCGGTTCACTGGTTGGGTTTGTCTGCACAACGCGGAAGTCACGTTGGCGAAAACCAACGAGGATCTGCAGGATATTTCCGTCAAGTTGCGAGATGTCACCGCAACTTGGGATATTCCTGTGGGCACATGGATATCCTGGATCATGCCAAGCGATATTGTTGGAGTGACTTCCTATAACAAGGCTTCAGAGCAAAGGGTTGAAATCGAAAGCCTTTTCCCATTTGCGTTGGCTGATCTCAAAGTATCCGAATTTGACGTTGCCAACACGCGGCAACAAGTGATCTATTGGGCGCATAACGATTGGGTTAACGAGGTCGCGAAAGTTTCCAAGCAGATTGGCTGGAGTTGCGATGAGATCTATTCGCGGGCGCAACTCTTTCAGTTCATACTGCCACCCCACCCAGCGGAGTACCGTTTGTTGTTGGAGGGTGATGACAGTGATCGGTATTTGCACATCTTTGCAGCAAATGGAACAGCAGTCCGGTCGACAAAAGTCGCTGCCTCGAATCCAGCGGACCTGGCAGTTATTGTCCGCAGGGAAATCGGTGCCTTGTCAGCAAAGTCGACGGATAATTTCCCTCTTTTTGTTTGCAACCTTCCGGATCATCTTCTTGAGCATGCGCGCAGCGTGTTTGACGTCCGGCGAATTGAGGGTGTTGAATTAAGGGAATTAATGATAAGACTCCTGCAATCGTCTCAGACCGGGATCGAATTGCAACCAACCTATCTATCGCTCATCGACAAAGTAAATGCCTACAGTCTTGCTTTTGCGATGATAGGTGGAATTTTGTTGGGTTTAATGGTTTGGCACGATGGCGTTTTGGAAACAGAAATTGAGGACGGTCGACGTCAGATGCGTTTGAATACTGCGCGCTACCAAACAGCAAAGGCCTTACGGCAAGAAACAGTGAAGATGGCAGACGTGATTGCGCTAAAGGCGTCAATTGCATCAGAACCCCCTGTATTTATGCCGTTGTTGGAACTGTTTCCTGCTTTCACCGCACCCGCAACTCTTTCGTATTACGACATAAAGGGCAAGTCCGTTCGCGTCGCAGGAATTAAGGGAGACTCCTCGACACTCAAGTCTTTCGCAGAGAAAAGCGGTAAGTTCGCGGGCATCAAAACGATGGTGCCGCCGGATTTTTTGAAAGAGTCGAGCGGTGTTTTTGGATTGGAAATGCAATGGCTTAATTCGAACCCCGTTCCAGATGCGGGAACTGCACAAAAGGCAGTGAAATGAAACGGGACTTATTTCGAATTCTTCGTCGCAATGCAATCAAACTGGTTTCACTGCCGGCGGTGGTATTGGGCGTGCTTCTATTTATATATTATCAATATATTGATAATTACATGGATCGCCTAGAAGAGGCTGGAGGAATTGCGCTTCGTCTGGAGGTTATGGAAAATGAATTTAGCTATTCAAAAAATCTGGAAATTAAGCAGGCCGCAATAAAGCCCGAGTATTCTGATATTCGATTTAAGTCTTTCGAATCTGTCAGTGTGGAAATGTCCTTATCTGAAATGCAGAACACACTGACAAGCCTGTTACAGTCACTTTATTTTGAAAACATTCAAATAGGAAAATTGACTTCAACGCAGCACGGGTACGCAAAGCGTCTGGTGCTGGAAGCGCAGTTTTCAGCTGTTCCTCAACAAATTCCGCGTCTGGAGTCTGCGTTGAGTGCGAATCAAAGAGCTATGCGAATCGGGGGACTCGAAATCAAAGCGGCTGACATCTCGTCTGATGGTGGGGCGCACTTGGATATTAGCGCCCAATTTCTAGCAATTCATGTGCATCCGGCTAGCCCGGAAATACCCAAACCCTTGCCTCAATCCCGGTGACGCATCAAATTATCAAATGAATACAAGAATGATGAACTTTCAAACTGGGGAAAATGCTGCGCGGTTGCGTGTATGGCACGTCCTTGTCATTATGGTGTTGGCGAGTGCGATTTTTACAACTGCGCCCGCGACTTCACAGCCACTGAATCCTTTCATGCTCGGTGCCCCGGCGGCTGCGACCCCGAGCTCAGGCGCCGCAAAGGCGCCACCAGCGGTTTCGACACCAAAATCAGCATCAACGCCAACACCATCGTTGGTCGATGCCTTATCCGCGGCGAGAAGCACAGTCCCCAGCGCCCCTGCTGCACCGACTAATGCACCAGTTCCTGCAGTAACTGCGCAGCCAGCACCCTTGAGCGGGGGAGTGGCTGATAAGCAGTACCCGACTGCGCAGCTGTCACAAATGCCGAATCCGGGGATCAGTTTGATGTTTGACAATGCAGACATCTATGACGTTCTCAAGGTCGTTTTGGGTGATGCACTCAAGCTGGACTATGTAATTGACCCATCAGTTCAAGGGCGGGTCACCTTAAAAAGTAGTAGTGCAGTCAATCTTGCGGATGTGTACAGTGTCCTTGAGACGGCACTTGCCACAAGTGGCGTTTCCATTGTCAAGCAAGACAAAATTTACCGCGTGACCAAGGACGTTACGGCAGTGCGAGAGAAATTGCCAACCGTGGGAGTGGGTCCCGCATCACCTGTGATGCAAATTATTCCAGTGAAATTTGTACAAGCCAGCCAGTTGGCCAATACCATCCGCAGTTTTTTAGGGCCCCAGGCCATTGTCACCAATGACCCTACAAGCCGCTATTTGATAGTCGCTGACCGGGCGTCCAGTCTGGAAAAAGTGGTGGATATGGTTGCCACTCTGGATGTGGATTATTTGCAGCAGGTGCAAGTGAGGTTGTTGCCGCTGGCCAATGCAGATGCGAGTGATATTGCCAAGGATCTTGACGCCTTGTTCAAGAGTTCTGGCATGTTTAATTGGGCGGGAACCGACGGGACAAAGGTATATTTCTTGCCGATTCCCAGAATGAATGCACTTTTGGTGGCCACTGCCAACGAGAAGCTGATGTCAGCAGCGGAACATTGGGTCAAAACCTTGGACGCCGAACCCAAAAGCGGCTTAGGTTCGTTTGTGCACATCTATTCTGTGGCAAATGGTAACGCCGCACATTTGGCCGACATATTGCGACAACTCTTTGGTGGTCAAGCAAACGCATCTACGGGCACCACACGCACCAGCACAGGGTCTACATCGCCGGCCGCAGGTGCATCAACCAGTCCAGCTGCAGGCGGGGCGCCGCAGGCTGCACCGACCACGACGATAACGCGTGGCAATGTTCCGGGCAGTGCTGGAGCCACCGGGACCGCGACTGGGTTAGGCGGAACTGTTCATGTCATTGCTGATGAAATCACCAACACGCTCATTATCAAATCGACTTCACAGGATTTTCAGCAAATTAAGAAGGTACTGGAACGTATTGACACTCCCTCGCGCCAGGTGCTTATTCAGGTCATGGTCGCTGAGGTTGCGTTAAACGATACCCTTCAGTATGGGGTCGAGTGGTGGCTCAACGATACGCTGAGGGCCAACGGGCAGAGTTGGACCGCTAAAGTGGGGCTCGGTGGTGCGGTCAAGCCCGCAGAGGCCCCCGGAATCGTGGCTGGTACGGGTGGCGGGCTGACTTATTCAGTGCTCAATACAACAGGGCAGATCATTGGCCTCTTGAACCTATTGGGTCAGGATACCAATGTGAACGTGCTCTCTACACCGCATGTGATGGCAGGCGATGGCAAATTGGCTCGGATCGAGGTCGGAGACGAAGTCGCCGTCGTTACGCAAACGTCTTCGACACCCAATGCCATCGGGACGTCTTCGATTTCAAATTCAGTGACCTACCGGCCAACGGGTATTATTTTGGAGGTCACTCCGGTGATCAGTGCGTCGGGACGGGTGGCGCTGACCGTTTCGCAGGAAGTTAGTTCAGTTCAAGCCGTTGGCTCGACGGTCGGCGGGGTAACGTACCCTAATTTTTCAAAAAGAAAAGTCAGCACGGAAGTGGTCGTCGAAGATGGTAAACCCTTGCTTATTGCTGGTCTGATCAGAGATGCCGGAAATAACAGCGTCACGGGTTTGCCTGGGCTAAAGGATATTCCAATATTTGGAGGATTGTTTGGGTCTACCAAGAAAGTCAGAGAAAAGACGGAATTGATTATGTCCATAACATCCTTTATTGTTAATGGCAAGGACGACGCTGACAGGGTTTCTGTGCAGTTTGAAAAAGCGCTAAAGGAACTTAAGCCGCTGCTCAAGGGGAATTCATCTAAAAGTATTTCCGCTGAGCCTGAGCAAAAGCCGCTTGATACTCCATTGGCCAAATAGCAATCGAATGATGCAAATTGATTGGGTGCTTGTACGATTCGAAAATGCCGCACGTGCAGTTGAGTTTGAGTTTGCAACCGCCGAACTGCACCGCCAATTGCCGCCAGGCGTGCGGTGGTTGGCGGACAACCGGGATCATGAATTGGTGGACAATGTCAGTATTGCCAATTCAGATGTTGTGCTGTTGCTGGAGCATTCTTTGCTTGCCCTGGAATCGCGCTGCCTCGAGCGACTCCAATTTGCATTGGTGCAGGGGTATGACGTGGTTGAAGCCTGCGATTCACGCCATTCCGCTCCAATGGGTGCGGGGGGCTACGCCACTCAGCGTGGTATGGAGCGGTACGTTGATGACTTCCCGCTAGAAGTGATCAGCATCACCCCAGACGCGGCCAACACCCCACTGGCACTGGTGGGGCTTACCACCGTCGGTGCGTTACGTCAGCGTGCAATGCACGCGCCCAAGGTGGGGCGTGTTTGCGGAGCATATGCACATGATGTTAGTGGTTACTTTGGATCAGACCGATCAGATGTAGCGGCAATGGTGCCTGAGAAAACCAGGAAGTTGCTTGATGTTGGTGGTGGTGAAGGCAACTTTCTTCAATTGATCAAATCACGCCGGGGAGTCGAGACTCATTTGGTGGAGATGGACAAGGCAGCAGCGGAATGCGCAAAAAGCAACGGGAGAGCTGATCAGGTTTGGGTGGGTGACTTTTTGGCTTTTGAGTCACCACTGGCCTTTGATTGCATCAGTTTTTTGGATATGCTTGAGCATGTGATGGAGCCGGAACGTTATTTGATTCATGCGCGTCAGCTCCTATCCACTAATGGTGTGGTCTTGGCATCTATTCCCAATGTCGGGCACTGGTCCGTGGTGGCGGATTTGATCGAGGGGCGCTGGGATTACGTCCCAGCGGGAATTCACTGCATTACGCATCTGCGATTTTTCACAGAAAAATCGATTGCCGACCTGTGGGAAAGGGCTGGATACACCGTGGAACGAATTGAGCGCGTTTTGTCTCCGGCACCCAGCGATTGGTGTGACCTTTGGGGAAAATCCCGTGGTTTGACAGCAAATCGATGCAGCCTCGATACCTATGCTTTTCTAATCGTGGGTCGCCCAAAGGGCGGGGTGTAATTGCATGCAGTGTTGTGCGATTTTGGTCAATTACAAAGGTGCTGAAGATACTGCACAAGCGGCTAGGTCAGTGCTTGCAGATGAGCCTGATGTCGAGTTGATCGTGATCGACAACAGCGTCGATGAACAGGAGTTTGCCAGGCTGGCACAACTGCTTCCCTCTAAGGCACGCCTGATTCCGGCAGCGCAGAATCTTGGGTTTGGACGTGCATGCAACCTGGCATTCAACGAGACGGCTGCGGATTTCATTTTTTTGGTTAATCCTGACGTTAGAGTGTTGCCCGGTTGCATTGCCGCGCTGGCGAGTGCCATGCGGGACGACAATTTAATAGGTGCGGTCGCTCCGCGCCAATATTTGGACGATAGTTGCAAATGGCTTTTGCCTCCTAGCTGGTTTCCGACCCCCCTGCGTGCGTGGGCAACCGAGATGGCAATGCGCAACAGCTTGATGGCGCTGCGGGTTTGTCGTGCGCAACGCGCCGAAGCACTTCGCTATTGGACTGCGTCGCATGGTGTTACTCAACGGGCACTTTCTGGTGGTGCGCTCATGGTTAGACGGAGTGTTGTTAGTCCGACAGAGCCGTTGTTTGATCCTCGATTCTTCATGTATTTTGAAGACTCTGACTTATGCCTACGCCTCAAGCAAAAGGGGTTTCGCCTTGCCATGGTTCCGCAGGCAAGGGCGGTGCATAGGTGGCGGAATCAATCACACAAGGCCGAGCTAATGGAGCAGGCGGCTTCTCAGTATTTTGAAAAGCATGGTGGAGTGCAAAACCGGTGGTTAAAAAAAGCAAGAGTCACTGCCACCGGTTCGACTGTGCGGCCAATGCATCGTGAAATCCGATTGTTTTCGGAGCACGGCTTGGTCATTCCTGAAGTATGGGCAAAAGCTTGGGTTTTGTAATTGAGTCCAAGTCCATTGGTTAGTCCTGCCATTGGAAGAATCGGCTCAGGTCGGACCCTGGAGTATCCAATCGATGTTTTAGGAAACTTTGAGGGCGCACGTGTTTATGGTCGGGTCGGGCCTTCCGATCCATCGATAGCAGTCGATAATTGCTGGCATTTTGAATGGCAACCTGGAGCTAAGGTTGAAAAGACATGCGACCATTGAAGTCGAAATTAACTGTGTCAGTCGCAAGTGCAAGAGTCTTTGCATCAATTTTGGTTTTTGCGTGGACCGCAACCATTGTCGATGCGCGTGGGCAGTCCGCCGTGAAGCCCACGGATCTTTCACAATTGCCATTAAAGCCACCGGCCATCAAAGCGTCTCAGTCTGGAGGCGACGGTAGCAAAAATTTGCCAGTCAAAAGCTCACCTAGCGCGGGAGTATCGACACCAGTTTCTACTGAGTCCCTCTTGCCGTTGGCGCCACCACCTTACTTGTCATCCTTGGAAAGTACAAATGTCTTTGATCAACAGCGTAAGCTGTGGCCCGACAAGCGCCCACCACCGCCCCCGCCACCACCACCGGTCCCTCCACCGGCGATCACTGAAAAGGACCTGCAACTTTATGGAGTCGTGATCGTGGGTGATACCAAACGCGCAACGATCAAGATAGGTCCCCGGTTTGCTCAACTGGATACGCAAGGCCGCGGGTTTGTTTCCGTTTCTGAGGGGCAGGCTATCGGAGAATGGACGTTGATGGAAATACAGCCGGCCCACTTGGTGTTGGGTGCCCCAGGGGGGCGGCAAACAGTGATGTTTAATAAGAAAAGTGATCGTGTCGCGAGTGCTTCGGCGCAACCCAGCCAGCCAACACCCGTTGTCGCAACTGAATCTGTATCAAGTGCAATTTCAGGTTCAACTGCACAGCAAAACGAAGCAGCCGCTGTTCGACTTACGGGTGGTTCTACGCCCGGCGGTAGTGGCTCGTCAGCAGCGGCGATTTCATCTGCGGTTGCTGAAAACGCTATTAAAAACGCGCCACCCGGCAGTCTTGCTGCAGCAATCGGTGCAGCGCAGGCGGCAGCACAATCAACATCAAATCAGTCTCAGACCGTGCCACCGGCAAACTTCAACCCATTTTTGCAACTGTTTCCCAAGCAATAAGCCGGATCACCGGATCAGCTCGGTTTCAAGTTAAATTGCGCGCAGTCCAACAGAAATAACATGAATAACAAAGAGGCGGACATCATTCCCTATTACGCAGGTGGTATACCAACTGCAAGCTCAGTGATAGTTTTTGCACCACATCCGGATGATGAGGTATTTGGCTGTGGCGGCAGTATGGCTTTACATGCATTGGCTGGCCATCCGGTTCGGGTCATCTTGCTGACGGCAGGTGATAGCACGCCAACGGGAGGTTCTGATTTGGCTTATGCAGATCGGCGCTTGGAGGAAAGCCAGTGCGCAGCTGCTATCTTAGGTATTGCTCAACCAGAATGCTGGAAGTTACTGGATCGAACGGTTGGTTACGGAGAGGTTTTGGTCACACGCATGATGGATGCGATCGAGGCGGTCAGCGCCGATGTCGTTTATGCGCCCTCCCTATGGGAAACCCACCCTGACCATCGGGCCACAGCGATGGCGGCGATTGAAGCAGTCAGACGTTTGGGCGGGGCTAAAATTTTGATGCTGTTTGAACTAAGTGCGCCGTTACGTCCCAATCGTATTGTCGATATTTCATCAGTATGGGAAAGAAAAACGAAGGCAATGGATTGTTTTGCAAGCCAAAACGCGAGTCTTGACTATCCTGAATTCATCACGGCTTTGAACCGTTATCGGACGATGACCCTCGACAGGGGCGTGACCAAGGCCGAGGCGTTCGAGCTTTATGCTGCATCTTCTCTCAGCCTTCCCGGGGTCATGCCGTTTGAGTCCGAGCATAGGCGGTTACTGTCGAGAGGGATACCAGGGGACGCTAGGGACTTGCCACTGGTTTCCATCATCGTGCGAACTACACTGCGCGCGACGTTAACTCAGGCGATCGACTCAGCGATCGCACAGACTTATCAGAACATCGAGCTAATTTTGGTGGACGTCAGGGGGCACGGCATGAATGCTGATGACTTTGTCGGAGTCCACGTGCCAGTTCAAATTGCGTCCACAGGTGCTCACCTATCAAGGGCAGCGGCAGCAAATCTTGGACTCAACTCGGCAAGAGGAGAGTACTGCCTGTTTTTGGATGATGATGACTGGTTGTTGCCCGATCACTTGTCAAAGCTTGTCAATTGGGCCAAGCTACATCCTGATGTTAAGGCGGTTCATACCGCTGTAAGTTGCGTTGACGGACTCGGGAATCCAACCGGGATCGTGTTTGATTTTCCCTACACTACCCGAGAACTGCAATTTGGCAACTTCATGCCGATCCATGGCGTGTTATTTAGCAAATTGTTGGTGGCGCTAGGTTGTCGTTTTGATGACAGTTTCGACTTGTATGAAGACTGGGATTTCTGGCTGCAAGTAGAGGTCCACACACCTTTTTCATTTGTGCCTGGGGTATCTGCCGCATATCGAATTGATCTGGCAAGCGGTGCTGGTGTGCAGGTTGATCCACGACGTGCAAAAAATGCAACTTCAGCTTTGTATGCCAAATGGGGTGTTTATCAGACCGAGCCGATCTTCCAAGAGTTGATAACTCGTGCTTTGACAGGCCGACATTTAGCCAGCCAAGTTGCTCACCTCGAGCGTGAGAGTGCAAATTTGGCAGCGGAGTTTAAAAAGGCTTCGTGTTTGGCTGACGCACAGCGAGAGTTTGCGGCAAGTGCTCACAGTGAAGCTAACTCAGCGAGACAAGATGCGCATCACTTTCGGGAAGCACACGACCAAGCGTGTGCAGACCGTGATTTTGCTCGCGGAGCTTGCGAGTACGCGCGGCAAGATGCGGAACGATTTAGAGGCGAGACTCAGCGTGCGCAGGCACAAGCGAAACTTGCTCAGGTAGAGGCACAACGATGGAGTGAAGATGTTGCGCGATCGAATGACCGGGTACTCGAAGCAACGGCGGCGGTAGAACGGGCCGAGGAAGAGTTGCATTCGGTTCGAGAGCAACTGTCAGCAGTGCAGTTAGACAAACAAAGCCTTCTTGCCACGTTAGAAAGCGAACGATACGAAATCATCGTGCTGCGCGAGCAGATTTCAAAGTTGGAGGTCAGTTTAGGCGTGGCCCAGTCCGAAGTTGAACAGCTTCAAAGTCAAGTGATGGGTCTGAAGGCTATAGGTGAGTTGCAATTGCAGGATCTTTTGGCGAACAGACGGGCTGTCGTCGAGTTGACCGACAGCACGTCATGGCGCTTAACACGACCTGTGCGCATGATCGGAAAATTCGTGCGGGAGGTGCGGACGGTTAGCTCCGCCGTACTGGCATCTCGTGCGTGGAAAATGGGCCCGGTCCACAATGTGCGCCGGGCTGTCGGCATTTTTCGACGAGAAGGCATAGCGGGACTGCGCCATCGCATTGCCCGGTTGCTTTATCAACATCGGACGGGTGGAGTAGAAGCAGGCGTGGGGCGGCAAGCGTTAGCGAGTGACGGAGATTACAGCAATTGGCTTGCCAAATATGATTCATTTGATTCAGATCAAATGAAAACGCTCAATGAAATTCATGCCCAACTGCGTCAGCGGCCACTCATTTCAATTGTCATGCCGGTCTACGACACCGTTGCCGACCACCTTGTCAGGGCTGTCGAATCTGTTCGTTCGCAACTGTACGCGGATTGGGAATTGTGTATTTGCGACGACGCTTCGACTGAGCCACATATCAGGGGTATTTTGGAAAGATTTTCCATTCAAGACCGTCGAATTCGGGTGAGTTTCCAATCGATAAATGGGCATATATCGAAAGCCAGCAATGTCGCGATCGCTATGGCAAAAGGGAAATATGTTGCCTTCCTGGATCATGATGATGAAATGAGTCCGCATGCTTTGCTGCGAGTAGTACAGGCAATTGATGAAAATCCCAACGCCCAAGTCTTCTACTCCGATGAAGACAAAATTCACGAATCTGGCCAACGCTTCGACCCCTACTTCAAACCTGAGTTCAATCTTGGCCTACTGCGGTCACACAATTACATGTGCCACTTTGCCGTTTACGAGGGCAGTTGCCTGCGTCAACTCGGTGGGTTACGGGAAACATTTGAGGGCGCGCAAGACTATGATTTGGCGCTCAGGGCTGTGGACGCAATTGGAGCAGATCACATAAGGCGCATTCCACACATTCTCTACCATTGGCGGTCTGCGAAGGGTAGCACCGCAGCAGGGCACAGTGAAAAGTCCTACGCCTTTTCTGCCGGGCAAAGGGCATTGACAGAGCATCTGGCTCGGCGCGGATTGTCCGGCGTAGTGGAAGAGGCGCCGGAGGCATCTGGAATGTACCGAATTCAGTGGGCACGTCCACTGACGTTGCCGATGGTCAGCATCATTATTCCTACGCGTAATGGTGAAGCGATTCTTCGGCAATGTCTTGATAGTTTGAAGAAGACTACGTACCCGCGGTTCGAAGTTATCGTTGTCGACAACGGTAGCGATGATCCTGCGACTTTGGAGCTCTTGGCGACCCGCGTCGCGCAGGGACAAATTCAAGTGCTGCGGGATGAACAACCATTCAATTTTTCAGCATTGAACAACCATGCCGTGCGCGCTGCAGCACAGGGCGAGTTCGTGTTGCTATTGAATAACGATATTGAAGTTATGAATCCGGGCTGGCTCGACGAGATGGTCGGGGCAGCAGTTGAGCCTGGCGTTGGATGTGTTGGCGCCAGACTGTGGTATCCAGACGGAAGGCTTCAACATGCCGGCGTGATCCTTGTCTGCGGTGTGGCAGGCCACGCTCACAAATACTTGCCACGCGGTCACCACGGATATATGGGGCGCGCCGTTTTGGCGCAAGATATGGTCGCGGTGACTGCGGCATGCCTACTTGTTAGGAAGCAAATCTACTTGGAGGTGGGTGGGCTCGACGAGGGTTTGGCAGTCGCATTTAATGACATCGACTTTTGCTTGCGTGTCCATAAGGCAGGCTACCGCAATCACTGGACTCCGTACGCGGAATTGGTTCATCATGAATCAGTAACTCGGGGATATGAGGACACGCCTGAAAAACAAACTCGATTTCGTGCAGAAATTGAAAAAATGCAAGCCCGCTGGCCGGCGCTTCTCGCGCATGACGATCCTTGTTACAGCCCGAATCTAACCGCCGTCGCAGAAGATTTCTCACTGGCTTGGCCGCCACGAAGAGATTTGCCGTGAACGTGCATTCTTTGGACAAGGATCAGGTCGCACGGTCGGAGCGGCTGCAGCGCATTTTGCCGCTACTTGCTTGTCCAATTTGTCGCGGCTCACTCGCTCTTGCGAGTGCCAAACTGATATGCCAATCCTGTGGAACTGTGCATCCGTTAAAGAACGGTGTTCCCGTCTTGTTGCCGGCAGGTGTACAGGATGCAGGTGCAATCGGATTGTCTCCGACCGATCGGGTCTCGCGGCACCCCTATAGCGAGCGAGCAGAGCAAATAATTGCTGCCCATGAATCTGGTTGGGTGCTTGACCTGGGCGCAGGCGGAAAAATTGACCGCCGCAATAATGTTGTTCAGATCGACATATTTCGCTACCCGGCAGTGGACGTTGTTGGCTCGGCCGATTGCTTGCCATTTTGCGACAACGCATTTGATGCGGTAATAAGCCAAGCGGTTTTTGAGCATCTGCAGTATCCCGAATGGGCAGTTAAGGAAATTCGAAGAGTTTTGAAGCCCGGCGGGTTGGCTAAGATAGATACCGCTTTTTTGCAGCCTGAGCATGGTTATCCACACCATTTTTACAATGCGACAGAAACCGGGCTTTTGCACTGGTTTCGGGACTTCGATATCCAGTGGAGTGGTGTTGAACCCTTCCAGCATCCTAAGTGGGCCTTGCATTGGTTCTTGGATGTGTATCTCGATTATGTAGGAGAAGCTGAGTCGCGGGTATTGCGGAATTTGACGGTTGGCAACTTGCTGGATGCTCTGCAACGGCACTCAGTTCAGCAAACAATCCAAGCCGATTTGGCGATTACACAGGCGCTAGACGCATTGCCAGACCATTTTCTCAGGGTGCTTGCGGCCGGTGTATCAGTCCATGCAATCAATCCTCCAAAGCACCAAATTCAGTTGGGCCTCCAAAGCGCGTCCCCTCAAGCGACGCTTGACCGGGAACGAGAGATGGCGCAATTACGCACTGAAAAGCACTTGGTGCAGGATCGATTGAACGCGTTTCAGGAAAAATTGAAGGCAGCTCAGGATAAAGCCGAGTATCTTGCACAGTTCTATCCTAGCGCATGTAACCTCGCACAGTTCGCCGCTGCGTGGGCGGACCCAATGCATCTGCTACCTATTGGAGCGATGTCAGGCGAATCTGCTGAGCCGGAAGGGTTAAAGCCATTTGTGTCGATCGCGGTTCGCCCCACCTCTATTAGTGCGATTCTGGATACCTTCTTCTCGTTGGTTAACCAAACTTTTGGCGGTTGGGAGCTCGTGCTAGAGCTGGACGCAACCAGTCTTGCTGGCATCAAGAAGGCAGCGCAGGCGATGTGCCGCCTGGATGAGCGTGTTCGGATCATCATGCAAACGAATCCATCGGAGCCGATAAATGTATTGGATCCTTCCGAACTTCGGGGTGACTACTGGATGCGCCTTGGCGAAGGTGCAACCTTTGCGATCGAAGCTCTGCATGAAATAGTGTCCGTGGCGAGGAACTTGCCTGGGGTGGTGCGAATCAGCTTTGACTTTGAACGCAAATCTCCCGGTGAATTGAACTATGTTCGATGTTACTCGCAGTATGTGGAGGGCATAACCGGGGTCGAAAGTAGTAGCAATTCGTTTGATCCGAGTTTCAATCTCAACAAAGAGGAGTTACCGGCGAGGACTGAAATCTATGGGGTCCCGCATGAAGCACATATCCCACGATCGTTAGTTCAACTCAACCATGCACAAAGTGAAAGCAGTGAGTCGCAAAGTGCTGCCGTGACGTACTTGCTGGAGCAATACAGAGAGGTGTCAGACGAACTGCAGCAGTTGAACGTTGAATCACCTACGGCCGCGCGGGAGCTACGGCAATTGAATAGTGATATTGCCAGTTATTTGGCACGTTATTATTTCGATAGCAATGTCGTAGTCCGGCGCAAATTAAGTCAGGTTGGTGCCGTTCGTTGGGTGCGCCAGGCACTCGGTCGATGGGTTCGGGACCGAATTCCAGTGGGCATACTTGCAGCGATATCGCGAAACCCACCTCCCTTGTTTTCGGTTGACGGAAAACATGCAGAGTTGCCGGAAACGATCCCATTTGTCTCGCTAGTGCTGGAGCCCGAAAGCGCACTAGCGTTGATTGGTACTTTTTTTTCATTGGTTCATCAAACCTACACTGGTTGGGAACTCTTACTGATCGAGAACGATCATCAAAGTCCGGCAGTTAGGCGTGCAATACGTGACTTCTGCAAGCTCGACAAGCGTGTGGCAGTGACAAGAATCGAGCGTTTGGCGGGTAAAAATCAAGAGAGGCATACTTCGTGTCAGTCTCTAGGTCGCTATGGTATCGAGTTGATTGATGGAGTCACACTGACGTTCAATGCGCTTGAGCAAGTCGTAACCCTGGCTATGGCATCGCCCGGTACGCAGCGAATTGCCTGCGATTTCGATCACATAACACAGTCAGACCGCCTGCCCATGCGTTGCTATAATTTTCCTCCGTTGCAGTCGGAAGCGCGTGTAGCAAATGGGCGGTTTTTTGACGGTGTCTTTGTGTTATCAAAAGACTCAAGCTTCAGTGATCCCGGTAAGCAAGCCAGTGAATTTGTGGCGCATTTGCCGCATTGTCTATTCCATCTGTCAATTCCAAGCGATCGAACTGGGAAATGACTTTCCTCAACGTACTACGCAAATGCATGGCGTGAACATGCTCAAATCAATTTATTGAAAGGACCAACATGGTGCGAACGACAATGGCGTATCGTTTTGCTTTGGTGTGTGTCGCTGGAATTCTTAGTAGTGGGTGCGCGACGAATGTGCAGACCATTGAATCCGCAGAAGTCAAATCAGCTGCAGTTGTTCAATTCAAATCGCTGGCGGTGTCCGATGAGTTAAAGCGCAGCGGCCTCAGCCAGGTGTTCTCCGACTATTGGGTATCGCACTCCGTTAAAAACTGGAAGCGCCGCTATGGACTTGAAGTCTTTCAAGCGCCGGTTGATGAAAAGTTCTACGTGGCTTATCACGCAAATGCGTGGCAATTGCTCTCGATTGAGGTCGGTGACATCCAGTTGACCGATGCCGGCGCCAGTGTCACTGCAACAATGACTTACGCTGACCCCGAAAAGCGAAAAGATCTTGCTGTGCTACTGGTAGACAAGTGGAAGCTGGTCAATGGCGAATGGCGCCACGTGTTCGATGATCCCATGTTGAATAGCCTAAAACGGTGACACGCCAATCGCCAATGACGTATCACAATGTTGCGGGTTGGCAACGGATTTTGAAAACTTGTGATGCGGGACACAAATACTGTCTGCAATCCGTTTCAAGCGACTAGCCTTTGGTTACCATAGCGGCAACAGTCTGAAGTCCTGAAAAAAATTGATGTTCACAGGGTGTGATTGTTGAACTTTCTGGTGTAAACTGTCTGACGCAATAAGCATTGGGCTTGCTCAGGTTCTTTTTGTTTAATTCTTTTTTTGGAGATTTCACGTGATGAAGAAAAAATTTGTTGCAGCTGCCGTTGGCGCAATGCTTATTGGTGGCTCGGCTATGGCTGTTGAGCTTGCTCCTCATGGTAAGGGCGATGTGCTTATCGCTCCGATGTTCATGACTGGTGGCCAGTGGTCAACAGAATTGAAAGTTATTAACACAAGCCTGGTTGACTCCGCGGTTGCAAAGTTAGAGTTTCATGCTCCAACAGACAGCGCTGAGTTGCGTGACTTCTTTATCTTCCTGTCGCCTGGTGACGTATGGACCGGCGTAGTTAGCGAAGCAGGTGGCACGGTTAGTGTGAATAGCACTGATGATTCGGCGTGGACGGTTTCTCAGTTGGCCAATGGTTGCACTTCTGCTACTGGAACTCCTGGTATTGCAACGACTTTGAACGGTAACTGGACAACTGGTTATGTCAACGTTTTTGAAACAAAAATGATCCGCGGTTTGCCTTTGAACACTGGTGGAACAGTTGATAAGGCTGCAATCATCAAGCGTTTCTCAGAAGATTGCACTGCTGGCATTCCAATTACGCAGGCATCTACCGATAACGTGCTGACAGGTTCTGTCAAGCTGTCAAATCCAGCTAATGGCAACATGCTCTTGCTGCCGATGACTGCATTGGCAAATTATGATAACCGTCAGTATCACAACATCAATGTGTACACGGGCTTCTTTGCAAATGCATCTTTCTCGACAAAAGCTCAAGTTGAAGATGCGATTTGGCAGAGCAATTATGTAGTTCCTTTTAACAATGCCGCTGCGTCTGCGACTTCTGCTCAGCAGTACACGTTCGCAACTGTGACATTCCCAACAAAGGAAACATTCTACAGAAACTCTGCTGGTTCACAGTACACTCCTTTTGTTGGTTATATGTCTCCAGTGCCAGTGGGTTACTCGGTTCGTGATGAGATGGAAAATACATTCACTACTGTTGGATGCACATTCTCCCCATGCACTCCAGACCAGACCTACTCTTTGCTTAATGAGTTGAACATCATCAGCATCGTTCCAAATACAGCTGGATCGGCCACTGTTGTTGATACCAAGGGATTTTCAAAGGGTTGGGTTAACGTGACCGTGGCGCCTGAGCCTTCGGATACACGCGCGAACGCTAACTACAACAACTTTGGTCAAAATGGTGCTCCAGCCTTGGCTACGTACATTCAGTGGACACTGAGTGGTGCGCAAGTTCAAGGCGCTTGGAACTATGCTCCAAGCACCTATACCGCTGGTGCCAACTAAGATTCAATCAATCGTAAGATTTGAATGAAAGACCGCCAAGCGTTGCTTGGCGGTCTTTTTGCGTCTCAATAACTGAAATCAAGTTACTAATTTCTTGTGAATTTAATATGTATATAGTCCGGTTCAGACATGTGAAGCCATTTTTGGATGCGATAGTTAGATCGTGTCTCGATACCGCTCAGACTTTAGCAGTTGGCCTTGGATTGATCTTTGCACTGACGTCACCAGTCGCAGCGCAGAACACCACGGCAGATTACATTCCATTTGTACACAATGGAACTACTGACTTTAAGACCAAGTTTGCACCCAATGTGAATTCGGTCTACCTGTCTGAGTCACAGGGTATAAACCGCGATGAGACACAAATTGCGCATCAAAAGTCAAATCATTCATTGTTGAAATACAAAGTATTTGTGCCGCCCGGCAGCAAAAGACTCACTTTGACAATGGGGACATATTTGTCGGATCAAGAGAGCAAAATAACTGCTGCATTGGGAAAAGTTCCAGTGTTATCTGCCAGCCAAGTCACAGCAGTGGAGGCAAGCAAAGTGGACTCCAGCAAAATACTGCAATCCTTGTCACTCGGCAACGAAATCCAGTTCTATGCGCCACCCAAAGCAGGGTTTGTAGTGATGTCGCAACCTTTGATTGACTCGACCTCAACGGCATTCAAGACATCACTTGGCCAGTGGATTTATGTCAATGTCCTTGCCATACCTTCCAACATCATCGTCGATCAATTTGCTTCGTTAGACGTGGACCAGCGTTGCTATCGTTCCTGGTATGCAAAGGCCATCCGAGAAAATCTTTTTGATGGGTCAGGCAATCCTATCGACACACTCAATGGAGTTCCATACGTACACACGGCTGACGCCGCTGATGTTGCATATTGTGGCGGAGACGCAGGCGGAACAACAACCTCCCCGTTAACCGGTATAACTCTCAGTAGTAACGTGTTGACCAAAGGAACCCAGGGCACGATAACGATCACACCAACCCCTTCAACCGCATCAACATTGGGGTGCGTTCCGGAATATTCTGGGGGCGCCACAAATTTGGTATCCATAAGCGGTGGGAACACAATTTCACTGGCAGCAGGTTCCAACAGTATCAGTACAACGCAGATTGTCACAATACGATGTGGCACAGTCAGTGCGCAATTTAGGATTGAGCCCAGCAACGTTGCCTTTGCTTCAATAACCTTAAGTCATACGTCACTTTTCGCGTCAGATGGGACAACCGTTGTAACAGTGACACCTAATGCGGGTGCAACACTTCCAAACAATTGCCAAGCATATCTATATCTGGCTGGATTTGATTCTGCGTTATTGACGTCCTACATAGTCTGGACAGACCCAGCAGTCCGAAACCAGTTTGTTCTAAGCGCCAATGCAAAAAAGGACATTGTTGACGTCAGCGAAGCGATATCCATTGACTGTGGTACGAGACCAGCCATGAAAGCGCGGTTCGTGATCGAGGTTCCACTAGCGGTCACCCAGGAAATATCCACCGATGGAAAGTTTGATTTGACACTCAAGTTCAAATTTAAACCACCGTCCCTTGTGGGAACGCCAACGGCTCGTGCCTTTGTCGTTGCCTATGTGCCAAAGAATGACCTATTCAAAATAACGTCCGATTCGTATTACTTTTTGAGCAAAGTGACTGAAACAACGTGGAAATGGACAGTCTTGGAAGGTTTTGATATTGACAAGCTTGCCTTTGATCATTATTCACAGCTGCAGGCGTCAACCGATGTCGTTGTCCCAACCGGAGAACGGATTGGAGATCTGAACTTATTGAAGGCGACGCTCCTTTTCTACTATCAGATTGGTGACGGTGAGTTTCAGAACTTTGGGAAGATCTTCTCCTATTCACCATGACTTCAGTCAATGACGAAAACGTGCAGTGACGTCACACTGGAATATGTAACCTGCACCAGCAATCCACGTGTTCTGCACCAGAGATTGCTGCAGTCGGATTGCTTTCAATCAGAATCACGCGCGCCGCTGACAGTGCATATCAATGCAACATCAGCAGCGCGTGGCTTCAACGCTACGGCGAATGGCACAGAATCAAGCCAAACCTCTGGCACTTGGCTTGTCTGGGTTCATGATGATGTCTACTTGCCTCCCGGCTGGGAAGAACACTTTAAAGAAAAAATCAAAGAAGCCATTCAGCGCTGGCCTAAACTAGGTGTCGTGGGTGTCTATGGAGTCGCATCCATGGAATCACGGGCGGCAAATGTTGGCCATGTTTTGGACAGAGGTAATCTGCTCAAAGAATCCATACCACTTCCCTGCCTGGTGGATAGCTTAGATGAGTTGCTCCTTGGCGTGAGACTGGCCACTGGACTCAGGTTCGATCCGGAGATGGAATTTGATTTTTACGGAACAGATCTCGTGCTTCAGGCGCAGACCATGGGATGGGACTGTGCGGTAGTGGATGCCTATTGTGAGCATTGGTCGGGCACGTCTTCGGGTGAATCCCAGCCATTGAAGTTGGCGCAACGAATCAAAAAGAGCGCAACGATCTTTGAGGCCAAGTGGGCATCAAGGATGCCAATTACAACGAGTTGCTTTCATATTGCAAAGCCAGGAGACGTCGCGGCATGGATTGACAAAAATGCCGTCAATTCGACATGACGACCGAACTCGGACAGCGTATCCGACCAATCATATGGTGGCTCTTAAAGCGCGCCCACACCTTCGATTTCAAGTACATACTGCCAATCATTTCGCGATTGCCGCTGACCCTCGCGTACGCATGCTCGGCGATTCGGGGAAAAATAAACGCAGCTATCGGCAAGGACTGGCGCAGCGTGGCCCTCGGACACAAGCATATACGCAAGCAAAGCCTAGAGGGATACGGTCAGTTGCCGCTTTTGGTTTCAAAAGCAGTACGAAGCGCATGGACGAAGGAACGCTTTGAAGTAGAGGCACGTGAGGAGTTTGAAGCATGGCTGATTGCCGCCAGGCGAGTGCAGGAACTCAACTGCAACTACAAAACACATCCAGGCGACACCAGCTCTCCTGTGAGAAAAAAAGGGCAGGTGCTACTAACATTGCACTTCGACAGTTTCTTTATGGGTGCAGCATTTCTGGCCAAATCCGGAGAAGCAATAAACTTTATGTCATCGTCTATAACGCACGATCCACGCGTTCACAGTTCTGTACAGAGCCACTTTGAAACCAAATACAGAGGCATAGAACACTATCTCAACGGCGGACGGGTTATTGACATGGAAGAAGGGATGCGCTCGTTCTACCGCATGCTTGAGCGCAATGAGACGCTCATTATTCTGGGTGACGCACCTGCGGTCTCAATGGCTCCTGCGATTGAAGTCAACTTCCTTGGAAGAAAGAGAAGACTAGCTGCGGGAGCATTGCGACTAGCACAGCGCACTGGGAGCGACCTGGGAGCATATCTATGCATGCATCGCGGCGCCGGAAAGTACGAACTCGTTACATTGCCAGCACGGTCGGCAGATGATCCACAAACGATCACGCAAATCTACGACTTCTT
>CAIQBN010000212.1 GCA_903870065.1 uncultured beta proteobacterium | reverse complement strand
GGTGGCCCGGATGTGCTGCTCCAACGCGGCATCGTCCAGCGCGCGGTGTCCCGGCGCCAACTCTGCGGCAAGCAAAGACTTCAGCGGCTCTTGCGCGGCGATGTCCCTGGCAGCCCGAAGCCCCTCGATCTGCAGTGCCAGGTCATATGGGTGCGTCATGTAGCGCGGGTCAATGACGGGGGTATCCATCGCGTCTGCAGATCGCAAGGTAATGCGTCCCCGGCTCTTGGGTCGGCAGGTCTGCGCAGCAATTGCCATCATCTTGGCCTTGCCTTGGGCGCCGGCCTGCATTGGCGCGAAAGGAATCGCAAAAAGCTGCAGGTCGGCGGCGAAGCCATCATTCAAGCTTGCACTCTTCATGAACAGGCCGCCCTCTACGATGTTGCTGGTGGGCAGCGCCTGTTCTGCCTCGCGCAAAGCCACACAAGCATCGAGCCAGGGTGATCGCACAGGTTGGCCCCGACGCCAGGCAACGCCGCCCGCACGGTCACACCATGGGATTGCAGTTGCGCCGTGTCGCCAATGCCGGACAGCATCAATAGTTTGGGCGAATCGATCGCGCCAGCGCTCAGAATGACCTCCCGCGCAGCGTGGATGCGCACCACCTGCGTTCCATCAAAGTAGTCCACACCCGTCGCGCGGTCACCCTCCATGACCACTCGCAGGGTTCTGGCATGGATGATGGTGTGCAGGTTGCTACGCATGCGTGCAGGTTGGAGGAAGGCTGTGGCGGTACTGCACCGCTCACCATGGCGCATCGTCACTTGGTACAACCCAGCTCCCACGGGAGAGCCCCCATTGAAATCTGCCGTACGCACATGGCCGGCCGCCACAGCGGCCTCGACAAATGCACTGGAGATGCGGTGGGGCGAAATCAGATCGGTCACCGCCAGCGGCCCGCCGGCACCATGTGCGGCCGACGCGCCATGTTGCTGGTCCTCAGACTTCAGAAAGTACGGCATCACATCCTGTCAACCCCAGCCCGCGTTTCCCAAGTCTTGCCAATGGTCGTAGTCGTGCGCATCTCCGCGGATGTAGATCATGGCGTTGATGGCACTGGTTCCACCAAGCACCTTTCCGCGTGGGTAGGCGATGTTGCGCAAGTTGTAGCCTGGCTGTAGGGTAGTGGCGTAGCCCCAGCCTTCGGCGCGGTCCCACAACACAGGCCATTGGTTGGGCTGACGCAGCGCTGGAGCGAGGTCCTCGCCACCCGCTTCCAGTAGCGCCACTTGGCATGTAGAGTCTTGTGAAAGCCTTGCGGCCAGCACGCAACCGGCTGAACCGGCTCCTACGATGATGTAGTCATAAGTCATTTCACTCTCCGCCAGCGAGAAAATCGGCTGCCGCTTCCTTGGCTTCTTCACTGGCGGCCAGCATGAAGTGGTCGGCACCCGCAATTTCCAGATAGCGCCCGTGCGCAAGGGCGCGCGCAAGTAACGGGCCCTTACCCAAAACCGGGTCGATTTCACCGCTGATGACCAGCACATCCGCTGCAACAAGGACCGCTTCTTCTGGCGTACAGAAAGGATAGTGCGCGCGCGCCGCCGCTGCGCTGGCCAGGCGGTCTCCTCCCACCTTGGTAGCGAAATTCCAGTACATCGCCACATGCTTTGGCAGTTCGGCTGGGTAGTGGTCGCTGTCCAGCGCGTGCGCGAGTTGTGGAGCCACAGCCTCCATGGAGTGCGGCGGCAGACCTAATAAGCCGTCGCCAGTGGCGATGAGCACCGAGCGCCCAAAGCGTTCCGGGTGGGTGTGCAGCAAATGCAGCGCAATGACACTACCCAGAGAAAAGCCGACCAGAGACGCCGTCGTGAGGTTGAGATGGTCCAGTAGTTTTATCACGTCAGCCGCAAGATTGTGCGAACCGTACGCATCAGTAGCAACTGGCTTACCGCTCTTACCGTGGCCTAGAAAATCCAATCCAATAACTTGCATCCCCTGCTTGCGCAGACTTTCGATCCAGCCAAAAACAGCGAAGTTTCCAGCGAAGCTGACGCAAATGCCGTGCAACAAAATGACTGGCTTTCCCTCGCCGTGGATTTCGTAGTGGATTGAATGTCCGCCGCGAGTGAAACTTGGCATGATC
>CAIQBN010000211.1 GCA_903870065.1 uncultured beta proteobacterium | reverse complement strand
TCTGCGACCTTGGGCAAGACCGCCGGCAAGGACGCGGACAACAACAAGCCCACCTATGTCTCGCTGATGGGATTGCCGGCCAGCCAGGCCTACGCGCAGCGGTTGCTGAAACAGGCGCTCGACGCACTCGACGGTAGTGGCCTGCGCCACACACAGGCCCTTCGGTCACTGGCCGACATGGTGATCAATCGGGTTCGGTGAGTCTTTTTCTGTCAATGAAAATGGCATCCAGCCCTCGAACTATCTGCGCGAAACGCTACTAAAAATATAGCATATGCCGAAAAACCAGTATCCTTTGCTGCACACGATCAACGACCCCGCTGACTTGCGCCAGCTGCCGCGTGCCCAGTTGCGTGAATTGACCGATGAGCTGCGGTCCTTTTTGCTCGGCAGCGTCGCGCAGACCGGCGGACACCTGAGCTCCAACCTCGGCACCGTGGAACTCACGGTTGCGCTGCATTACGTCTACAACACACCGCATGACCGGATTGTGTGGGACGTGGGCCACCAGACCTACCCGCACAAAATATTGACCGGCCGGCGCGACCGCATGCCAAGCCTGCGCCAGCTTGGCGGACTTAGCGGTTTTCCGCAACGCGCCGAAAGCCAATATGACACCTTTGGCACGGCCCACTCCAGCACCTCGATCTCTGCTGCATTGGGCATGGCCCAGGCCGCCCGTATTCTGGGAATCGAGCGGCATGCCATTGCAGTCATCGGTGACGGTGCGATGACCGCTGGCATGGCCTTTGAGGCGTTGAACAACGGTGGCGTGTCCGAGTGCAACCTGCTGGTGATCCTCAATGACAACGACATGAGTATCAGTCCACCGGTTGGCGCATTGAACCGCTACTTTGCGCAACTCCTGAGCGGTCGGTTTTACGCCGCTGCTAAAAATGTCGGCAAGAACGTGCTCAAGGGCGCCCCACCGTTATTCGAATTGGCCAAGCGCCTGGAAGAGCATGCCAAGGGTATGGTCGTGCCAGCCACATTGTTCGAGAAATTCGGGTTTAACTACATCGGTCCGATTGACGGCCATGACCTGGACTCACTCATCCCCACGCTGGAGAACATCCGCCAGCTCAAAGGCCCCCAGTTCTTGCATGTGGTCACCAAAAAGGGCCAGGGTTACAAATTGGCCGAAGCCGACCCGGTGGCCTACCACGGGCCAGGCAAATTTGACCCGGTGGTGGGCCTTCAAAAGCCCGCAGTTGCGCCCAAACCCACGTTTACACAGGTGTTTGGGCAGTGGCTGTGCGATATGGCAGAGCATGATTCCCGTCTGGTCGGCATCACACCGGCCATGCGCGAGGGCTCTGGCATGGTGGAGTTTGAGCAGCGCTTCCCGCAGCGGTATTTCGATGTGGGCATTGCGGAGCAACACGCGGTGACCTTTGCCGCTGGGTTGGCGACTGAGGGGCTCAAACCGGTCGTGGCCAGTTATTCCACATGTTTGCAGCGCGCTTATGACCAGTTGATTCACGACGTGGCCATACAAAACCTGCCGGTTGTATTTGCGCTGGACCGCGCGGGACTGGTGGGCGCCGATGGTGCCACCCATGCAGGCGCGTATGACATTGCCTATTTGCGCTGCATTCCCAACATCAGCGTGGCCTGTCCTGCCGACGAAAACGAATGCCGCCAATTGTTGAGCACCGCGTTCGAGCAGGATCACCCCGTGGCGGTGCGTTATCCGCGTGGCGCCGGTGCCGGGGTTGCCGTGCAGGCTTCGCTGAAGGCGCTGCCGTTTGGCAAGGGCGAGATCCGCCGCTCTGGCACCAGCGGCATTGCATTGCTGGTTTTTGGCACTTTGCTCTACCCGGCTCTCGAAGCCGCGCAGGCATTGGGTGCCACGGTGGTCAATATGCGCTGGGCCAAGCCGCTCGATAGCGAACTGCTGCTGCAGGTGGCGCATGGCCATCAGGCCTTGGTGACCGTCGAAGAAGGTTGCACGATGGGGGGCGCCGGCAGTGCCGCGGTGGAGGCGCTGCACGCTGCAGGGCTGGAGTTGCCAGTGTTGCAGCTGGGCTTGCAAGATCTATTCATCGAGCACGGCGACCCGGCGCGCCTGCTGACACAACAGGGGCTGGACGCGAGTGGCATTCAGGCATCGGTCGCGCGCCGTTTTTCTGCCTTGCTGGCACCCGTTGTGCGGGTTGCATAACATCCGTTGGGCGAGGCTTGCAGAATGCTGAAGCCTTAGTAAATGCAGGTGTTTTCAAGGGAAAACCCCCACGTTGGGCACCGCATCGCTTCCTACAATCGGCGGTGACTCACAGCAGTCCTTATTGGGCGGAACTTCCCGCGCAGCAAGATTGTTTCAAACCACTATTGGAGTACATCGAATGGATCGTCGTTTAGTTATCAAAAATGCAGGCATTGCCGGCGTGCTGGCCGCTGGTGCTGCACCTGCTGTGCACGCGCAGTCTGCAGCCATTCGCTGGCGCCTGGCTTCGAGCTTCCCCAAATCGTTAGACACGATTTTTGGTGCAGCCGAAAGCTTTGCCAAAAAAGTGGGTGAAATGTCGGGTGGCAAATTTGTCATCAGCCCCCATGCTGGCGGCGAATTGATGCCTCCGCTGGGCGTGGTGGACGGCGTGCAAAACGGCACGGTGGAATGTGCCCACACGGCACCCTACTACTTTCACGGCAAGGACGAGACCTTTGCCCTGGGTTGCGCCATCCCCTTCGGTTTG
>CAIQBN010000210.1 GCA_903870065.1 uncultured beta proteobacterium | reverse complement strand
TAGCTCTGGTAATTGGGCAACGCGACGGCTGCAATGATCCCAACAATTGCCACAGTAATCATTAGCTCGATCAGCGTAAACCCCTTTGCATGTGATGCAAGGGATTGCCGATAGCCGCGCGATAGTTGCATCATCCAAAACTCCTTCTATGGTGCCGTTGTTTCTCTAACCAAACCGCTGCATCTAACGAATAGGCGGGTTAATGATACGCCGCCAGACACGGTCATAGACCCGGTTACCACCACCGCCGCCAAGGACTTCGCAAGTTGAGCCCGCCCAAGCAACCGGTAAATTATTGACACAGCACGTAACATTGGTCACTGGGCTGCACACTTCCGGAACGCAGGTCTTCATGTTTTGCGTCGCGCCAGCGATCACAATTAGGCATGGGTTCGCTGGATCCGCACACTGCGCCACATTTTTGACACACGCGGCACCTCCATCGGCCTGCCCGGCAACCCCTCCACCCGTTGCGCAAATGCCGACACAATCGCCCTGGCTACCGCCACCACCCGCCCCACCCACCGCATCAACGCCGTTGGTAGTCTGACTGCGCACAATGGCGTCGATACCGTCAGCAGCCGTCTTGTAACCCACAACAACGCTGTCTGCGCTGGTCACCATTCCATCGCCGTTGGTATCGTATGCTCGCCCGCCCGAGCCCGAGCCCTCACCAGGACTTGTCGAACCACCACTTGTCGAACCTCCATTGCTGGCGAGATAATCAGGCTCGACCGGCAAAATCAGGTTTAGACCGGTTCCGCTCCCTGAATCGCATACCGCCGGGGTTCCTTGCACCGGTGCGACTGAGCTAACCAAAGCGGTCTTAAAACTGGCTACCTGCGTTGGATAAATCACCCGACCACCGGCTATGGAAGAACTCGTATCCATATACCAACCGCGATTGGAAATCGGGTCCACCGCACTGCTTGTAAAGGAATAAAACGATGAGCCGGATGCACCGCCGGTCCCATTGACCGTCGACAAGATTCTCGCAACCAGGTTCGATCGTGTCAGCGGGCGCCCTACACTGTCAGAATCCCGGTCCCACACACCGTAAATTGACTGTGGCGACGTGTCATTTGCGTCGGCTGACGCAAACAACTTGCCGGTTCCAAACACCACCACCCGTCCACCTTTGGAATGCGCAAAAACTGCTGGTGAAGAGGTAATGGGCTGTGCAACCCCTCCACTATCCGTTGCAGTAAAAAGTGCGGCAGCCCCGGACACCGCGACTGAATTGCCGGTGGCAGCAAATTTCCACATATTGCCCTTCAGGTCACCAGCATAGATGGTGGATATTTGTCCTGTCGCATCGTGAATCAAAGTCACCCCACCCAAGCCATTGCCCCCGCTCGTTTCAACGTTAACTTTTTGCACGGCAGCGGTTGCCAGATTCACTACAAAAAGGGTCGCATACCCATTGGTGCTGGAGTATCCATTTCCAAATACTGCGACCCATTGGCCGCCCGGCAAAACACCAACGCGAATCGGTGACAGCACATATCCCAGATCCGGCTCGGTGCCGCTGGAGATTTCCCACTTCACCGTATTCACCCCCAAGTTAGCCAGATCCGTCACATCCAATGCGTACACCGCCCGTCCCCCTGCGCCCAGTGAGCCCGTAAGGTAATTTCGCCAACTCCCACCTATATACGCATCCGATTCCACCAAGGGGCCATCGACAAAAAATTGATGCTCTTGCACACTGGTGCCGTAGTTCTTGTCTGCCAGCTTGTAAAGATTGCCATATACCGCCCGCGGCACATAGGCAAAAACCTCCTGACCGTCCGTCAGCGCTGAGGCAGGGGTTGCCGCCTTAGTATCCTTGAAACCATGCAGCATGCCATCGTTGCTTCCGGCAAAAAGCACCGCGGTGCGCGCAGCCTTGGCAGTCAAAAAGTTGGCATATCCACTGGCGCCACCCAAAAGCAACTGGTGATATTGGCCATCAAATGAACTCTGCACCAAAACCGGATTGGCATTGACAAAGTCACCCAAAATAAATGACCCCCCGTTGGCATTCTGGCGTGTCCTAAACGGATTACCAACGCCCTCCAAACTATGGTCTCCATACAAAAAGTCAATAAACTTTGCCGTGGTCGCCGGTGATGTAAACGACCCCAACGCAGTCTGATTGCTTGCACTCATTGAGCCGATTTTGAACAGCGAAGCGGCCGGCGTTGACAGGCCGGTATCCCAGGTCACAATGTTCCGATTGCTCCAAGTTGGCATTCTGGCCGCCGCTGTCCAGACAGCGGCAGACACCTGGCCACTGGCGTCCAACGGGTTAGCTGAAATGTCACCGCTCCAAGGGCCAGCAGCAAAACTCGGCACGTACTTTCGGTTGGCGTTCGACAGCACAGTCGACGCCGTTGCCACACCAGCGGTTGAACCCGTTCCACCATTGGCACTGGCCAGAGCGGACTTGATCGAGTCGGACAATTCCTTAGGGTCTTTTGCACTGAAAAAGGCTCCACGGCTGTTCACTGCGGCGTGCCAGAGATCATCCACATTGGCAGCTGTTTGACCACTTGCTGCGGCAGGCCAGTTCTTGCCCCCCGAAGTCAAAGCGGGCAGGTCAATTGCAGGATTTAAAGAGCCGCGCACTCCGAGGCCCACTGTGAAGTTGGTCATGTTCTGCCAGAACGAATTGTTATCCCCCTTGGGCGAAACTGCATTGTCCGTGGCAGATTGCAAATCGGTCTTCCAGTAGTACATGGCCACGTCGGCCAATGTATTGCTCGTTGAATCGAGGTATGGGCGGGTCGCCACATATTTGTAGGAAGTACCCGCCCCCGTGATGGTTGATCCGTCCGTGTTGTCAGCGTTCCCTACCCCCGTGAATACAGGGTTGTCGTTCCAATAGCCGTCAGTCATGATGATTTGGTACGAGCGCCTGCATGTCTTGTTGCCTGACACGGTATTTGAGCCGCCCGGGTTATCCGTCCATGGTCCCGAGGTGCTGGTGCGCGAGTAATAGGTACCAATGGCGTTCATCGCAGTTACCAATGGCGTTCCTCCGCTGGCAGGAAGGTCCTCAAGCCATTTGAATAGGTTGACCTTGCGACCTGAATTAAAGGCCCGAACTCCGCCGCCGCCATAGGTGCTGCTGCTTTCAATGACCTTGGTGTCTGCTCCGTCCACCGTAGCCTGACCCTTGTTGATGCGCCCAAACCCAAGGCGGAAGGTATCGCCTTCTGCAGCGAAAGATTCCATCATGGCCCCTCGGGCGAGCAAATTGCGGTTACGGTAATAAGTAAACCAGTTTGCGTAGTTCTGACGTTCTTCCGCCTGGGAGCAGGAGCTTGCTACGCAGTCTGTTCGAGCTGCGTGTTTTGTAAAAGAACCGCTCGTGTTAATACTGTAGGCTGTGTAATTGCCAGCGCTGTTGACCGCCTTGTAAGCGGAACCGGTCTTTTGCAATCTGAAATAGGCACCGGGGTCATGGGTAAACGCAGTAGTGACGGCCTGGCATCCATTGCTTGAAACATTCCCGTAATTTGTACCGGTTCCACTGACGTTGGAGTCGTTTGCATAGCACCATCCCAATAATCGCGCAGTACCCGTTCCGCCCGTGGGCCCGTTTGCATAAAAGGTTGTATCCACATTGTTATTCGACGCACCAATGTTGGTCCAATTTGAAGTTCCCTTCACAACGATTTTGTATCGCTGACCAGCAACTAAAACGCTGGAACTGACCGGTGACGCGACAGGAACGGCGACCGTTGCCGTCAAATTCACATAACTCGATTGAACGATATTCCAGGATGCCAATGTAGACGAACCGGTCTTGGTAGTCACATTGACGGTGATTGCACCGGTGCCAGAATTAAACGCTGTAATGCTTCCGTACATCCACTGCGTTGTGGGCGTTGCGGTCGATGAAATCACCACCGTCTTGCCAACGCTAAACAGCATACCAGTTTGAGCCAAGGTGAAGGTCTTGTTGCCGGTTGCAACCGTCATTGACGTAGTTGAAGTCGCTGAAGTCGCAAATGCAGGCGGGCTCACATAGGCGGTTGTCGGTGGCGAATTCAACCGGCGCGTCACGCCGTTGTCAGTAAACCAGGGGTCGTAGCGGATCTCAGGGTTGTAAAAAATCGTATTTGTATCCGGGGAGCGCAGCGCTTTTTGCACCCAATTGGGCGTTGCGAGATTGCCCGGCACAGTTCCCACAAAATTTGTATTGGTGTTGTAGTTGTCATTGGGGTCCCAACGAACCGTGTTGCTGTTGACCGGGTTTGCAGTGGTGAAGGTGTCGCTAGCAAAAACGTCTTCAGGCATGTGCTGAAACGCCATGGAGCCCGAATCGTCCATCGTCAACATAATGTTGGGCGGAACACCGGTACCTGACTTGGTCAATAGGGGGAGTTGTCCCGGCGCGACCTGGGCCTGCGAAACCGTCGCAAGCGATATCAGCAACGGGAGTGCCAAGCCAACCAGGTGCCGGCCAAACACGGGCAATGAATAGGTAGTCATATCAACACCTCCTGTTAATTCAAATAAAGCCTATTGATGATGGATTGAAGCCAAACCACGGAACCGCCTGTGGTGTTACCGCTGCCATCGGCCGTGTAATCTGAACTAAAACCACGCGCGGTCACAACCGTCATCTGGAATGTAGGACTGCCCCGCGATTGGGTTTCAACCACACACTCAGGGTTTTTCCTGGGCAGCACCGTGATACCCGCAGTACTTAGGATATTTAAAGTGTTGTCGGGATCCACAATCGTCCTGGTGGCAGAAGCCCTGCCGAGTGCTCCCGTCCAGGTCGGCGTGTGTTCCCATCCTGAGAGAGCAAATGTCGTGGTAGGTATGACATTGCTCCTTAGCGTTGCCACGCGCGAACCTGTAGGTAAACCCAACTGGGTTTCACAATAACGCAAAGCCGCTTCGGCATACTGTTGAGCGGTACTTTCCATACGCAGGTTATTGGTGGCCCTTTGCTCAGATGTTGCGCTGCGCATGGCACTAGCCGCCGTGATGCCAATGATGACCAACATGATCAGCACGACAATGAGCGACATGCCGCACTCAGATCGCTGGCCTAAAGTTTTGGATGGGATCGGGTTCATGGTGGTGGGCATTCTCAAAACGCCATCTTGGAGCGAATCGTGGCAGTGGTAAAGTAAGCCCGCCTCAGATAGCGGTCGGTTGACACTTTGGTGATCGAGTCGCAATCCAGGTAGGTCAACGTGTCTTCATTTCCGGCGGCCACCGCGGTTTCACCAAATACAGTCTCTGCGCTGCGCATGAGCAGGCAAATTCGAACACTGATTACTTTATTCCACTCGCCAGGGGTCGCGGCGTCAGCTGCGTTCACGGTTGAGGCCGTAGTAGCGTCTTTGCCCGCTTTGGCATAACGGGTAACTTCCCGCGCGGTCGTACCCTCGATGCCGTACCAAATTTGCATATCTTCCACATTCTCGAGCAAGGGCTGCTTGGACGTTCCGGCAGTTTTATTGGAAGCACAATACAGTTCTGGTCGACCGGATGGGCCTGGGGCCACGTAGTACCGGTTGCGTGCCACATAAAAGGTCTGGGTTCCCACCAAATTGATAGTGTTGCCCAAACAATCTGTTGGTACTTGCGCTGCCGGCGCAGCAGGGGGAACTGTGTTTAGCACGTCGGCTTCGTAAACCACGCCAAAGCCCGATGTCGTCGGGTTGGAGGTAGCAGCGCAAACTGGCGTACCCGAGGTCGTGGGATCAACAAAGGTGCTTGTTCCCTTGGTTCCGTCACAGCCCTTGATCGCAGCGGTTGCCGTGGTCAGGTTATAGCTGGCAATCGAAATCGTCGCGGTGCTGGTTCCACCAACGGGAACACTGATCAAGGCTGAAGGCGCTGAGTAGCCCGCTAACTGAACCTCGCGCGAGAGCATGCTCAGGCCGATCTGAGCATCCTGGTTCATCTGGCTCAGCGCTGATTGGTATCGGCTCGCTTTACCAGCCCCAAGGTAACTGACAATGACCGCACCAACAACCACCAGGCCAATGACCAGGGAGACCAAAATCTCGATCAACGTGAGACCCCGGGCTTTATTCAGGGAACGAACAGGTTTCATAGGTTAATCCTGAAAAAACTGCACCGCACGCTTTTGTCGACACCCAGGTTCAAGTCCGCAGGGCACTCCAGCGCAGCATTTCGCGAATCGGTAGAGTTTTCATCCGCATCGGCAACTGCCGGGTCGCGCCACGCCACCCATACATTCGCACCAACCGTTCCTACAGGCACACTAACAATGGCTGCGCCTTCCGGAAGCTGATCCCACAGCAGCAATCTCCAATTTGCCAAATCGTACGCAGCCAATTGCGCAGCAGTGCAATTGGCAGGGGCATAGGTTTCACAGTTCGTATTGTGGGTTCCGTTTCTTGCACCGGATGTCGTCGCCGCTGCGACGATCACTTGCATCGCAGCACCTTGCGTAGCAAAGTCGTCGGTCAGGGCATAACTGGCCAAACCCGACTTATTGGCCCGTATGCGCTCAGACAAATCAGCAATCAAGGAAGTGGCTGTACCCTTGTACTGCGACATTTTGGAGTAGCGGATCGAAGCAACGTTGGCACCCGCCAATGCCAGCAAACCAATGGCAGACAACAAGATGGAAATCAGAACTTCTATCAGTGAAACACCGCGTATCCTTCGACTACGGGTTAGAGATGCTGTGGCTGCAGCGCGACTACCTAAGAGCACGATGAAGCTCCTTCCGACCGCAAGCTAGGCCGGCCCTGCATGCTAATACAGACCAAACGCGTGCCATTAACCGGCACCGAGCCTGTGGGTGTAAAAATAAAAGTTTGATCATTGGCTTTACCCCAACCATTGCCAAAATAGGTAAACGTATGCCGGTCAGACACTGGATTGCTGCTTTGGATAGAGGAAATGTTAGGGGCACCTTGCTGCACTCGAATATCCTCTGCACCGGCATAGACTTTCCAGCCATTTGTCCATTTACCTGATACGCCTGAACAAACGCTGGTACTTCCGTCCTGCAAACTACAAACCGAAACCGTATTTGCCCGCCTCAATGCTTCCGTTCGTGCGAAACGAAGGTCTCCAACCAGTGCATCAGCGGACGCCTGAACTGAACGTTTGACCAGCATCGTTCTAAAACTGGGGACTGCCAATGACGCCACGATTGCAGCAATAGCCATTGTTATCAACAGTTCGATGAGGGTAAAGCCGAGGCCTCGATTTTTCATATTGATGAGCGTATCCGAAATGACTCTAATCGTCCAAGGCGCGCTGATGTTCGGCAGCCTCCACCCGCTAAACGGTAAACTGTGACCGCTCATCGATTCAATTTAGTGGTAAACCCTTTGATTACACGCGCCCTGCAACTAGCCACTTTAGGGCGCTGGCTCTGTCCGCCCAACCCGTCTGTTGGCTGCATTTTGGTCGATGCAAATGGCCAGGTGCTGGGTCAGGGCAACACGCAACGTGTAGGCGGACCCCACGCCGAGATCATGGCCCTGACGGACGCTGCGGACCGCGCAAATGTCGTTCGAGGCGCAACGGCGTTCGTTACGCTAGAGCCATGCTCGCACCGTGGTCGCACTGGCCCCTGTTGCGACGCATTGATTTCCGCTGGCATTGTCAAAGTTGTGGCTTCAATTTCTGATCCCAATCCACGGGTTGCAGGCCAGGGTTTCGCTAGGCTTCGTGCTGCCGGTATGGAAGTGGAAATAGGACCTGGCGCGCAGGAGTCGCGCGAACTGAATATCGGATTTTTCAGCCGAATGCGGCGGGGAATGCCCTGGGTGCGCATGAAGGTCGCGGCGTCCTTGGATGGGGTGACCGCGTTAAGCAATGGTGTTAGTCAATGGATCACGTCAGCTCAATCCCGCGCCGACGGGCACGCTTGGCGCGCAAGATCCTGTGCCGTACTCACCGGCATCGGCACCATTCAGGCAGATAACCCGCGATTGGACGTACGATTGGTAGACACGCAAAGACAGCCCCAATTGGTGATCGTAGACAGCACACTTAAAACAGACATCAATTCAAATTTATTCGAAATAGAACGACCCGTTTTAATCTACTCTGCGCAGTTTGATGCGGCGAAGAAAATGGCGCTGGAATCAAAGGGTGCCATCGTGATAAGCTGCCCAGGCAACAGTCCCGAAACAAAGAGCCTGGTTGATTTGCGAGCAATGCTGCATGACTTGGCGACGCGCGAAATTAACGAAGTCCACGTCGAAGCTGGGCAGACACTCAATGGAGCTTTATTGCAACAGGGACTGGTCGATGAAGTGTTGATTTACTTGGCGCCGACCCTGCTTGGGAAGGGACGCGGCATGGCGCTACTCCCACCCATCTTCACGCTAGAGGATGGAACCACCTTGGAGTTTCAATCTGCGGTACACATGGGACCAGACATTCGCATCATTGCAAGGCGAGTGCACGCGAACATTTTTTGATTAGCCTCCATCGCGCATCTTGGATGTTAGCCCTGCGAGGAAAGGAAGAGGCGCCTTTTGACTAGAACGAATTGCATTGCAGTAGACGATAACGGATCAAGTCGCTGGAGCGCCCTTTTGCTTGGCCTAATGATGATTTTGGTGCCAGCAATTGGCGTACCCAGTGAAGAAATGCTGCAAGACACCTTGAAATCGGCGCTTGTTTTGCTTTTGGCGATCGGAACTTGGCTAGTCGTCCTGATCAGTGATCGCAAACAGCCTCAATACCGGGTATGGCACATGTTGATGTACCTGCCATTGCTTCTTGCCTCGTATGCCCTTTTGAGCACCACTTGGTCGCATGCCTATTTGGGGGGAGTCGAGGCGGCGAGATGGTTGGTGTTCAGCATCATTCTCTGGTTGGGTATCAACATAAAGACAGACGACTTTGAAGACCGTTTGATATGGGGTATTCATTGGGGCGTCTCAATCGCCTCCGTCTGGGCCGCCCTGCAATTCTGGAGTGATTTCGGTCTTTTCGCGCAGGGACCAAATCCAGGCTCCACCTTTGTCAACCGAAATTTTTTCGCAGAGTATGCGATTTGCGCCCTGCCCTATTCGGTCTACTTGCTGTTGCAAGCACGCGATCTGCGCATTGCTATGGGTCTTGCTGTCATCATCGGATACAACTTGGTGGCGATACTGATGACCGGTACGCGATCAGCTTTGCTTGCCCTGTCTGTTTTTGCGCTGCTTATTCCTGTGGTGCTGTTTCTTTGCCGACAACAGATTGCAGTGTTTCGCCGGGGGCGCAACCAAGTTATCGCTCTGGTGATCGTGCTCATTGGCACACTTGTTGGACTTGGCTCCATTGACACAAACAACCAGCAACTTCTTGCTGAAATTGGCAGACTGAGTGCTATCGAACGGTCGCTCGGTCGCGTGACCTCTATCGCAAAGCCAGAAGAATACACATCTGGCTCGTTCTCGGTTCGTACGTCCATGTGGTCCGCCACGACGCGAATGATCCTTGCAAATCCAATTTCCGGCGTAGGAGCGGGCGCTTGGGAAGTTTTGGTGCCTTTGTATCAGGCACCAGATACACAGTTGGAGACTGACTTTTACGCTCACAACGAGTACTTGCAACTACTGGCCGAGTTTGGCTTGGTGGGGTGGATAGTCTTACTGATTTTGCTTGGCTATCTGGTGGTTTCAGCTTGGACCACTTGGGCTGACAAATCACCAACTGCCAAACAGGTCTCGCTAGTTCGAGCTACTGCATTGGCAAGCATATTGATGCTGTTGATTGTCAGCACCGTAGGATTTCCCTGGCGGATGGCCTCAACCGGCGCACTGTTTGCACTTAGCTTATCGGTTTTGGGTTCCTGTGACACGGCTGCAAGGCCGAAGCCAACATGGCTCGTTTTCCGTACTGTTTGGCCAGGATCAACACTCAATCTGTTACTTGCTTTGGCCACCGGTTCTATGGTCTTGGCCTTTCAAGCAACCCAACAGGCTGCGACGTGCGAAAAAAGTTTAATACGCGGCATTAAACTCGCCATGACCATAGCCCGCTCAGATTCCCCAAACAACCCGTTTTGGGACGATGCCAAAGCACGTGCGATAACTCTGATGCGCCACGGTGTGGAACTGAATCCACATTACCGAAAACTCACTGCGATTGCCGCAGACGAATTTGTTCGGGCTGGTGACTGGACAAATGCGCTCTGGATGTATGAATCTGTGTACGCGTCCCGGCCTTTTGTTATAGCAATCATTGCAAATATCGCCCGAGCCCATCTTGAGTTAGGAAACTACTCTGAAACGCAATATTTCCTTCAACAAGCCGGTCGAATTCAGCCCAAGGCGTCCAGCGTAAGAATGGTGCATGCACTAATGCTGGCTCGAATGGGTAACGATCTGGCTGCGGCTATACAGATAAAGGAATTGTTCAGAGATCAGGTGATCTACCCTGAGCTCGTTCAT
>CAIQBN010000209.1 GCA_903870065.1 uncultured beta proteobacterium | reverse complement strand
GGGCTTAACAGCTTTAAAGGAGAACTTAATGTCATCCAGTATCAACACCAACGTTGCGTCATTGAATGCACAACGCAATTTGTCGACTTCGGCCCTCTCGCTCACTGTTTCGATGCAACGCCTATCATCAGGGCTACGCGTCAACAGCGCCAAGGATGATGCCGCAGGGCTGGCAATCGCTGAACGCATGGACACGCAAACCCGCGGCATGAACGTGGCTATCCGCAATTCCAACGACGCGATTTCCATGGCACAAACCGCTGAAGGCGCGTTGGGCGCTATTACCAACAACCTGCAACGTATGCGTGAATTGGCTGTCCAGGCAGCCAACGGCTCCAATACAACGACGGACATTGCATCACTTGATCAGGAATACGTCTTGTTAAAGGCTGAAAATGATCGTGTGATTGCGGCAACATCGTTCAACAACGTACCGCTACTGAGCGTGGCTGTCGCGGCGCAGTTTCAGGTTGGCGCAAACACGTCCGACACAATTACGGTGAACGCGGGTCAGGCTGCCCAAACCGCTACAACGCTGGGCACAACGAACGCAACGTCTCTGGCTGAATTGGCATTTATCGATACCGATCTCAACTTGATGACCAGCATCCGTGCCACCTGGGGTGCCTCGCAAAACCGGTTTGAGCAGGTCATTGCAAACTTGCGAGTGGCCGCAGAAAATTCTGCAGCGTCACGTGGTCGCATCATGGACGCCAACTACGCCCAGGAAACAGCCAATCTATCCCGCGCACAGATCCTGCAGCAAGCCGGCACAGCGATGGTGGCGCAGGCTAACCAGATGCCACAAGGCGTGTTAGCCCTCTTGAGGCAATAAGGCCCGCGCGCGCAGTCACCACTGCGGTACGTCCGGTTCAAATCCCTGCTACGGCTCTGACGTCAGCGTCGTGTGCCGCTGTATGCGATCGCGGCTGATGATCAGTAACGCCCGCTTGGTACTTTGGTGCTGAGTCCAACCACCGATTGATTCATTTATCGGCGGAACAAGCTTTTTCTTAAACTCAATTCAAAGTGATGGCCATAGCCATAACATCGCAGCGCAATCATCACAGCGTGTAAGGCTTTTTCCTACGAGCAATAGGACCGATTCCTGACACTAGCTCTAGCCACAATCCGATTTAAGTTTCTGGCACTTCAGCCCAGAATTGACTCCATGGTGATTCAAACGAATTACCGCTCACACCAGGAGCCAGACATGACAAACGAACAAATGCTGACAGAAATTCGGGAAGCCAACATGACTTACTTGATGCTGGCGCAAACCCTGATTCGCCAGGACAAGGCAGAGGCGCTGTTTCGCCTTGGGATGTCGGAAGAGTCTGCCGACCTGATCGGCGCATTGTCTCCCGCGCAAATCATGAAGATTGCATCGGGCAATATGCTGCTGTGCCGATTCCGCGTAGATGACGACATGGTCTGGAATCTGTTGACCAATCACTCTGTCAATAAGGTCGACAACGACGCAACAACCAAGTTGCATGCCAGCATACTCATGGCGGGTCGTTACGCCGAAGCCATCTAGTCAATCACACCGTACCGGAGCAAGATCATGGCCACCAAAAGCGTATTGAATGATTCCAAACAGGTTGAACGTGCTGTTGCGCTCATCCAACTCGGTGCCCGTTTGCAGGTGCTGGAAAGCGAAACGGATTTGTCTTATGAACGCTTGTTGCGGCTTTACAAGGAAGTGGCTGGTCGGTCCCCCAGCAAAGGACAACTGCCGTTTTCTACCGAGTGGTTCCTGACCTGGCAGCCCAACATCCACGCATCGCTGTTTCAAAACACGTATGAGTATTTGACCAAGGTCTGTGCTCTGGATGACATTGACGCGATCATGAAAGCTTACAGGCTTTACTCAGAACAAATTGCCGCGTGTGGCGTCGAACCCCTGTTGTCCATTACCCGGGCTTGGCGCCTGGTCAAGTTCATTGACAACAATATGCTCTCCATGACCAAATGTTCGAAATGTGGTGGGCACTTTGTGAGCGAAGCCTACGAAAATAGCCGCCATTTCGAATGCGGTCTGTGCACTCCCCCCGCGCGCGCAGGCAAAGGCGCCGCCGCCGGTGGCATCATGCTGCATTAATTTCACTCCTCTTTTAATAGCTACCAACGTAGCAATCTAGAGGGCTAGAGCCGCATTTTGCTTAAGAAAGTAAAACGCTGGTGTTGCAGACTGTGCAGACGGACAACATCCAAAACATCCCCATGCAGTATTCAGACATATTTTTTTAAACGCATTGGGCCATCACCGATATGATACTGACAGGCGATCAAAAGCCGGTCTGTTCAACCTTTGAAGCCTTGTGCTTCCCTGTCACAATGCGCCTATGTTCGTAATCGTCGGCTGGCTTGTCATTTTGGTTTGCGTCTTTGGCGTGTACATATTCCATGGTGGCAACATCATGGTTATTTTGAAGGCACTCCCCTTTGAACTGGTTACGATCGGCGGCGCGACAGTCGGTGCGTTCTTGGCCAACAACCAGATGAAGGTCGTCAAAGCCACCATCAAAGGCCTGGGGATGTGTTTCAAGGGCAGCAAATACACCAAAGCCCGGTACATGGAACTGATGGCCCTGATGTACGACATTCTGCAAAAGGCCCGCAAAGAAGGCTTGATGGCAATTGAAAAAGATGTTGAAGAGCCCCACGAATCCGAATTATTTAAAAAGTACCCTGCGGTTGGGACAGACCACCATGTGGTTGAGTTCATCACCGACTACTTGCGGATGATGGTCTCGGGCAATCTGAACGCGCACGAAATTGAATCGCTGATGGACAGCGAGATCGAGACGCATCACCATGAAGAACATGCAGCAGTTGCTGCGTTACAACGGGTGGCTGGTGGACTGCCCGCATTTGGCATTGTGGCCGCCGTGTTGGGCGTGGTGAACACCATGGGCTCGGTCGGGCAGCCACCAGCAGTTTTGGGCGGCATGATTGGCTCGGCGCTGGTGGGAACTTTTTTGGGTATTTTGCTGGCCTATGCTTTTGCCGAACCGCTGGCTGGCGTGCTGGAGCAAAAAGTCGAGGAAACCGGCAAGGAATTGCAGTGCATCAGGACAACCTTGTTGGCCAGCATGCAGGGTTACAACCCCTCCACAGCCATTGAATTTGGCAGAAAAGTGCTGTACTCCACCGAGCGTCCCTCTTTTGTTGAGCTGGAAAGCTATGTGAAGGGCAAAAAGTAAGACGATGAGAGCCTGACCATGGCAGGGGACGCAAAAAAGCTGCAGCCGATCATCATCAAGCGGGTCAAAAAAGGTGGCCACGCAGTGCACGGGGGTGCGTGGAAAATTGCCTACGCTGACTTCGTAACCGCCATGATGGCGTTCTTTCTTCTCATGTGGCTACTTGGCAGTACCACTGAGGGTGACAAGAAGGGAATTTCCGACTATTTTCAATCGCCAATGAAGGTGGCCATGCAAGGTGGCAGCGGAGCCGGCGCCAGCGCCAGCATTATTAACGGTGGAGGTAGTGATCTGACACAAAGCGCCGGACAGGCCAAGCGCGGCGACGGTGCAGACCGCAAAGCCAAGAAGATGTCAGGCGAACAAGCCAAGGCGGAGGCCGCCAAACGCGATGCCAAGATGCTGGCTGCCTTGAGCGCCAAAATTGCAGGCGCAATTTCCAGCAACCCAAAGATGGCAGAGTTCGCGTCACAGATACGCCTGGAAATCACGCCCGACGGGTTGCAAATACAAATTGTCGACAACCAAAAACGCCCCATGTTTGACAGCGGCAGCGCCTCGCTGAAACCGTATATGCGGGAAATTTTGCGGGAAATCGGCAACGCGCTGCTCGATGTTGAAAACAAGATCAGCCTGGATGGTCACACCGACCGAAGCGCTTATGGCAATGCCGGCAAGGGTTACAGTAACTGGGAGTTGTCTGCTGACAGAGCCAATGCAACCCGCCGTGAACTTGCAAATGCCGGGATGCCAGAAGACAAACTGGCGCGTGTGGTCGGCATGGCATCAAGCCTTTTACTGGATACCGACGATCCGTTGAGCCCCACGAATCGACGAATCAGTATTCTGGTCATGACGAAAGATGCTGAAGAAAGACTGCTCGGCGGCCAGCGCGTCCCACTCGAAATCGAACTTGAAACAGAAACACCGCAAGCTGCAGTGGTAGTGCAGCCACCCCGGTAATTCTGTGCAAAATTCGGTGATACTTAGAACTATGCAAAAATCACCCGGGAAAGGGTAATCCATGTCAAAAGACCTACGCTTTTTAGTCGTTGACGACTTCTCCACCATGCGCCGGATTGTGCGTAACTTGCTCAAAGAGAGCGGATTTGTCGATGCAGACGAGGCCGAGGATGGCGTAGTGGCTTTGCAAAAACTTCGCAGTTCCAGCTTTGATTTTGTCGTCAGTGACATCAACATGCCCAATATGAATGGCTTTCAGTTGCTGGGCGAAATCAAGAAGGACGAAAAGCTCAAGCATATTCCCGTTCTGATGGTGACAGCCGAGGCCCGCAAGGAAGATATTGTTCTTGCTGCGCAGTCCGGTGCGGCCGGCTATATCGTTAAGCCCTTTACCAAGGCAACACTTGAAGACAAGGTCAATCACATTTTGACCAAACAGGGCCTGAAATAGGTTTGCTCAGCAGCGAGACGCCATTGGACACAACGCTGCTCGCCGGCGTTGTGATTGCTCAGTCAGGTCGCTAACCGCATACTGGCAGATTGTGTGCAGTTTGGGCGGTCTATCACCGCCTGGTTGTTGCACGAAGGCGCGGGGCAGTATCAGCTTGTTTTAAGCTATTCAAAATTGCAGGGATTTCCCCCCTCTTTTCAGACTTTAGTTCGCAGGGTCGCTTACGACAATGGTGGCAACTATAGAGTCCCACCATGGAATCAGGCAGCCAAGATCGCAACCTACCGGCATCAGAACGCAAGCTTAAGAAAGCGCGTGAGGACGGACAGGTCAGTCGCTCCGAAGATCTGTCGCACTTGGCCGTTTTAGGAACCGGCGCGGTTGGCCTGCTGGTGTTGGCCCCCGTACTTTTTGACCGGCTGCAACACAGCATGGGCCACCAACTGTCGTTTGATGCGAAGTCAATCGCTCAAACCGGGAACATGTTGACTCGATTGTCCGATGCCACCACAACAGGATTGATCGGGTGCATGGTCTTCGCAGGCATCGTCACTGCGGCAACGATTTTCGCAGCCGTCGCGTCGGGCGGCTGGGTCAATAGCCTCAAGCCGCTCATGCCTGACTTCAGCCGGATCAATCCACTCTCAGGTTTTGGCAACCTGTTCAAAAAGAAGAAACTGCTGTCCGTTGCGAAGATGGTTGTTATCACAGGAATCCTGTTCGCCATTGCCGCAACATTTCTCACCTCCGGGATGCAAGAAATTGCGTCGCTGGTGCTGCAACCATCCTCAGCAGCGATTGTTCACCTGAGCGAATGGATCACCGCCGGCATGGGCCTGCTTTTGCTGGTGATATTGGGCGCCGCCATGGTTGACCTTCCCTTGCAAAAGTTTTTGCACAAAGACGAGATGAAGATGTCTCACCAGGAAATGAAGCAAGAGGGAAAGGAATCGGACGGAAACCCGCAGATCAAGGCGAAAATTCGTCAAAAACAGCGCGACATGGCGCAGCGCAATAGCGTCAATGCGGTTCCAAAAGCTGACTTTGTGGTGATGAACCCGACCCACTTTGCTGTCGCGATTCGTTATGACGAAAAAACCATGGGTGCGCCTCAGGTTGTCGCGAAAGGTGCAGACCTCTTGGCCATGAAAATTCGCGACGTTGCAAAGCACCATTCCATTCCCGTGCTTCAGTCACCCATGCTGGCACGTGCACTGTATGCCAACTCGGAGCTTGACCAGGACATCCCCTCCACGCTGTACACGGCTGTAGCGCAAGTGCTGGCCTATGTGTACCGTTTGCGGGCGGCCATGCGCGGTGAAGGACCGATGCCAGGGGATCTGCAGCACCCATTCGTTCCGCCTGATCTTGATCCACTGGCTAAAACTATCAAGGCGGTACCAGCATGAACACCACTATCAAGTCACTGCAGCAGTGGTATGGCACCAACTCCGGCGTAGTCCAGGGCGCCTCTGCCCCGATGTTGGTTGTTGCCATCTTGGCGATGATGGTGTTGCCATTGCCACCGATGCTTCTGGATGCTTTCTTTACGATCAATATTGCGGTTGCACTGATGGTCATGATGGTCGCGGCTTACATGATCCGGCCTTTGGACTTTGCCGCATTCCCGTCCGTACTGTTGCTCACAACATTGATGCGCCTGTCGCTTAACGTTGCATCTACCCGGGTGGTGCTTCTCGAAGGACACACCGGACCGGGTGCCGCTGGTGCGGTGATTGAAGCGTTTGGGCATTTCCTGATCGGTGGCAACTTTGCGGTTGGCCTGATCGTTTTTGCGATTTTGGTGGTGATCAACTTTGTGGTGGTGACCAAAGGCTCCGAGCGGATTGCCGAAGTTTCAGCGCGGTTTACGCTGGACGCCATGCCCGGCAAACAAATGGCCGTGGATGCCGACCTGAACGCTGGCTTGATCGACGAAAAGGAAGCAAAACGCCGCCGCGCCGAGGTCGGAGAAGAAGCTGAATTCTTTGGCTCGATGGACGGTGCATCGAAATTTGTACGTGGCGATGCAGTGGCTGGCATATTGATCTTATTGATCAATATTTTTGGCGGGTTCGCAATTGGCATACTGCAACATGGCCTGAGCGCCTCGCAAGCGGCCAACAGCTACATTCTTCTTGCGGTAGGCGATGCCCTGGTTGCACAAATCCCAGGACTGCTGATCTCTGTTGCTGCGGCAATGGTTGTCTCCCGGGTGGGGAAGGACCACGACATCGGCAAACAGATTGTGGGTCAAATGTTTGTCTCGCCCAAGGTGTTGGGAATCACTGCCACCATCATGTTTGTGCTGGGCATTATTCCGAACATGCCGCACTTTGTGTTTCTGGCAATTGCATCCGTGCTGGCCTATGGCGCATGGGTTCTAGCGCATAAACCGGTACCGGTCGATCCGCAGACCATCGTAGCGCCCGCGACCACCGATGGCGAAGCATCCTGGGACGATTTGCAACCGGTCGACCAGCTCGGCCTGGAGTTGGGTTACCGCCTGATCGCGTTGGTTGACAAGACACGACAAGGTGACTTGCTGACACGCATAAAGGGCGTCCGCCGCAAATTTGCACAAGAAGTCGGATTCCTTCCGCCACCGGTACACGTCAGAGACAATCTGGAACTCAAGCCCAGCGGCTACCGCATCACGCTGCGCGGCGTGATCGTTGGCGAGGGTGAGGCGTTTCCCGGCATGTTCCTGGCCATCAACCCCGGTGGAATCACGACGCCACTCATTGGCACTGCAACTACGGACCCCGCATTTGGCCTGCCAGCACACTGGATCGACGAACAACAAAAGGAAACGGCGCAAATGGTCGGGTTTACGGTGGTTGATTCAGAGACTGTGATGGCCACTCATTTGTCACACTTGATGCAAGTGCAGGCTTCGAAATTACTGAGCCGCACAGAGACCCAACAACTCGTGGAACATGTCGCCAAGCTGGCACCCAAACTGATAGAAGAAGTGGTCCCAAAAATGGTTTCCATCGCCATCTTCCAGAAAGTCCTGCAACTATTGCTCGATGAGGCCGTGCATATTCGGGACATCCGCACAATCATCGAATCGATTGCCGAACATGCCGGATCCACTTCGGACCCTGCTGAACTTGCACGGCGTGTGCGGGTCGCACTGTCGCCCGCCATCGTCCAGCAAATTTATGGCCCAACGCGGGAGCTGAACGTGATTGCCATTGACCCGGGACTCGAACGCCTGCTGGTCCAGGCGCTGGCCAATGCGTCAGGTCCGGCATTGGATCCAGGGGTTGCGGAAATGCTGACGCGCAATGCAGCAGAAACTGCCCTCAGGCAAGAGGAGGTGGGTGTACCCGCCTGTTTGCTGGTTCCCGACCAAATTCGCAGTGCCATTGCACGCCTGGTGCGCCGCGTGGCACCTCGTCTGCAGGTATTGGCACATAGTGAAATTCCTGAAACACACACCATCCGCATCGGCCCGATTCTCAGAGGCGCAACATCATGAACATCCAACGCTTTACAGCCGCTACGTCCCGTGAAGCCCTTGCCAAGGCCCGGCTAACCTTTGGGGACAACACATTGATCTTGTCGAACCGACCCACCGAACATGGTGTCGAAGTGGTCGCGGCTGCCGAGGACACTTTGGCAACACTTGACAATGGTCACTCAGCCCCAAGCGCAAAACTGATGGATAGTGCCCTGCGCGACGCCAAGCCAAGCTACAAGGACGTTGCCAGCAAGGTGGAAGATGATGTCGCTCAGCTGGCGATGAGCACCCTGTCCTTTCAGGACTATGTGCGGGAACGCATGCTTCGCAAACGCCATGAAACCGGAACAGATCAAACTTCTGAACACCGCACTCAGGATTCGCAGCAGCCAGCGCCGAATCGGCCTGCGCTGGACCGATTTCCAGATAAAAAGGAGAGGGTTTCAGCAAAGACGTTGCCGATACGCAAACCAGCTCCTGCCGCCGCGTCGTCTGAACGGCTGCCTCAGGGCATTGTGGACGAATTGCACGCCATGAAGGAGCTCATGGAAGATCGGTTCAACACACTGGCATGGCTAGGCAATGCACGTCAAAATCCGATTCAGGCGAACTTAATGCTCAAGCTCATTCGCGCAGGTTACTCACCCAACCTGTCGCGCAGCATTCTGGAAAGACTGCCCGTAGAAATGAATGCATCGGAGGCCGTGCAGTGGATCATGGACGTTTTGGAGCGCAATCTAAAAACTGACGCTGAAACACCGTTGCTGCATGAAGAAGGCGGAATATTTGCACTAATTGGGGCAACCGGCGTGGGCAAAACGACCACAACGGCCAAACTTGCGGGCCTTTGCGCCCGCGCCCATGGTCCCGCCAGCGTTGGTTTGATCACGCTCGACACCTACCGTGTCGGCGCTCATGAGCAATTACGGGCATTCGGAAAGATGTTGGGCGTCGTGGCGCACCTGGCCCACGATCGCGTAGCACTGCAGGACTTGCTGGGCTTGCTGTCGGGCAAAAAGATGGTTCTGATTGACACGACTGGCTTAGCACCAAGGGATCCACGCAAGCGGGAGATGATGGAATTGCTGGATCTTCCCGATGTCAAACGCCTTTTGGTTCTGAACGCAGGCAGTCACGGCGACACCTTGGACGAAGCGGTGGCGGCCTTCAAAACGCCAAACGTTCAGCACACGATTTTCTCTAAAACCGATGAAGCCGTGAAGATGGGGCCAGCCATTGATGCGGCAATTCGCAATCAGTTGCTGCTTCGCGGGATCACGACGGGTCAGCGCGTGCCTGAGGATTGGGAGACCGCCGATGCAGCGAAACTGGTACGCATGTCGATGCGAACCAATGGTGTGTCAGCTTATGACCCCAAGGTCAGCGAGCTAGGATTCTATTTTGGCAATCCAGGCGGACAAACTGCCTTTAAGGGTCACCTCAATGCTTGAGACCCATGCCCATCAAGCCTCCGGTTTGTTGGAATTAAATGCCCGACGCGGTCCGCGAATGCTTACAGTGGTCAGCCATGGCGATGAGCAGTCTGAACTGCCGCTTTTGTGGCACCTGTGTTTGGCATTGGTGAATTTCGGCTACAGCGTGACCGTTTTGGATGCAACGTCTTCAGAGACGCCTGGTAATCCCGGCCTGGCTGAGCTGCTCGATAGCGTGCACTGGCGCGATGATGCAATTCATGGTGGACCTGCATGGACCGTGCTGCCGGCGGCCAAAGGCGTTGCAAGACTGTCGAATTCGCAGTTTCCTCCTTTGCAAGCCTTGCAGCAATTGGGGAATCTGTTTTCTGAGGACGGAGTGGTCGTCCTGTACAGCAATGTCGAGTGGATGATTCCGCTGGTGGGTAGTTGTCAAACACAGCCGCTGCTGGCGGTCTCTGAGGTGAGGGATTCATTGCTGACAAGTTATCTAGCACTCAAACGGCTATTGATACTCGGTAAACTAAGGCCTACCATCGTCAACATGATGAAAGACAAAGGCCCTGTGTCAAATAACGTTTCGCTGCCCACCCCCTCTAGCTTGAGCATTTGCGCAAAACGATTTCTGGGCTATGACGTGAGCCCACTCAATATATCGGAACAGCAAGAGGATGCCATTGATGGGAGCGACATTCAGCGACTGGCTTTGAAATTGCTGGAAGGGGCGATACTTCTCGGCCCCGATCAGTCGCCCATTGACATGCAGATTCACTATAGCCAAAGTCACTTGGAAAATCTTGGACGGGTCGATCATTTTGCCGGGAGCCATTGATGTACACCATGAAAGGGCAGTTGGATCGCTCTGCCTTGATCAAGCAATACCAACCCTTGGTTCGGAAATTGGCGCACTATATGATGGCCAAACTTCCTCCGAGTGTGGAGGTTGATGACTTGATCCAAGTTGGACTGATCGGCCTGGCCGATGCGTTGTCAAGGTACGAATCCGAACAAGGCGTACAGTTTGAAACTTTCGCAACCCAACGTATTCGCGGTGCAATGCTGGATGAGTTACGTGGGAACGACTGGATGTCTCGCGGTTCACGTAAGAGCCAGAAGGACATTGAAACCACTATGAGGCGGCTTGAGCACCGCCTGGGTCGCAGTCCGATTGAGTCTGAGATCGCATCCGAAATGGGATTAAGCCTGCAGGACTATCAATCTCTATTAAGTAAAGTGCGTGGCACGCAGTTGGTCTACCTGGAAGACATGTCGCGCGGCAATGACGAGGAAGACAACTTTCTTGATCGTCATGTGGCCGATAGCGCCGCAGATCCAATGAATATGCTGCGTGATCAGCGCCTGCGCGAATCACTGGTGACGGCAATAAAAAGTCTGCCGGAGCGTGAACAGTACATTATGAGCATGTACTACGAGCAGGACATGAACCTCAAGGAAATCGCCGCGGTTTTGGATGTTACGGAATCACGGGTTTGCCAACTCCACAGCCAGTCGATCGCGCGCCTTCGTGCAAAGATGCGCTCGCACTGACTAATCCCCGACCCGCCGCAGGTCAGGCGGACATCATCTTGAGTGCGCCCGACTGACGAATTGGTGCTCCGTATGCACCTGCTCCTGAATAGGTGGATTTTTCCCGCGTTGCCGGCACGACCAGCTCCAGTGCCCTGTCAACGTAGGCGGCACGGCGCAGGAGGTTTTCACGAAAAACCGCTAATCCATGGGCCAGCACCTTTACTCTGGGCATCAGACCTGCCCATTCAGCTCGGCGCACCCCACCTGCGGAGTTCATTAACCGAACCAGTTCTACTGCCAGATTCTGAAGCACCGCACTGCTTGCCTGAACCAATTCTGGGCTGCCGTCTATCAAAGCCAGCGTCAACCCATGAAAGCGCTCTTCAATGACTGCAATTTGTGCGCTTGGAGATAGGTTTGTCATATTAGGACCCCTGCAAAAATGGTTCTGCACAGGCCCCGCTCCAGACTAACTGCTGGTCCGGTTTAGCATTTCCTGTGCATTGGATAAAAGTTTGTCCGCAATCGCTTCCGCGTTGACTACGTAAGTGCCATCCTGAATGGCTGTTCGCACTGCAGCTACTTTTTGGCTGTCGATATCGGCACCATCGTTGCGTGCAGCCCTCTCCAGACCACGCGCTGCCGTCGACACCGTGACCGCTACACCGCTGGACCGCGTGCTTTGCGCCGCACTGGTTGCAGCCGTGGTGCTTGCACTCGCACCCTGCGCCGCCTTTTGACTCGCAGCGGCACCGCTTCCCGATTGAATGTGAATCGAACTGTCTGTGGGTTGACCGATTTTCATGGTGTTCTCCAAAACCACAATATGTGTGGCCTCGTGCATTTGATATCGACCGCATCATGACTGACTTTAGAGAAATTTGCACTGAATTTCAGGCCTAATTGTTGCTTAAAGATCAATTTTTACTGTCCGCATATCCAGTACAACACCAGAAGACACCTTGCCATTCTCCATTCGAACACGGGCAACCTGACCCACGACTCCACCAGTCAGCGCAAATGCGTCAGTAGACACCTGAAAGCCCGGGCCATCGGCCACCACACGGACCTGTGCACCGATAGGAAATACCTGGGCTGGCTTCACCATTCCCTGGCGCAGCGTTTGCCCGGTAGTCAATTGCCGCGTTGCAACATGACCAACCCAAAGAGAACGATCGCGCAGCACTGGGTTTGCCTCTTCTGCCCAATTGACTTCGGCTTCGACCACATCGCTTTGCGTTAATACCGCACCCGCTTGTACTGAACCTTTGACAACCCAGGCGTTGCCAAACGCATTCACGGTGACCGGAAGTGAGACATTCCAGCGACTTATGCCGTCGACGCATCGCAGTCCGACCCGAGTACGGCCCCACAGCCGGGTACCCTGTGGCAAATACGGCTCGACATTCCCACAAGCGGCTAGTTTCAATCGGCTATCAAGGCTCCCAACCTTGACTTCCAGCCGCAAGCCAGCAGGATTGACGGTCGACGTCGCCTCCTGCAGCCACTCTTGCGCAACCCCCTGCAAATTGAGCGATGAAATTTCCTGCGCAGCAGCCATACTGATTCCCAGATAACTGCTGACAACGGTGGCGCCCAGAAGGCTGTGCCAACGCAACGAATACCAATGCGCCAATGCAAACATAAAAACCCTTCGATGCCCCCATAAGCATACCGAGGCACCACGCGCCAACGGGACTTCAGGTCAATCGACTATAGACAGTCGTTACAACGGCAAACCCTCCAATTGGTCTGTTTTCATGCCCTTATTCAAGCGCTAAAAAATTAAAGGTTTTCCCATAATTGCCTCACGCCAACCAGGCGGCCCTGCTCGTCAGGTGAGGCCCCCGACCCGGAGATCACAAATGTTTGCCAATATGACCAATGCACTGGACTTTCACGCGAAGGCACTTGTGCTACGCGCTGACCGCCAGCGCGTCATTGCCAGCAACATTGCCAATGCGGATACCCCTGGTTACGTCGGTCGCGATGTCAACTTCAAGGATGCCATGACAGCGGCCACCACACGCACTGGCGCGCTTTCGCCAAATGATTCAACAGGCGTCACCCATAGTAACCACATGGCACTCAAGGCAACAACTGCCAGCTTTGGTAATTCGACGCTGGCCTACACATCCCAGACGCAGCCTTCCATGGATGGCAACAGCGTGGACATGGACCGTGAACGCGCCAACTTTGTCGATAACTCGGTGCGTTATGAAGCCACCTTGCGCTTTATTAACGGCCAGTCCAAGACACTCTTAAGCGCTATTCAGGGCCAATAGCATTCAACCCAGCGCATAAAGAGCAAAACCATGTCCATGTTTTCAATATTCGGTGTATCGGGAAGTGCGGTCAGTGCGCAATCCCAGCGACTGAACGTGGTCGCCAGCAACTTGGCCAATGCGGACGCCGTAGCAGGACCGGATGGTCAAGGGTACAAGGCCCGGCAGGTGGTTTTTCAGACCGTCCCCATGGGATCCGACGCTTCCTCAGGGGTCAAAGTGAGTTCAGTCAGGGAAAGCAACGAACCTCTGAAACGCGTGCACAACCCAGCGCACCCATCAGCCGACGCTGAAGGATATATAACGCAATCCAACGTCAACCCCGTAGAAGAAATGGTGAACATGATCTCTGCGTCACGTTCGTATCAAAACAATGTGGAAGTCATGAACACGGCCAAGACGCTGTTACTCAAGACGCTCCAGATGGGTCAATAGTCAAAAAGGACACTGCCATGGCCACCAATAGTATTTCAGCCATTGACTCACTAGCTGGTTTGACTAGCGGCGAACCCAAGGCCAGCACGACACTGAGTGATGCGAATGCCTCCCAGGATCGCTTTTTGAAGCTCCTCGTTGCGCAACTGCAGAACCAGGATCCAATGAGCCCGATGGACAACGCCCAGATGACCAGTCAAATGGCGCAGATCAACACAGTTTCCGGAATTACGCAGCTTAACGAGACCATGAAATCGATGGTCTCGCAATTGGCCGCCACGCAAGCGATGCAGGGCGCCTCCATGATCGGGCACGATGTGCTCGTGTCCGGCAACAGCCTGTCAATCGAAGCGGGTGTTGCAAAGGGGGCATTCGACCTCTCGGGTGTTGCAGACAAAGTCGCCTTGCAAATCACGACACCAGGCGGTCAACTAATAGAAGAAATAAATCTGGGTCTGCAATCAGCGGGTCGCCACGACTTCCAGTGGGATGCATCCAAGTACACGGGAACCAGCAATCCATCATTCAAGATTGTGGCGACTAACCAGGGTGTAAGCGTGTCTAGCACGCCACTGACCCGCGCTACCGTAACTTCGATTGCGACCAATGGCGCCGAACTGAGCTTGCAGCTAAAGGGCCGTGAATCTGTTGCGTACAGCGCCATCCAGGCCATTCTTTAAACCCCAGCCCCACTCGCCCCTTCATCTATTCAAGAGGATAAAACCATGAGCTCACAAACCGGACTAACTGGCTTGAATTCTGCAGCCAAGAACTTGGACATCATTGGAAACAACATCGCCAATGCCAACACCGTAGGGTACAAGGTCGGGCGAGCTGAATTCGCCGACTTGATTGCATCGACTGTGGGTGCTGGCGGCGGAGCCTCTGATGGCATTGGTGTGGCCATTACTGCAATAACCCAGCAATTCACACAAGGTGGGATCAACGTTACGGGCAATGGGTTGGATGTGGCACTTAACGGCGCTGGCTTTTTCCAGATCCAGCTGCCCGATTTAACGTTGGGTTACACCCGCGACGGCCAGTTCAAGCTGGATAAGCAAGGTAACCTCGTTACCAACAACGGTGCTTCCGTGTTGGGTTTCCCTACTGATGGCCTTGGCAATGTGACCAGTAGCACCGCCAGTCCATTGTCTATTCCCTCTGGAGCACCGATCCCTGCCAAAGCGACCACATCGGTCATAGCCAGCTTCAATCTGGATGCGCGATCGCCAATAGCCGCGAGTGTCTTCCCACCACTGTCCATTTCGACGTACGGAACCACATTGAATGGCTATGATGCCCAAGGCTTGGAAGTGCCAATCACGCTGGCCTTTGTACGCGTGGGCCCCGACCCCACGGCCACGCCTCCCATCCCAACGGACAAATGGGATGTATATGACACCAGCACTCTTGCAGCGGGCACGGCCTCGCTGGCACTCGATGCGCCGGTTGGAGCTGAAAACAAGAAGAACTTTTTAGCTGACAAGAAGAATACGGCATTAAACCTTGCCAACGGAAACCTGAACCTTTCAACTTTTACGAACCCCGGGATCAGCGGTACGGTACTTCCTGCACTGGTACCACTTCCAAGCGCGTCCGCCGCAATTACACCACCGTCCACAACCTCTACAGGCGCTCTGTTTCAGATTGAATTTGACGCAGCAGGCAACATGCGGCCACTTAACCCCCTGCCGCCAGGCGGGCTCGTCACGATCAAATTGCAGTCCGCCAATGCGGCCCTTGCGCCCGTCGACGTGAAACTGGATCTGGGAAAGACAACCCAATACGGTACCTCGTTTGGTGTGACCAAGCTCGAGCAAGACGGCTTTACAGCCGGCGGATTGACGGGTGTCACCATCACGGAAACCGGCAAGGTAATGACCAAGTATTCCAATGGCCAGACGCTCATTCGTGGACAGCTCTCATTAGCGGACTTCCGCAACGTGCAAGGTTTGGCGCAGGTCGGAGGCTATTGGATAGAAACCACTTCCTCAGGCCCTGCCCTGCAAGGTGCCCCAGGCGATGGGCAGTTTGCCAAGGTCCGCCCCGGCGCGGTGGAAGAGTCCAACGTGGACCTGACCGCCATGCTGGTGGACATGATGACTGCGCAGCGCTCTTACCAGGCCAATGCACAAACCATCAAGACCCAGGACCAGGCGCTGCAAACCCTGGTGAACCTGCGCTAAAACCGGGGAAATAGACCATGGATCGCCTTATCTACACCGCCATGTCGGGGGCCAACGCGGCGGCCAGCCGTCAGGCGATCCTGTCCAACAACTTGGCGAATGCATCGACCAATGGCTTTCGTGCCCAGTTGGCAACCTACCGCGCCGTACCGGTGCAGGGAGAAGGAGCCTCGACCCGGGTCTTCTCCCTCGAATCAAGCGCAGGGTATTCAGACAAGGCCGGCCCCGCACTGCGCACCGATCGCGCTCTGGACGTCATGGCTGTAGGCAACACCTGGTTTGCGGTGCAAGGACTTGACGGTAACGAGGGCTACACCCGCAACGGACATTTTGAAATATCGACCGATGGGACTTTGGTAACAGGCAACGGTATGCCGGTGTTGTCCAACGGCGGAGCTCCTATTACCGTGCCTGCTGGTGCCAGTGTCACTATCGCGCAGGACGGAGGGGTAAGTGCGAAGGTTGGCAATCAGCCCGCCAACACGATCGGAAGACTCAAACTGGCGACGCCAACTGCCGAGGACCCGTTCAAACGGGGAGACGACGGACTCTTTAGAACCCTGTCCGGCGATCCGCTCAACAGCGATGATGCCGCCCGCGTGCAACCCGGTGCGCTGGAAGGCTCGAACGTCAATACGATCGAGGCAATGGTCGGCATGATCCAGACTGCACGCCAATTTGAGACCCAAATGCGCTTGTTGCAGACGGCCGAGTCAAACGACCGGTCCGCCGGGCAGTTACTCGGTCTACAGGGTTGACCCACACCATCAAGAAACTAGCAGGTAAGCACCATGATCAATTCCCTCTGGATTTCCAAAACCGGCATGGAAGCGCAGCAGACCCAATTGGACGTCATCTCGAACAACCTCGCCAATGTTTCGACAAACGGCTTCAAAAAGTCGCATGCGGTGTTCGAAGATCTGATGTACCAAAATTTACGTCAGGCTGGGGCCAATACATCAGAACAGTCCCAGTTACCCACTGGCCTGCAGATCGGTCTAGGCGTGCGCACAGTGGCAACCAGCCGTAACTTTTCACAAGGCAACCTGCAGCAAACTGGAAACAGTTTGGACGTTGCCGTGCAAGGAAATGGCTTCTTTCAGGTTACGCTACCCGATGGCACGAACGGATACACGCGAGATGGCGCCTTCCAGATTGACAATCAGGGGCGCCTAGTCACGTCGGGGGGACTTCCAGTGGCTGGTGGAATCACGATTCCAAGCAACGCAACAACGGTTACCGTGGCCCAAAACGGAACTGTGTCGGCCCTCATCCCTGGAAACATAACCCCGCAACAAGTGGGCACGATTGCCCTGTCGGGCTTTGTTAATGCCGCAGGACTGGAACCCCGTGGTCAGAATATCTACACAGAAACCGCGGCATCGGGGCAGCCCAATGCCGGGACAGCCGGTGCCAATGGACTTGGAACGCTGGCGCAGGGGTTTGTCGAGACATCGAACGTCAACGTCGTGCAAGAACTGGTCACCATGATCCAGACACAACGCGCTTACGAAATGAATTCCAAGGCCATTCAGACTTCTGACCAGATGCTTCAGAAGCTAGGCCAGCTGTGAGGTTTGCTATGAACAACAGAGCTGCCTGCGCAATGAATAGAAGGTCTACAGGCCTATTTTTCACATCAATATGCGGCGTACTGGCTTTGACAGCCTGCCAACAGTTACCACAAAAGGTGTCGGTTGACTTTGTCGAACCTAAAGTCAGTGTGCCTGTAGCACCGGCGGCAGCTCCTGCACGTGCGGCGACGGGCAGTCTGTTCCAGACGGCCAGCTATCGCCCTTCTTTTGAAGACCGCCGCGCCAGACTGGTCGGTGACACCATCACCATACAAATCGTTGAAAACGTCACCGCTAGTCAGCAGTCCAGTTCAACCGTCAACCGCGCCACATCTGTGGACAGCAATATATC
>CAIQBN010000208.1 GCA_903870065.1 uncultured beta proteobacterium | reverse complement strand
CTTCGCCCGGGCCATCCTGCAAATTCAGTCTGGGGCCGGGAAAGTAGCGATTCCATAGTACAAAAAACGCCGCTTCCGTCAGTCCCAGCATGGCGGTTAGTACGCCTTGGTTGAGTGAGCGGCCCGCCAGCAGACTGGCCATGATGGGGCGCACCGGGTCGGCGGCGGCCAGCGCGGAAGCGGGTCGTTCCAGCAAGTCGGCCATCAATAACTCGCGGCAGTCGTGGGAGGGGTTCATGCCAGCGGCTCCGATCAATGGCGCGAGAACAGGTCACGCAGTTTGCACAGGGTGGTAGTGATGTCGAAGCGGGTCTCGGCCAGGGCTTCGCCCGCCAGGATTTTGTCCAGGGCGTTCACCGGGTTGGTTTCCCCGGTCAGCAGCACCGTGGCACCCCACTTCTCCATATGGCGCAGGTATCCATCGCCCGCACTGGCCGCAACGACGATCTCCACGCCGTGTAACGGGTGCGGGCCGTCGTCCTTGAAGTAGTGCGGCAACTGCTCCTTGCTGAGCTGAATGCGATGGGGCGTTGGCGTAACTTGCCCGGGCTGGCAGTCAAACAGCAACCAGTCTCGTGTCTGGCCAGCATGACCAGAGACGACGCTCCAGTCATCCTTGGTGGCGATGGCAATTTTCATGGTGCAGGTCTCGGGTTGGAAATATTTTCAATCAGGCAAGCCAGATTCGTGCCTGAAAGGTGCAGGACAAGTGCCTAGGGGAGTTCGTAGCCAAATGATTGGATGATGGCGATGGACTTGTCACCTTTCAGGTATTTCACCAGCGCCAGAGCGGCAGGCTTGCCTTTGCCTTTTTCCAGAAGAACCGCATCCTGGCGGATGGGTGTGTAGAGATTGGACGGTACGATCCATGAAGAGCCAGGGATCTTGCCGTCTTTCAAGACCTGGGACAGCGCTACAAAGCCCAGCAGCGCGTTGCCGGTGCTGATGAACTGGTAGGCCTGGGTGATGTTTTCTGCCATCACGATTTTGGGCAGCACCGTGTCGTAGGCGCCCAGACCCTTCATGACTTCGACGGCTGCCGCACCATAGGGCGCCAATTTGGGGTTGGCAATCGACAAGTGGGCAAAATCACCTTTCTTCAGCACGTTCCCTTTGTCGTCCACCACGCCCGGCTTGGCGGACCAGAGCACCAGCTTGCCAATGGCATAAGTGAATTGGCTTGCGGCCACTGCCGCGTTTTCGGCAATCAGTTTGGCAGGGGTTTCATCGTCCGCGGCCAGCAGCACTTCAAACGGTGCGCCGCTCTTGATCTGGGCGTAGAACTTGCCGGAAGAGCCGAAAGCTGTCACGACCTTGTGGCCGGTTTCCTTCTCAAACTCAGCGGCAATTTTTTGTATGGGTGCTGTGAAGTTGGCGGCGACCGCCATCGAAACTTCGTCTGCGTGGACGCCGACTGCGGCTCCCAGTAAGGATGCGACCAGGAGCGTAATCAGACGGACGCGGGTTTGCATGGTTTAACTCCTTGACGTTGTTTTGTTGCCTTCGCTACTACAACAGCGTAGAAACGCAACGATCCCGACAAGACCGAAATGGATCAGTATCGCCGCACAGCCGGCACTCAGGACAAACCAGTGGATGCATCAGATATTTTTCTTGCCCTGCAGCAGCTTGGCCTTGTCGGACGGGCTGTAGTGTTCGAAGTGTCCTTGCGCTGCGGCGACCCGGCGGTGCGCCATTCGAATGCCTTCAATCCTGCCAGCCGGGGAGATGCGCGAGAGGCACTTCTCCAGCGCGGTGCTCTGGCATTGCGTGCAGACCGGCGTGTCGCCTGTGCGCACCAGGGATTCAAAGTCGTGGCCGCAGGCCTGGCAGTGGAAGTCAAAAAGAGGCATTTGGGATTCCTGTAGACGGGGGGTCAAACAATGAAGGATGCAGGGTTTGTGCCAGCATCAGCAAGCCGCGGGTCTGGTCGGTGATCGCGCGCACGATGGCGGGCTGAAGCCGCTGCAACCAGCGCTGCGGCAGTCGCGCAGCGCCACAGCGGGCACCCGCCAGCATGCCCACCAGCGCACCTGTGGTGTCAGCATCATCACCCTGGTTCACAGTGGCGATCAGAGCGGCCTCAAAGTCGTCGTGCAAGGTCAGGTAGTGCAGCACGGTCTGCACCGTGTCCACCACGTAGGCCGTCGCGCGTCCCCGGTAGGGTGTGATGTGGAAAGTGGGGTTGGCACCAATCCATTGCGCAACCCAAGTCTGGCATGCATGCTGTGTTGCGCCCCGCAGCAGCAACCGTAGCAGTCTGCCCATGCCGAGCGTGGCGGAATCGGACAAGGGGTGGTGGTGGGTCAGGCGTGCCTGGGCCATGGACAGGCGCTCAAAGGCGGTGTCATCGTGCAGCGTGGCCAGCACGGCGGGCAGGTTGCGCATAAGCGCCCCGTTACCGCCGTCACCCGGGTTAAAGCTGCCCTGCAGCGTGCCTTCATGCAGGTAGCGCAAAATGCCGCGCTGGCAGGTGTTGCCGCAGTCCACTGGTCTGCTTTTCAGCCATTGCACATAGGCGTCGCCAATGCTGCGCACCAGTGTGTCGTCGCCTTGCGCGTGGCTGACCAACGCCGCGCTGCCGCCCTGCAACAAGGCACTGCCCAACGCCAGACTCATCGTGGTGTCATCCGTCACCTGCCCGATGGCCAGTTTGAGCCAGCCGCCGCCAATGATGTCACGGTGCACGCCGTACTCCAAAGCAATCTCGCGCGGACGCATGAACTCCACAGTGGCACCCAGGGCGTCACCAATGGCAAAACCAAGGTAAGCACCCAACGCACGATCGAGAAGAACGGATGGATCAAGCAGCTCAGGCATAACGCGCCATCACTTCATAGTCGCCACCCAGCGCCAGCACCTCCTGCTCGCCCTGCAACACCTGACCCGGCAGCAGGCCGGGAAAAACCACCACCTTGCACAGCGGCACCTGCACTTCAAACACCCAGTCGCCAAAGCAGGACGCGGCTTCTTGTGAGAGGCTGAACGACACCAGATTGTTCAGCCGAACCGTGCAACGTCGATCGTGCACGCGACCGGCACTGATCTGCTCTTCATAACGGTTGCTACCCCGCCAAAGGCGCAGGTGCCCGGCCGACTGGCCGCTGCCAGCGGCAGGCGGGAATCTTCGCAGTGCCCATTGGCAATATTCGTACAGCAAGTCAAGCTGTTGGTGGATATTGTTGCTGTGGTGGCGGCTGGCCGCCTTCTCCTGCAAATAGGTCATCCAAGCCTCGGACGGAAAGCGCGCCAGCACCGATTTGTGGAAACTGGGCACCATACCAAAGCGGCTCTCCACCCACCCTTTGAGGACGGCGCCTGCCGTGCCGTTGGAATCCATGCCCCAACCTTGCAGGAGCTTGCGCCAGCTGCTGCGCCAGCGCCGCTGTTCGGTTGGGTCCAGACTAGCGAGTTCGTGCTTGGTCGGTTTGCGCAAACCAAACGCGACCAGCAGGTAGTGGGCAAACATGTCGCGTGCGCCGTCTAAGTCGCGGCTGCCGTTGAGCAGGCTGAACAACCCAGGGTGGGCCTCGCGCGTGCCCGCAATCGACAACTGCACCGGGTTTGCGTTAAATGCCGTGCTGGCCAGCACGTGCGTCGGCATGCCGACCAGATTGGTCCCGTACCAGCGCTGGGGCTGGTCAGCATCTTCATCGCTCGCCACGGCCCGCGGTGAACCGCTTCAGACCGGACGGTTTTCGTTGGGGTTTCGCACAGGG
>CAIQBN010000207.1 GCA_903870065.1 uncultured beta proteobacterium | reverse complement strand
CGCTTGACCAAACGATCTGCCGTTTGGCGGCCAACGTCAGGGCTAGCCTGGTCGTCGGCGACGATCACTTCGGCCGCTTGTCCGCCGAGCTTGCCGCCTGCGAGTTTCACCGCCAATTGGAAACCATCACGAATATCCACCCCCAGGCCGGCACCTGGGCCGGACAAGGTACTCAGCAAACCAACCTTGACGGTGCTTTGCGCATGGGCCGACAGCGCCATCAGGGCGGCTGAAGCGATCAAAGTGTTACGCATGAAACGGGAAGAGTGTTGAAGCATGGTGGTCCGTCCTGATGTGAATGAAAGGTTGAGGGAATGGCGAGTTTACGGTTGACGCAGCTTGAAGCGCTGCAATTTGCCGGTTTGGGTGCGCGGCAGTTTGTCGATGAATTCAATGGCGCGGGGGTATTTGTAAGGGGCCGCCACGCTTTTGACGAAGTCCTGCAAGGCTTTCACCATGGCTGCATCACCGACTAAGCCCGGACGCAAGTTCACGAAGGCCTTGACAATCTGGCCGCGCTCTTCATCGGGCTCGCCAATCACCGCGCACTCCGCTACGCTGGGGTGCTGCATCAGCGCTTCTTCCACTTCGGGGGACGCTATGTTGTAGCCGGAGGAAATAATCATGTCATCCGTGCGCGACTGGTAGAAGAAGTACCCGTCGGCATCCATCAAATAGGCGTCGCCCGTCAGGTTCCAGCCATCGCGCACATAGGTTTTTTGCCTGTCGTCGTTGAGATAGCGACACCCGGTAGGGCCACGCACTGCCAACTTGCCAACCGTCCCAGCAGGCACGGTTTGGCCCTCGTCATCCACCACGCGGGCTTCATAGCCCGGCACTACGCGACCGGTTGCTCCGGGGCGTGCGGAGGCTTCATCGGCAGAAATGAAAATGTGCAGCAACTCGGTGGCACCAATGCCGTCAATCAGCTCGATGCCGGTCGCCTCGCGCCAAAGCGTCCGGGTGGAAACCGGCAAGGCCTCGCCAGCGGAGACACAGCGGCGCAATGACGTGCGGCGGACTTCGCTGCCCCGCGCAGACAAGGTGCGGTAGGATGTGGGCGCCGTGAACACCACGGTGGCGCCAAATTCCTTGATGCCGTCGAGCAATTGTGTGGGGCCTGCCTTCTCCAGCAGAACAGTGGACGCGCCCACCGACATCGGGAACAGCAGCAGGCCGCCCAAACCAAAAGTGAACGCCAACGGCGGGCTGCCAATGAAAACATCGTCAGGATTGGGCTTGAGCACATAACCTGGCCAGCAGGCGCAGATCGCCATCACATCGCGGTGGAAGTGCATGGTGGCCTTCGGTATGCCGGTGGTACCAGACGTAAAGGCAATCAAGCAAGTGTCATCGGCGGCCGTGTTGACGTTTTCGAACGTGGTGCTTTGGCGCTCCATGGCCGCTTCCAGGCTGTCGGGGCCGCTGTAGTTGAAGTGACGCAGTTGGCGCAGATGCGGCGCATCGAGCCCGGCCAGGCGCATTTCAGAGGACAGGGCGGCTTCGCACAGCGCATGGCTGACCTTCGCGATGTCCAGAATCGGTTTAAGTTCTTTGGCGCGCAGTAGCGGCATAGTAGCGACAGCGATGCCACCCGCCTTGACTATGCCAAACCAGCAGGCCGCCATCATCGGCGTATTGGATGAATGCAGCAGCACCCGGTTGCCGGACACCAAACCCATTTCCCGCGTCAATACGTTGGCAATCTGGTTGGCGCGGTCGTTCAAATCACGGTAGGTCCAACACACATCTTTGCCCCGGATGCAAACCCGGTCACCTCGCCCCTCGCGGATATGGCGGTCCAGCAGTTCGGTGGCGCAATTGATTTGCGCGCCGAACTGCAGCTCCGGCAGACTGAACAGGAAATCGGGTTGCAACTCGATGGCAGGCAGGTTGTCGCGGGCAAAGGTATCAATATGTGCGGTGGTCATGGCTGGTGTCCGACATCTTTGAGCAGTTCACGCGCGATGATGAGCAGCTGCACTTCGGTGGCCCCCTCATAAATACGCAGCGAGCGGATGTCGCGGTACAGGCGCTCAACGGGTTGCTCGCTGACCACACCCATGCCACCCCAAAGCTGCACGGCGGCATCGATCACCTGCTGCGCGCCTTCGGTGCTGACCATCTTGGCCATGGCGGCTTCACGGGTCACGTTGTGCCCCTGGTCGCGCTGCCAGGCAGCGCGGTAGGTCAGCAAGGCCGAGCTATCAACGGTGGTGGCCATCTGCGCCAGTTTGGCCTGGGTCAACTGAAAGTCTGCCAGGGTCTGGTTGAACATCTTGCGGGTGGTGGCGCGCTGCAAGCCCTCATCCAGTGCACGGCGTGCAAACCCCAGCGCGGCAGCGGCGACCGAGGTGCGGAACACATCCAGCGTGCGCATGGCCACTTTGAAGCCTTCACCCGCAGCGCCGATGCGTTGCGACAGGGGAATGCGACATTCTTGAAAACGCAGAGTAGCCAGCGGGTGTGGTGCCATGACGTGAATGCGTTCGCTCACCGTGAAGCCCGGCGCATCGGCATCCACAATGAAGGCACTGATGCCACGCGAACCAGGCGCTTCACCGCTGCGCGCGAACACCACATAAAAATCAGCAATGCCACCGTTTGAAATCCAGGTCTTGGTACCGTTGAGAACCACGCTGTCACCCTCGATGCGCGCACTGCACTGCATGGCGGCCACGTCAGAGCCGGCATCGGGCTCACTCAGCGCAAAAGCGGCAACCGCCTGACCTGCAGCGACGCGCGGCAGGTAGGCCTGCTTTTGCGGCGCCGTGCCTGCCAGGCTGATGGCACCGGAGCCCAGGCCCTGCATCGCAAAGGCAAAATCGGCCAGTCCGCTGTGACGTGCAAGTGTTTCGCGGATCAGGCAAATGCTGCGGGTGTCGATGCTTTCCCGCACACCGCCGTATTCAGTGCCACCGACCGCATGGCGCAACCAACCGGCTGCGCCCAACTGACGCACCAGCGCGATGCACTCGGCATCGACATCGGGGCTGTGCCCATGGGCGATGTTTTCCACACACCAGGCATCCAGGGATTTGGCAAGCTCCGCATGGTGTGGCTCAAAGAAGGGCCAGTTCAGGTAGTGGGTGTCACTCATGGTGCGATTTCCTCAATTGCCCTGGAAGACAGGTTTCTGCTTGGCAACAAAAGCGTTGTAAGCGCGGCGAAAATCTTCGGTCAGCATGCACAGTGCCTGCGCTTGTGCTTCGGCCTCAATGGCCTGCTCAATCGTCATGCTCCACTCCTGGTGCAGCATGGTTTTGGTAATCCCGTTGGCAAAGGTGGGGCCGGCAGCAAGGTCGCTGGCCCAGGCCAGCGCTTCAGCCAGCAGCGTTTCAGGCGCGCTCAGGCGGTTGAGGAATCCGGCGCGCTCGGCTTCTTCGCCGCCGACGGAGCGCCCGCTGTACAGCCAGTCACTGGCGCGGCCCTGACCGATGATTCGCGGCAACATGGCGCAGGCACCCATATCGCAACCAGCCAGACCAACGCGGTTGAACAGGAACGCGGTTTTACTGCGAGACGTTCCAATGCGCAGGTCAGATGCCATGGCAGTAATCGCGCCAGCGCCGGCACAAATGCCATCAATCGCGGCGATGATGGGCTGGGGGCAAGCGCGCATGTTTTTGACCAGATCACCCGTCATGCGGGTAAACATCAACAACTCGGGCGCTGCGAGCTGCACCAACGGACCGATGATTTCATGCACATCGCCGCCAGAACAAAAGTTGCTGCCCGCACCGGTGACCACGACAACGTTGACATCGCTGGCATATTTCAACTGCCCGAACAGGTCGCGCAGTTCGGCGTAAGAATCAAACGTCAGCGGATTCTTGCGCTCAGGGCGGTTGAGCGTGATGGTGGCCACACCGCCCACGCAGTCCCACTGGAAGTGCGTGGCGCGGTAGGCGGCCAATGCCTTGCGGTTGCCCTGCAAAAGCGTGGGGTCGATTGATACTGAAATGTGGGAATTCATGGGAGTCGGTCCAGGTTTTAATGGTTGGAAGTGACAGACGGCGGCACTGTGTCCGCCTGCGAGTTCAATATGTGCACGCGCAAACCGCCAAGTTGCTGGTACATCTGCGCCAATGTGACTGCGTCAAGGCAGCTAAACAGTTCAAGCACCCATTGCTCATGCTCCTTGGCCATGACTTCAAATTGCTCCCGCCCTTGAGGCGTCATGTTCAGTATCCAGGAGCGCCTGTCGGTGGGACTGCTGGAACGGGTGACCAGACCATCTCGCTCCAGTTCGTCGGTGATGGCGGTGACATTGGCGCCTGTCACCATCAAGTAGCTGGAGAGGTCTTTCATACGCATCCCACCCGTTGCTCTGTACAACTGGGCCAGATAGTCAAAACGCGGCAGACTGGTGTCAAAACGTACGCGCAAGCGGCGGCGAATTTCGCTCTCCACCTGGGTGGTGCAGGCCAACATGCGCAGCCAGAGCTTGAGCGCAGCATGGTCGCTGACGGCACTGCGGGCTTCAAAACCCAAGCCATCGGCAGCATGGAGCGCATCGGTGCTGGCATCCTCTTGCGGTTTATTTGTCATTTAAGCCAGTAGCCCTCGTTAAACAAGCGATTGCAGCTATCAACTTTATAGCAGTTATGGGTAACCAATAATCACTTCACCACTCCATGCTGCCGGGGCGGATCAAGCGTTCAACGCCAGTTGGCCGGCACGCTCGAGGTTGCGCTCCAGCTGGATCTTGCCGCCAACGTACTGCTTGGGCCAGGCAATATCGGCGTAGCCCTGCTCGGCCGCTGCGTGCAGCGTCCAGGCCGGGTCTGCCAGATGCGGGCGGGCCAACGCGCACAAGTCGGCGCGCCCTGCGGCGATGATGGTATTGACGTGGTCGGCCTCAAAAATGTTACCGACGGTGATGGTTGGCACTTGCAATTCGTTGCGAATCTTGTCGGAGAACGGGACCTGGAACATTCGGCCATAAACCGGCTTCTCGTCTTTGCTGACCTGTCCAGAAGAGACGTGGATGATGTCCGCGCCCGCATCCTTGAACAGTCGGGAGACTTCTGTCGCGTCGTTCGGAGTGGTTCCACTGGGCACCCAGTCATGCGCCGAGATGCGCACGGACATTGGCTTGTCGGCGGGCCAGGCGGCGCGCATGGCGTTAAACACCTCCAGCGGATAGCGGCAACGGTCTTCCAGGCTGCCACCATATTCATCGCCGCGCTGATTGGTCAGCGGCGAGATGAATGACGACAAAAGGTAACCGTGCGCAGCATGGAACTCGATCATGTCAAAGCCAGCTGCTTCGGCACGCTGTGCAGCCGCCACGAAATCGGCTTTGACCCGGTCCATATCGGCGCGCGTCATTTCGCGTGGCACTTGAGACGCACCTGTCACGTAGGGCAATGCCGACGGTGCGATCAGGGGCCAGTTGCCCTCTGTCAACGGCTGGTCGATGCCGTCCCAGGCCAGTTTGGTCGAGCCTTTGCGACCCGCGTGGCCAATTTGCATGGCCATCTTGGCCGCACTGTTGGCATGCACAAAGCTGACGATACGCTTCCAGGAGTTAGTCTGCTCGTCATTCCAGATACCGGCGCATCCGGGTGTGATGCGCGCATCAGCGGAAACGCACGTCATCTCGGTCACCACCAGTGCTGCGCCACCCAGGGCACGCGCCGTGTAGTGCTGCAAGTGAAAGTCGTCGGGCAGGCCGTCGGTGGCTGAATAGGTGCACATGGGCGACACCACGACGCGATTAGTCAGTGTCATACCACGTAGTTTGAAAGGCGTGAACATCGGTGGAGTCGGCTTGGCCGGCTGTCCGCACGTCTGGGCAAACCAGGTGTCCACGCTTTCGACGTACTGCGGGTCGCGCAACTTCTGGTTGGCGTGACCGACGCGCTGGCTGGAGGTCAGGAGCGAGAAAGTGAGCTGCTCGGGTTCCATGTGCACATAGCGCTCGATGTCCTCGAACCAAGTCATGCGATTACGTGCCGCGCTTTGCAGCTTCAGCGCTTCGACCTCACGCTCTGCCTGGTAGCGCGCCAGCCGCTCTGGCACCGTGCCCTCGGAACTGTTTAGCACTTTCGCCAGCGAAATAGCGTCTTCCATGGCCAGCTTGGTGCCAGAGCCGATAGCGAAATGTGCCGTGTGGGCGGCATCACCGATCAGCACCATGTTGTCCTTATGCCAGCGCTCGCACAGCACTCGGTTGAACTTGAGCCACATCGCCGAGCCCCGAAGGTGGCGGGCATTGGAGATCAGCTTATTACCATCAAGCAGGTCTGCAAACAGGTTCTCGCAGAAGGCGATGGACTGGTCGGCCTCGAATTTGTCCATGCCGGCCTTGAGCCATGTGGTTTCGGGTGTTTCCACAATGAAGGTGGACATCTCTTCGTTGAACCGATAGGCATGCAGGTTAAACCAGCCGAACTCGGTTTCCTTGAAGGCGAAGGTAAAGGCGTCGAGCTTCTTTTTGGTGCCCAGCCAGATGAAGCGGTTGGTTCGCAGGTCTATGCGCGGATTGAAATGCGCTTCGTGTTTGGCGCGGGTGGTGGAAAACACACCATCGGCACCGACCACCAGGTCGTATTCCCTGGCGTAGATATCGGGGTCGGAAACCTCTTGCTGCCACAGCATTTTCACACCCAGTTCGGCGGCGCGCTTCTGGAATATTTGAAGCAACCTAAGGCGGGCCATACCGCAAAAACCGTGGCCACCCGAGGTGATCTTGCGGCCTTTGAAGTGGACATCAATGTCATCCCAATGGTGGAAATTGGCTTCTATTTCATTGACCACCTGTTCATCTGCATCCCGAAAACCGTCCATGGTCTTGTCGGAGAAAACGATGCCCCAACCAAACGTGTTGTCAGCGGCGTTGCGGTCAATCACGGTAATGTCGTGGGCCGGGTTGGCCTTCTTCATCAGGATTGCGAAGTACAAACCAGCGGGGCCTCCGCCCAAACATGCGATGCGCATTGCGTTTCTCCTATCGTTGGATCGTCAATATTGCCGCCAAGCTCGAGAACTCTGTTCGAACCCGAATGGCGCCACGGACAAAACTGTCCGGAACCCACAGCACCTACTTTACTACTAAATAGTTTAGATGTAAATCAAATGCAAGTCAATTGCTGTCAATCTTCGAATAGAGATCAGGTCTCACATTCGCCTGAACCGGGCACTCTGGCTCTATCGGCTTTCAATTGAACGCCCAGCATGGGGCTTCTGATTTTCACTATCGCGCATATGAGCGTGAAACAATAGCTGGCATGACACCTGCGGACAGTCTAACGCCGGCAACCACGCCGAGCCCCCAACACCTCGTATTGCTTGGCGCCTGCGAAACCCATCTGGAGGTGCTGAGACACCTGTCGAAACATCCAATATCGGGCACGCCAGTGACACTTTTGGCGCCGAGTCCGCGCCATCTCCTGCCAGCCATGGTACCGGCATATGTTGCTGGGCAACAAGGACTGCAGGACTGCGCGATTTCGCTGGAGGCACTGGCTCAGCGCAGCGGCGTGCGCTGGCTGCGTGGCAGCGTTGTTGCACTTGATGCCCACCACAAGTCCATACAACTTGACGATGGCAGCTACCTGGAGTTTGACTGGTTATCACTGGACATGGGTACCGTGCAGGACCGCGACTTCATCGAAACGACAATCCCGGGCTCCCGCGAGCATGCGCTATTCATGCAACCCGTCGATGCCTTCATTTCGCTGTGGCCACGTGTTAGCAAAATGGGGGATGCACGAGCACTTCGAATCGCTTTAATTGGCGGCAGCGCAGCCGACGTCGAAGTCGCACTTGCAATTCGTCACCGGTTGCCTAACGCAGCAGTCACACTGGTGTGCAGCCAGACTGCACTTGACGCCAATTATTCTGCCAAACTGCAGCGCCGCATTCAGGCGGTGCTTCGCACGCAAAGAATTACGATGCTCCAGGACACTGTGACATCCATGTCCGCCGAGGCGCTCCATCTGGGCTGCGGTGCCGACCTGGCTTGCGATATTGCGCTCTTGACGGTGGGAGCAAAACCGCCACAGTGGCTGAAGGACAGCGGTCTGGCACTTGATAAGGATGGCTATTTAGCATTGGATCGGCACTTGCGCTCAATCAGCCACAGCCGAATTTTTGCAGCGCTTGATATCAGCCACCAGGTCGACTGCACAGGGCCGGCAAGCGCAATCGATGCGCTGCGTGCAGGCAGGACGCTTGCGCACAACTTGCGCGCTGCAGTTGATGGCTCCAGATTAAAGGCTTACTCCCCCAGTTCTATGCCACTCACACTACTGGCATACGGCAAGCACAGTGCAATCGGATGCTGGGGCTCACTCACTGCGCAGGGCCGCTGGGTCCGTTGGTTGAAAGACTGGGCGGACCGGCGCCTCTTGGCCCGGTTTGGTCAGCCAGACGTATTACGCTGACAGGTCGACGCCGTTCACCAACTGCAGGCACGGGCCGCCTGCGTCTGCCGATGAGGGCAGAACTTGTCCAATCTCGCAAGCGGCCTCGAAGCCATGGCTTCTAAAGACTTCCAGCACTGCATCTACGGATTCAGGCGAGCAACTGACGAGCAGACCACCACTGGTTTGAGGGTCACTCAGAAGGGCTTGATTCGTTGGCAAAAACCCTTGCGGCAATCTCACCTCGTGTCCATAGGCGGCCCAATTGCGCCCAGATGCGCCAGTCACCATACCCGCCTCGACCAGGGCCTGAACGCCCTGAATCAAAGGAATCCGCGCCCAGTCGATTTCGACCACGCAGCGTGCCCCACGGGCTATTTCGAGCGTGTGCCCTGCCAGTCCGAATCCTGTTACATCGGTCAGGGCATGAACGCCTTCAAGTGCTGCCAAGTCAGGTCCTGGCGTATTGAGCTGGGTAGTGACTGCAATCATGCGGGCATAGCCAGCCGCATCAAGCTGCTCCTTTTTGAGTGCTGCCGACAAAATTCCAACCCCCAAAGGCTTACCCAGAATCAAACGATCCCCCTTCCGCGCATCAGCATTACGCTTGACCCGCTTGGGATGTACCAAGCCCAAGGCCACCAAACCATAGATCGGCTCAACCGAGTCAATGGTATGGCCGCCGGCCACCGGTATCCCCGCTGCCCGGCACACGGCGGCGCCACCCGCCAAAATTTGGCCAATGGTGTCAAGTGACAACACATTGATTGGCATCCCCACCAGTGCCAGCGCCATGATGGGTGTCCCACCCATCGCATAAACATCCGAAATTGCATTGGTTGCAGCGATGCGGCCAAAGTCAAATGCATCGTCGACGATAGGCATAAAGAAGTCGGTCGTGGCAATCAAGGCCTGCTCGGCATTGAGCTGATAAACCGCAGCGTCATCTGCGGTCTCTATACCCACCAGCAGTTGCGGCGGCAGCGGCATGCTCGTAGTGGTCTTCAAAATTTGTGACAACACACCGGGTGCAATCTTGCAACCGCAACCGCCCCCATGTGACAACGAGGTCAGGCGCGGTTCAGTCTTGCCGTGCAATGTGGATGCGGGAGTGGGCGCTAGGGACAAGATGGGCCTTTCAAGTTTTTGGCAAACGCCTGAGTATCCCAAAGTTCGCGCGATACAGAGCGCCAGCCACGGGTTAACCCCTGCGTAGTCTTACAGAACCGCACTGAGCAATCATGCGGATGCACCACGAACAGCGGCCTTGCACACTTCAACCATCACTGAAATCGATGACGGAGGAATGTAATGCAAGCTCAAACAAGTGCCATCACCCGCGTTGCTATGCCCGCAACCTGGTGGTTGCGTGCCACAGCGGTCATCGCAACAGTCGGTCTGCTGGCTGTCTCGGTGCCAGTCGTCAGCTTGGCGGTTTCAGCAGGGGCAGGTCTGATCACTTTAGCAGCCATGGCAATGGCCGGGTTTATTGGCCTGCAGGCTCTGCCACTGGGTTTGCAGAAGCTGGAAAACCGGCTACTGCAACTGCGCAAGTCCGAGGCCCGCAATAACCCGATTGAGCAATTGCAAAACGATTGCCTGCGCCGAGAAGAGAGACTCCAATCCTTCCGTCATGCGCTCGTCACGATCGGCGCCAACATCGAGTCCATGCGGCAAATGGTGCAAGAACGTAAAAACAAGGCCCCCCATCACGTACTGGACAGGCAGGAGCGTGCAATCGCCCGAATGGATCACTTTTACCAGGCCAACATTGGCCGGTTGGAGGAGGCACACCAGGCGCTTGAGGCATTTCGGTCACAAGTCAAGCAGAAGGTGTTTGAGTGGGAATTTGCCAAAGCTGGCCAAGTGGTGATGGCAGCGCTTAACCCGTCAGAAGTGCAAGACCTGCTGGAAGACCTATTGTCTGATGAGGCACTGCGCTCGGTGCAAAACCGTTTCAACATGGTCTTTGCCGAATTGGACGTTGACATGCGCGCCATTAACGCACCAACTCGCAACTACCTTGCCGACACCGCTCTGGACCCAATGGAAGAGCTATCGGTCCGACATGCCCGCACCACCATCACCAACCCACAACCCAACAGGAGTCTGCAATGAAATTTTGGAACGCGTTACGTTGGTTCAGTTCGCTGGTCTTCATCGCCATAGCGGTAGCTATCTGGTTGACTGGACACCATACCGGCGAAGCCACCAACACATCCGTATCCCCGCTGCCGCCTGCCCCGCTTACCGTTCGCTAACCACAAGGAGACTTCACGATGAAAACTGTCACCATCAAGCACATTTCAATAGGCATTACTCTCTTTGCCACGACGCTAGTCAGTACCGCTCAGGAAGCCCAGGCCGAGTGCGGATTGCGTGTCGCGACCGGCCCCGCCAACGGCGTCTACACCCGACTGGCACGTGATCTGCAAAAGGTGTGCGGCAATGTGGCAAGCCTGTGCCAGGTTCCCAGCACCGGAGGATTGCAAAACTTGATTGCACTGTCTGCCAGCGAGGCCGACATTGGGTTCGCCCAACTTGACTTGGTCCAAAAAATGGGCAAAGAGGGCGACGAGAACATCAAGGAACTCCAGGCCGTCGCGCCGATGCATGTCAACCTACTGCACATCGTAACCCAAGCAGCGGGCTCCAAGATCGGCGGATCAGGGTGGATTTCTCTTCGATCGGAAACCAAGGTGTATCGCAAGTTCTCTGACCTGAAGGGGGCCAAGGTAGCATTGGTCGGCTCAGCCCAACTACTCGGCCAATCACTCGAAAAGCAACTAGGCTATGGAATGCAATTCGTACTGGCGGACACCGACGAGCAAGCCATCACGCAACTCAATGCTGGAAATGTTCAAGCGGTCTTCACCACCGGCGGCTGGCCCTATCCTCCGATTGGAAAGCACGCAAGCAACAGCGGACTGATGCTGGCGGAATATGACCTCGCAGCCCCACAGCCGTTTGCCATCGTCAAGCGAAACTACGTCAATCTGGGGGCCCACAGCCTGCCATTCCTCGCAGCGCCCAATCTGCTCGTAACCCGGCCTTTTAAGCCAAATGGTGAAAAGGGAAAACTCGTAGCGGCATTGCAGAGCTGCATCCTGAACCATCTGGATGAATTGCAGGAAGGCTCGTACCATGCAGTCTGGAAAGAGATCAAGAATCCCACTGACACGCTGGGGATGTCCCGCTACGGCAAGTTGTTGGTACCGGTGGCTGCAGGCAAGAGCGCAGGCCGTTCGTAAGCCGCTCGAATTGTTCCATCTAAGGTCGACGAAAATACCCTCCACACGACCGACAACGCCTCCTTTATGCCCGTCACCCCATCGCGCACCCCCACCCTGTTTTCCATGCATGGAAAACTGTCGGTAGTCGTTGCGTGGACGGGAGCCGCGGTTTTGTGGATCGGCGCTTTGACACTGGTCGGCGAGTGGGCGTCACGCCGGGAAGTTAATCAGCTGATCGAGTCCATGCAACGCAACCTGGAAGTACAGGCACTGACATTGCGTGGCTCGGTTGCGCACTTTAAGCACATTCCTTTTACCAGCGCCAGGCAAAGCGATGTGACCAACCTGCTTATTGCTGCCCAGCAATCCATTCCCGCGAACAGCAACTCGCAAACTGGGATCTCCCATTTGCTCAACATCCGGCCTTTGAATGAGTTGAGTGACCATGTGGACGTCTACCTCGAGGACATCAATCGCCGCGTAGGCTCAGAGGCCCTGTACCTTATGGATACCAACGGCTGGGTGCTATCGGCCAGCAACTGGAAGGATTCACTGACATTCAAGGGCGACAACTACCGCTACCGCCCCTACTATGAACAAGCACGTGCCGGTGGACTCGGCTTTTTTTATGCCGTGGGGACAACCACCGGCAAGCCCGGATTGTTCTTTGCCACACCGATTCAAGATGGCGACACAGTCAGCGGTGTGATGGCGATCAAGGTTACTTTGGCCGATGTGGAAAAGACCTGGCTGCAAGCGCAAAGCCCCTATTTTTTAATCGACAAGCGGGGGATAGTGCTCTTAACTTCCATGCCGGAGCAACTCTATACAGCAAGCCGACCACTGAGTGAAGACGACTTGAGCGAACTCCACCGAACCCGGCAATACGGAGTGGAGCCGGGAGGTGGTATGAAATCATTTGTACGTACAGACTGGGATCTCACGGCAGATTCAGGGACTCTTCCTAGTCGTTTGTCCATGGGAGTTGGGGTCCAAAAAAAGCACTATCTGGCGCTGACCGAACAGTTGCCCGAGTTTGAGTGGACACTGATGGTGACCGCCGATCTCGCATCAGCCTTACAAGTGCGTTGGGTTGCGATCGCCCTGGCAAGTCTGCTGTCAGCCGCTTTGCTATTTGGCAGTCTGTTCTGGCGTCAACGCGAGACCCGTATGCACGATCTGCGCCGCTCGCGAAGTGAACTGGAAACGCGGGTTAGCGAGCGCACACGCGATTTAGCCGAAGCGGACTCATTTCGCAAGGCAATGGAAGACTCGCTACAGACCGGAATGCGGGCGCGCGATCTGGACGGCCGAGTCATTTATGTCAACCCGGCTTTGTGTGAGATCACTGGCTACAAAGCCGATGAACTGTTGGGACGCCTGCCACCCTATCCGTATTGGCACCCGGAGGAGACAGAAAAGCACTGGGCCGACAACGAGGCTGCGCTCAAAGGGCAGGCAGCGCTGACAGGGTATGAGTCGCGCTTCCGCCATAGCCAAGGGCATGATCTTTACGTCGTGATTTTTACTGCCCCGCTAATTGACGCCGGCGGACAACACACCGGTTGGATGAGTTCGATGGTCGACATCACTGCGCAAAAGAGGGCCGATGAGCAACAACGGATGCACGCCACGCAAATGCAGCGCACCGGTCGACTGGCGAATATGGGTGAAATGGCGTCCACACTGGCGCATGAACTCAGTCAACCGCTAATGGCACTAGTGAACTACTCCGGTGCGGCGAAGGGCTTTTCGGCCAAGGGTCTGACGCCATTGCTCAATGAGACGTTAAATGACATCAGTGAGCAGGCTCAACGTGCAGCGGAAATCATCAACCGCATTCGTGGTTTCGTCAGACAAAATACCCCTGGCTTTCAGCCGTGTGCCATCAACGACATTGTCACCAACGTCATATCCCTGATGCGCCCTGAGGCACGCCATCAAAAATCACGGATTACGACCCGTTTGGCTGAAAAATTGCCAACCGTTCAGGCAGACCGCGTGCTGCTTGAACAAGTGATCCTAAATCTGGTGCTCAATGCAATGCAAGCCATGCATGACCGCCCGCTGAAGTTGCGCGAGGTCGCAATTGAAACCGGCAGTGAAGGCGATCGCGTGTTTGTGCGTGTATGCGACCGCGGACCTGGACTCACCGATGCTGTCAGTCAGTCACTATTCCAACCATTCTTTACCACCAAGGCAGATGGATTGGGCTTAGGCCTCAATATATGCCGAACCACCATGGAGTTGCATGGCGGGCGCATCGAGTTCGCCAACCGGTCAGGAGGTGGTGCCCAGTTTTCCATTTACATTCCGATCGAACCATGAATCCAAATAACTTGAACCTTTACATCGTTGATGACGACCAGCCGATGCGAAAGTCGCTTGCGGCACTTCTGCTGGCGCGATTGGATGGTTTTGCGGTTCAAGCTTTCGAGTCGGGTGAAGCATTTCTAGAAAACGCCCACACAGATGCCAGCGGCGTTGCAATTTTGGACCTTCGACTTGATGATGTAAGCGGTCAGCTCGGACTGATGAGCGGACTGGAAGTATTTCGCGAGTTGAGGGACCGAAGCAGCCCGCTGGTGGTCGTCTTTCTATCAGGCCACGGGACAATTCCGGACGCTGTCAACGCCATGCAAGACGGAGCGGTGAGCTGGCTGCAAAAGCCATGCTCTGAAACGACCATGCTCAGCACGGTTCAGGCGGCACAAGACAAGGCAAGGGCAATTGCCATCCAGCGCCGGGAGTCACAGTCCGTCAAAGAAAAATGGTCACGTCTCACTGAACGAGAAAGAGAAATTGCGCCCTTGGTAGCCGAGGGCAAGTCCGCAAAGGAAATCGCGGCCGCCTTGAGCAAGCGCGACTCAGAACGCCCGATTGACTATCGGACTGTCGAAGCGCACCGGGCGAAGATATTTTCGAAATTGGACGTGTCCAATGCACCCGAATTGCAGAAAATTTTGAACTAAGGACACTCGGCTTCGGTGCAAAAAGGCGACTAACTGCAAACCCGTGAAACCAGCCCAGTCAGTGCCCTGCGTTCCACCGGCTTGGCAACCGAGCCGAGTAGTGTGAAACGGCGCAACTGTGCCACCAAGGTTGCAGCATGCATCACATCATCACTTTGCCCGGAAACAATAATTAACGACCCGGCAAAACCAACCCGTGCCAAGGACTCCATAAACTGAAATCCATCCATACCCGGCATATGCAAGTCCAAAAGCATAAGGTGAACACCAGGATTCTTGCCCGAAAGTTGGCGCAACGCTTCTGTGCCACTGCTCGCACAGACAATATCATTGACACCGATGGCTCGCAGCATTTCAGACATGATGTCCAACTGGAATGCGTCATCGTCCACCAACAGCACCTTCAACATGCTGCGCGCTGGCAAAGGCTTGGAGGTCACTTTTTGTGCACTTTCATTCATGGTGAGATTGTGGCCGATTCCGGCTTAGTAGATTTGGTCGTTCATCCTGGAGGTCTTGTTCAATGCCTCCAGCCACTCCCCGGACGTGGGCCATTGCACCGGTGGTGTTTGCTCTAGTGACTGCCGCATTTGTTGTATGTTGTTCGCAGCACCCTCCAGTATTTGGGATACCCGGTCTTGAAACTGCATGGACATCAATAGCTGCTCAACTTCGCTGCGCACCACCAGGCCATGCTGGTGCATCAAATCTGCCGAATCGCCCAGTTTTCGGACATGGCCCAGCACATGCTCCACCAAGTCTCCCGATAAGGCTACGGCATGCTTGTCCTGTGCCGTAGCGTCTTCGGCAACTGACATCGTGTCGGTCATGGTGGATGCAATATGGCCAACCCGCTCGGCAATGCGCTTCCCGGTTTCAGCGGAACGCTGGGATAGCATGCGAACCTCTGACGCGACAACTGCAAATCCCCGACCCGCCGGCCCGGCTCGCGCTGCTTCGATTGCTGCATTTAAGGCCAATAAGTTGGTTTGAGCGGCAATGCTTCCGACATCGGCCGCCATTGCCTGCAACTCCAGCGTACCTTTGGCCAGGTTTCGGATATTGTTCAACAAGACATCCTTGCCCTCGATCATGCTGGTGAGCGACGCGACGACTGGCTGGAGTTCCCGCTCGCACAATGCCAGTAGAGTAATTGTCCGGTCCTTGCTTTCAGCAACACCGCGACCGCCTCCAATTCCGGCCAACTCAAACTCATCAATCACCTTTGCAAAACTGGTAGTGAGCTGAACGACCGCGGTTTCAGTTTGGGTCTTCACAATCGCAATGTGGTGTTGCCAGGCAGGCAACACATCGCCTAGTAGCGTTGCCAGGTCACTATCTTTGGGCTGCGCGTCTCGCTCAGCTTGAGCTTGTTGCAAGTTGGTATCGATGGCGCGCGCGCGGCCCACAAAAAACCACACGGTCACACCAGAAAGAACACCCACGGTGACCACCGAAAACCATTGCACCCAAGGGCTAACCAACCACATTGGCAGCCCTGAAACCACGATGAGCAGAACGGGAATCAGAAACCAAACCGCCCCGGGGCGATGGGGCTGATTGACATGTCCGCCATGTGAATTTTGATCGTTTTCCATAGACTCGTACGATTATTGGTGCGTTAGCGACCGTTGGCTCAACCATTCCGTGCAAACGGAAAATGGCATGGGTCTGGCGAAATAATAACCTTGGACAGTGTTGCATCCTGAATCCCGCACAATGTCAAGTTGCTCGGCGGTCTCCACTCCTTCCGCGACCACCCCCATACTCAAATTCACACCCAGCGACGCGGCAATGCGCAAGATGGTCTTTGCTTTGAGTTCAAGACTTGCACGCTGCACAAAACTACTGTCAATCTTGAGTTCCCTGAATGGCAGATCGATAAGTTGTACCAGACTAGAGTAACCTGTTCCGAAGTCATCGATAGAGAGTGTAAAACCCATCAACGAGAGACGTGTCAGGCTCTCCATTGCGACCGATCTCTCGACCATTAAACGGCTTTCTGTGACTTCAATGACAAAGTCACCGGGTTGCAAGCCACCCAGTAAGACGATCTGGCTGAGTTGCTCAGGCATCGACAAATTAAGCGCACTGTCCATGGATAAATTGATAGCGGCTTTGATGTCGATGCCCTGGGCACGCCAGCGCGTCATGTCTGAAACGACAGTCCGAACGATGGAAAAAAACAACTCGTCGGACAAGCCAGCTTCTTCAATGGCTGGCACAAACTCTGCCGGTCCTATCGGTCCGTCAATTGCCAGCGGCCAGCGCGCGAGCGCCTCGACACCCACCGGCTTACCAGTTCGTGAGTCGACCTTGGGTTGATACCAAGGCAAAAAATGCCCATCTGCCAGGGCAGCCCGCAGTCGTTGCGGGGTCAACGCTGCGCCACCACCCGGTGGTCGGCGTGACGGGGTGGCGGGAATTTTATCCAGCAATTCCCGGAGTTGATGGGTCGTGCTTGGCTTGGCCAACACACCAAGCAAATCCAGTCCGTGCGCGCTAGCCAAGCCAGCTGCGCTATTGAGTATTTCCTCCGTCACGCCAGATATCAGCACAATGGCCGCGTCCAAGTTACGTTGTGCCAGATGCCGCATCAAAATCAGCCCATCCATATCAGGCATTGACAGGTCGCTGATAACCAATCGGATGGATTTACGGTGCCGGTCAAACAGTTCCAGCGCAGCCCTGCCGCTGTCGGCGAACAAGACATTGCGCCAGCCGAGATCAGCCAACTGCGCCCCGATCAACTCGCACTGAAAGTCAGAGTCATCAACCACCAGGACGGTTCCACTATTTTCCATATCAATTACGCTGACTTTCTGGCCAAAAGCCAATCGCCAATCGCCTGGTCCACTGCGATAAAGCTTTGATTCAACTCCGCGGCGCCAGTCCGGCAGGCGTCCAGATCCCCGGCACGCCCTGCCAGCTCGACCGCTGCACAACTGCTTCCCAGGCGGATCGCACCCACCGCTCGTGAAGACGATTTCAACTTATGAGCTGCATCGGCTGCTGCGCTGCAGTCGCCCCTGGCCACTGCATCCAAGAGAGAGGTCGTCTGTTCGCGTGCGCCTTGAAGAAACTTTTCAATCAGTCGCTGATGCGTCCGCTGGTCATTGCCGACGCTCTGAGTCAGAATGGAAATATCCCAAACCGGCTCGCTGGCCACCCCGGTATTAATTACCACACTGGCGTGATGCCCGCGCGCTGCGTCCGGTTCCCTCGGATTCACGTTGCTGCGCCCAGTGAGCGCCATCCCCAACCACTTTAGCAGGCTTGCATACAAATAGTCCGGCTCGATCGGTTTTGTCACCACATCATTCATACCTACTTTTAGGTAGCGCTCCCGGTCCTCCGCCATAACATTCGCTGTCATGGCAATCACGCACAAATCCGCTGTCTTGGAGTCGGCTCGAATTTGGCGGGTCGCCTCCACTCCGTCCATCACCGGCATTTGCACATCCATCAGTACGCAGTCAAATCGGCACTCGGTCAGAGCTTCCAGCGCCTGCGCTCCGTCGTTGGCCATCGTCACTTGCACCCCGACGTCTTCTAGCAACAATTTGGCGACTTCTCGGTTGAATTCGTTGTCATCCACAACCAAAATTTGCGCACCACGAAGTAAACCCGTGTCGTCCACGGCGGGATTGTTGTCTGGCGATTGGGAAACAACACCCATTGCGGGACGCAATCTGGCAGTGAACCAGAACATGCTGCCTACGCCAACCTGGCTCCAGACACCGACTTCGCCACCCATCAGGTTTGCCAGTTGTTTGCTAATGACCAGTCCCAGGCCGGTCCCACCAAATTTGCGAGTAATTGAGTTGTCGCCCTGTTCAAAGGGCTGAAAAAGGCGTGATCTTTGCTCTTCACTCAAGCCGATGCCGGTGTCCTCAACCTCAAAGCACAGAGTGAAGTGATCATTGGACGCATGTTCCTCCCTGCGGCCCCGATCCCGTATTTGTACACGAACCGTGATACCGCCCCGCTCCGTGAACTTGATCGCATTGCTAACGTAATTGCCCAGCACCTGCCCCAGCCGCAACGGGTCGCCGGATATGCGACGCGGAACACTCTTGTGTACATCCAACACAAAACTCAGGCCTTTTTCCTGTGCCTTGCTCTCGCCCAACTGAACCACTTCGCGCAATGTCTGGTTCAGATCAAAGTCATACGACTCCAGTGTGAGCTTGCCGGAATCTATCTTGGAAAAGTCGAGAATATCGTTCACGATTCCCAGCAAAGTTCCCCCGGAGATATGGATACGCTCAAGGTAGCTGCGCTCCTTGGCACCGGGATTGGAGCGCAGCGCCATGTAGGTCATGCCCATCATCGCATTGAGCGGGGTGCGGATTTCATGACTCATTTTCGCCAAAAACTCGCCGCGACTGCGCGTGGCCTTTTCTGCTGCCATCAATGCGATGTGGAGTTCATTGGTGCGCTGAACCACGCGCGCCTCCAAGCTTTCATTCATCCGTCGCCGTTGATGTTTGGCCTCCATCCGGTCTGTCGCGTCGGCGATAAATCCATACCACGTCACACCGCCGTCGGCCTCGCGCTCAGGGCGCGCGCGACCTTCGCGCCAACGGACGGTCCCATCTGGCAACCGCACCCTGAACTCTTGGACCCAATTGCCCATCGCCTCTGCGGAGACCAATATGGAGGCAACGAACGCGTCGCGATCCTCGGCCACAACGCGATCGAAAATCTGATGCGCTTCGTTGCTGACCTGTGCTGGCGACAGGCCGAAAATATCCATCACCCCGCTGCTCGTAAACGGCGCTGAAAAAGTGCCTGTAGGTCCCATATTGAACTGATAGAAGACTCCAGGCACCTGGTCAGACAACTTGCTTAGCAGATCATGGCTGCGCCGCAGCTCTGCCACCACTTCATTGTGTTCAGTAATATCGCGAAACGTGACGACCACCGCGATGAGTACGCCATCCTCCATCAGCGGCGCACTGACAAACTGCACCGCAAAGCTACTCCCGTCCTTACGCCAAAATAACTCGTTGCCAGAGGTCTGGGTACAGCCCGAACGTGCGGTTTTTTGAATCGCACAGTCCTCCTGCGGAAAATGGCTACCGTCGGCCCGCTTGTAATGAAACAGGTCATGTGCAATTTTTCCCACCACCTCATGGGATTGGTAGCCCAGCAACTTCGCACCAACCGGGTTGATATAGGTCACCCTTCCATCAAGGTCGTTGAGATAGAGCCCTTCGCCCACGGAATTGATGACCCCCTCGGCAAAATGCCGGGCCTTTTCAAGAGCTTGGCGCGCAAGAATCAGGTCTGTACCGTCAAACAATGTGACAAGGTACGGATCATCATCTCCCTGACCCAGGGATGCCGACTGTGCAATAACAAACTTGTCCTGTCCATCCTTGCAGCGAACGGTCACTTCAAGAGGTTCAAATTGCCCATCAGTGTTGGCTGCCATATCAACCCGACTCTGCCAGGTTTGAATAACCCAGGCGCGGTACAGTTCGTCAGGGTAAGCCGCCGCCCACCACGACTGCAAGGTGGGAATGTCACTCGGCAAATAACCAAAGACATTTTGAAAGGCGCGATTGATGTAGGTGACAATTCCATTGCGGTCATTGAGCGCAAGAGGAACGGGTGACGATTCGGCAACAGCACGCAGTCTGCGCTCACTCGCAGCCAATGCCGCCTCAGCCCTCTTCGATGTGGTGGTGACATTCAAAACGGTAATGAAGTGGCCTGCCTGCGGCGTGTACGCTGACACAGAAACCCACTGCCTCAATGACGTCACAAAACACTCCAGGGTTTCCGCACATCCGCTGCGAACCACCCTTTCGTATAGAGCAAAAAAATCAGGGTCTTTTGTGGACAATGCCGGAATCAATGCACTGATCCGCGTCCCCGCAATCGAGGTCCGACCCGCGATTGCATGCAAAGCGGGGTTTGCGTAGAGGACCGTAAAGTCGTTCGCAACATCATTTGCGAACTCAAGGCGGCAATAGGCAACCGCATGGGGCATTTGGTCAAACATGGGGCCGAGCCATTCCGGACCAAACACGCCGATACCCAATTCACTGTAAGTTGCGCTCGCCATGTGCCCTTCTGTCGCTGCCATGAGATGGCTTGATCTTCCCAGATTACAGTTACTACCATTGCAAGCTTATAGAGATTATCCGGCACTGACCAGCGCTTTCTTTCAACGCGTTCAAGGCCAAAAACCCGACCAGGACTACTTGAATCCCGGTAATTTCAACTTTCTGCACATCTGCGACACGCCGACGCCCTTGAATACCCTGGAAATGCCCTTATCATTAGCACTCGTCGACGTTGAGTGCTAACACCAAACGTTGCCGCATGTTTGTGCATGCCCGCTGAAGATGCGGTTGGCACACGTATTTTTAATAATGTTTCAACACCTAGGAGATTCCCCATGAAACTGCGTCCTCTGGCAGATCGCGTGATTGTTAAGCGCGTCGAAAACGAAACCAAGACTGCCTCTGGCATCGTCATTCCTGACAGCGCAGCTGAAAAACCTGATCAAGGTGAAGTCTTGGCTGTGGGTCCTGGCAAGAAAAACGACAAGGGTGAATTATTGACAATGAACGTCAAAGTGGGTGACCGTGTCTTGTTTGGCAAGTACAGCGGGCAGACGGTCAAGGTCGACGGTGATGAACTGTTGGTCATGAAGGAAGACGACCTGTTTGCGGTTGTCGAAAAGTAATCACTATCAATTCAATAGCTAGCTACGCAGTGGCTGCGAGGGCTAGCACCAAATTTAACTCACATTAGGAGCCAAACATGGCAGCAAAAGACGTAATTTTCGGCGGCGAAGCCCGCGCCCGCATGGTTGAAGGCGTAAATATTTTGGCCAACGCGGTCAAAGTGACCCTGGGCCCCAAGGGCCGTAACGTGGTTCTGGAGCGTTCTTTCGGCGCCCCCACCGTGACCAAGGACGGTGTGTCCGTGGCCAAGGAAATCGAACTCAAAGACAAGCTGCAAAACATGGGCGCGCAGATGGTCAAGGAAGTTGCTTCCAAGACATCCGACATCGCTGGCGACGGCACCACCACCGCTACCGTGCTGGCACAAGCCATCGTGCACGAAGGCATGAAGTACGTGGCGGCTGGCATGAACCCCATGGACCTGAAGCGCGGTATCGACAAGGCTGTTACAGCCCTGGTCGAAGAGCTGAAGAAGGCTTCCAAGGCCACCACCACGTCCAAGGAAATCGCCCAGGTCGGTTCCATCTCTGCTAACAGCGATGAGACCATTGGCAAGATCATTGCCGATGCAAT
>CAIQBN010000206.1 GCA_903870065.1 uncultured beta proteobacterium | reverse complement strand
GCCTGCGCCAGGTGATTGATCTGATTCATGCCTCACCCCTCTCGCTTGGCACTTTGGGCAGTTGAAAAGCGTGCGCTTGTTGCCCTAGCAAGTGCTGCCATGCACTGGCCAGTTCGCGATCAAAGTTGGCCTCGCTGTAGGCCGCTGCTGCGGCTTTAGCTGCAGAAGTAATAGCATCTTGCGCACTCGCATCCAGCATCAGGGCGGTATGCAGGGCGCGGGCAAAGCCTTCGATATCACCCTCTGCCACCCAGTAGCCGTTTTCAGGGGTTGCGTACTCTTTGCCGCCGCCACCGTCAAAGCCACACACCAGACAACCGGCGGCCATGGCTTCTAGTGGCGGCAGCCCCAAGCCTTCGTCGCGGCTTAGGCTGGCAAACACCCGCGATTGGGCCAAAGCCTGCGCTACCTGTGGGCGTGTCATGTTGTTGATCTCGACCCATGGCACCTGCGCATGCTCCGGGAAGAGCGCCCGAAACAGCGTTTTCAGAGCTGCTGCATCGGCCGGGCGCTTGCGCGGCATATAGGCAATTTGGTGCATTGGGGTGGCCTGCGTGGCGGCCTGTGCAAAGTGTGGCAACACCATGGGGCGCACCACCTGCCAGTCGGTGGTTGACCCCCAACGAAGCAAAGTGTCGCGCGTGAACTGGCTGCAACACAAGCCCCCGGCCAAGCGGTAGGCATTCATGCTGACCACATCCACAAAACCACGAAACGTGTAGAACGGGTTTTGGTTGTGAATGACCAAGCGGCATGGCAACGTGGCCAGGTGCTCAAAGCTTTGAGGTGGCATCACCTCTGGTACCACCAACCAATCATCTGGCGAAAACGCCACATGCTCGCCCCAATGCACCATCGGCACCGAATACGGCTGGCTAGGCACCGCTACCTTTGAGGCTGGGTCTAGCAACACAAACGCCCGCAAACCCTGCTTGCGCAGGGATGCCACATGCTGAAAGTTGACCAACTCGCCACCGGCGCGAACCGGTAGCGTGCAGGCGTAGTAGATCGAAGGCTTGGCCGACATGACGGCCTTAGATCACGTGGCTGGCGGTGACGATGGTGTTGTCGATCAACAACTGGGCATGGGCAGCGCTGTCTTGATAGACCTTGTAGGTGCGGTTGCTGTCGGTTGCATCGGTATATGTCGTACCTGTCGCAGTCCAACCAGACAATCCAATATTCACAAAGTCACCCGCATCGCCCTTCACCATCAGTTGATGGAAAGTATCCGCCGCCGCAGTGCCGTTGACGTTGAACAAGTTCATGCCGGACATATCGATCACGTCCTTGACCCGCAGCGTCAGCGTGTTGGCCGCGGTGTCGGTAGCAAGGTCGATCTTCTCAATGCTTTCGATCCGACTGAATCCGTCCGGCGTGCCGGCGCCCACGTTGGCAATCGCGGTCAGGTCGAGGCTTGCACCGCCCATGACCCGCAAGGTGTCCAGACCCGTACCCCCGTCCACCCGAGCCAGCTTGCCGTCGGTTATACCGGCGGACAGTTTTGCGATGTTGTCGGCATTCAACACAAATATATCGTTGCCGCCCCCGCCAAACATCACATCCGCGCCACCGCCACCCGTCATCGCGTCAACACCGCGCCCCCCCATAAAGGTTTCGCTGATATTGCTGGTTGTTGCGCTGCCGTTAAGGGTGTCATCACCTGTGGTACCAAGGAAGTCGACACTAGTGGCGAACCGGGAACCACCCAGCAGGACATAAGTGCTACCTGAATCCACTCCGTATGACGCCGAGTCACCTTGCATCGCGCCAATCAGCAGATCGTCAAAGCCGTCACCGTTGATATCACCGGCTGCCGACACACTGCGCCCGCTCAAATCATTGGCGCACTGCCCGTTGATAACAAAGCCACCATCGCCCAGCAGGATGTCCGAGACTTGCACCGTGGTGCCGTTGGCCTTGCCAAACACCACGTAGCTGCGGCCGGCGGCGGTGCGTGTCGCATCCGGGCTGCTTGACTGGGTACCAATAATCATGTCGGTAAGACCGTCACCATTGATGTC
>CAIQBN010000205.1 GCA_903870065.1 uncultured beta proteobacterium | reverse complement strand
TCATCATGATGAACATGTACTCCAGGCCACGGTTTTCCTGGCCCACGAGATAGCCAACAGCGCCGCCGTTGTCGCCAAATTGCAGCACGGCCGTGGGGCTGGCCTTGATACCCATCTTGTGCTCGATGCTGACACAATGCACGTCGTTGCGTGCACCCAGGGAGCCATCCTGGTTGACCATGAATTTAGGCACTACGAACAGGCTGATGCCCTTCACACCTTCTGGCGCGCCCTGCACGCGGGCCAGCACCAGATGGACGATGTTCTCGGCCATGTCGTGTTCGCCCCAGGTGATGAAAATTTTGGTGCCAAAAATCTTGAAAGTGCCATCGGGCAAGGGCTCGGCGCGGGTGCGCACCGCTGCCAGGTCACTGCCGGCCTGTGGCTCGGTCAGGTTCATGGTGCCGGTCCATTTGCCGCTCACCAGATTCTCCAGATAGACGGCCTTGAGTTCGTCGGAGCCTGCGGTCAGCAGCGCTTCACTTGCTCCATCACTGAGCAAAGGGCACAGTGCAAAGCTCATGTTGGCACTGTTGAGCATCTCGCCACAAACCGCACCTATCGTCTTGGGCAGACCCTGGCCACCAAAGTCCACGGGGTGTTGCAGACCCTGCCAACCGGCTTCAGCGAATTGCGCAAACGCCTCTTTGAAACCCGGGGTTGCGGTGACCACGCCGTCTTTCCAGCTGGTGGGGTTCTTGTCGCCCTCCCAGTTCAATGGTGCCAGCACGCCTTCGCTGAACTTGGCCGCCTCTTCCAGCACGGCCTGGGCGGTGTCCAAACCCGCGTCTTCAAATCCGGGAATTTGCGCGATCTGGCTGATCTTGGCCAAGTGTTCAATGTTGAACAGCATATCCTTGACAGGGGCGACATAGCTCATGATTGACTCCGTAAGTAACAACAAAAAATAAATCAACTGCACACGAAAAAAAAGGGCATCGCAAGCGATGCCCTTTCACGGTTCGCGCTTAAAGCGCCGCAATCAGTTCAGGCACTGCCACAAACAGGTCGGCCTCCAGACCGTAGTCTGCGACGCTGAATATCGGTGCCTCTGGGTCCTTGTTGATTGCAACAATCACCTTGCTGTCCTTCATGCCGGCAAGGTGCTGAATGGCACCGCTGATGCCTGCCGCAATGTAGAGTTGGGGTGCCACAATTTTGCCGGTCTGGCCCACTTGCAGGTCATTGGCTGCATAGCCGGCATCCACCGCAGCGCGGCTGGCGCCAATGGCAGCACCGAGCTTGTCCGCCAGCGGTGTCAATACATCATTGAACTTTTCCGCAGATCCCAAGGCACGTCCGCCTGACACGATGATCTTTGCTGCAGTGAGTTCAGGACGGTCGTTTTTGGCAATTTCCGACCCGAGGTAACTCGACTGTGCACTCGCAGACACGGCGGCGAGCGTTTCGACACCGGCACTGCCACCGGTGGCTGCAGCGGGGTCAAAGTTGGTTGTGCGCACGGTAACAACCTTGGTGGCGTCAGTGCTTTGCACCGTGGCCATGGCATTGCCCGCATAAATTGGTCGCTCAAACGTGTCGGCGCTCTCGACTTTGGTGATGTCCGAAATTTGACCGACATCGAGCTTGGCAGCCACGCGGGGGGCCACATTTTTGCCCCCGGCCGTGGCCGGAAACAGAATATGGCTATAGCCGCCAGCGATCGCCACGATCTGGGCGGTGACGTTTTCCGCAAGCCCGTGTGCCAAGGCATCACTATCGGCATGCAGCACCTTGGCCACGCCCACAATTTGAGCGGCAGCGGCAGCGGCAGCCGCGGCATTGCTGCCCGCCACCAGCACGTGCACGTCGCCACCACACTGGAGCGCGGCGGTGACGGTGTTGAGCGTTGCGCCCTTCACGGAGGTGTTGTCGTGTTCGGCAATAACGAGAGAGGTCATTTTCTTATTCCAATTAAACAGGTTGATCGGTTCAGGGCTGACTGGTGCACTTCACGCAATGGCGCTCGGTGCGCTCGGCTTCAGATTACCTTGGCTTCGGTCTTCAATTTGGCGACCAGCGTCGCCACATCGGGCACCTTGATACCGGCGCTGCGCTTGGCAGGCTCGACGACCTTGAGTGTCTTGATACGTGGTGCCACGTCCACACCCAAGGCTTCCGGGGTATAGGTTTCGAGTGGCTTCTTTTTCGCCTTCATGATGTTGGGCAAGGTCACGTACCGCGGCTCATTGAGACGCAAGTCGGTGGTAATGACAGCGGGCAGCGTCAGGGAAACCGTTTCAGAACCACCATCGACCTCACGGGTAATCAGGGCCTTGCCGTCCACGACTTCAACCTTGCTGGCAAAGGTGCCTTGCGGCAAGTCAGCCAGCGCTGCCAACATTTGCCCGGTCTGATTGCAGTCGTCATCAATAGCCTGCTTGCCTAGGATGACCAGCCCAGGCTGCTCCTTGTCAATCAGCGCCTTGAGCAGTTTGGCCACTGCCAGCGGCTGCAACTCGACCGCAGTGTCGACCAGAATGGCACGGTCAGCGCCAATGGCCATGGCAGTGCGCAAGGTTTCCTGGCACTGGGTCACGCCGCACGAAACCGCAATGATCTCGGTGACCACACCCTTCTCTTTCAACCGCACCGCCTCTTCGACTGCGATTTCGTCAAACGGGTTCATACTCATTTTGACGTTGGCGATATCGACGCCGGTACCGTCCGACTTGACCCGAACCTTGACGTTGTAATCGACCACACGCTTTACGCTTACTAGGACTTTCATTGCTGCCGCTCCAGATGGTTATAACTTGGTTGGACTACTTGACGTACACGTCAACTGTTTGATTCTATTCTGTGCGGCACACAGGTTCACCACACCGCCGTGACTGCCATGACACACAAAATAGAACGATCGTGCTTTTTAACAATTATATCCCCGGGTAAACCGTTAGAAATTGGAGATTGACAACTAAACGCACATCAGACCGCCTTAAAGGGTAACCGCAGGGCGCGCCAGGCAGTCGGGACAAACACCATAAATCACTTTCAGTGGGTTGGCAGAAGGAACAACGCGACCTTCTTCCACTGCAGCATCTGCTTCGCTCCAGATTCCCTGGGTTCGAATCCGGTTGCACATGCTGCATCGCTTGACGTAGTTACCGGAACCCGCACTCAGCATGCCTTCCATCGGAACCTGATGCACAACTGGTTCGCAATACAGTTGACGATGAACGACCCGCACCGATCGTTGGCCCAGCGGCAGTACCGTCATCTCCATGAACCGCCTCAATTCCGGCGAGTCGCAGCGGTAGGTGCGGTAGACCGGCCGGTTCAGGGTTCTTGCGGAAAGAATCATGGTCCGAACAAACATCAGCGCCGCATCCCCAGACACAACCCGATCCAATTTCTTGCCCAGCACATTGCTGGACACCACCGAAGATCCACTGTTTGCCAGCGCAAAGCTGTCCCAGCTACCGGTCACTTCCACAATCGTGTCGTCGCCGTCGAGCGTGTAGGTCCGTTCATCATCAGCATTCACTTTCGCCTGAACTCCAGTGCAGTTCGGGGGCGGTGCAGGGGTCGCGCCAGGGCGTTCGAAGGGCATGGTCAAGTCCGCGCCAGCTCCGTGGCGCTGTGGTACTGGAGCCAATCGGCAAATGCGGCGGCCCGCATCGGGCGTGCATAAAGAAACCCCTGCCCGTGCACCCCCTCAATGTCCCTCAACGCATTGTCTTGATCCGCCGACTCCACGCCCTCCGCTACCACCCGCATGCCCAGACTTGCTGCCAAGGCAACGATGGTTGAAACGATCGCCCGGTCTTGTGGCGACTTGACAACCCCGTCAACAAAGGATTTATCGATTTTGAGTTCGGTAATTGGAAATCGCTTGAGGTAGGACAGCGAGCTAAAGCCGGTTCCAAAGTCATCGATGCTGATCCGAAATCCGGCCGACACCAGATCGGACAACATGCGGTGCGCGCGCTCAATATCCATCAAAACGCCTTCCGTAATTTCGAGGCACAGATTGCTGGGGTGCACGCCCTCTTGCGCCACGATGCGAACCATGTCCCCGACCATGTCGGCCTTGCGGAAGTGGCGGGCCGAAATGTTGATGCTGACGGTGAATGCGGGCAGCCCGGCCTTTTTCCAGGCCACGATTTGGCGGCAGGCTTGCCTCAAAACCCACTCGCCGATGGTGACAATCAGGTGACTTTCTTCGGCAACGGGAATGAACACCCCGGGCGATACCAACTCACTGCCTCGTTGCCACCTGACAAGCGCCTCCGCACCAATCAGAGAATTGTCCACAAGACTGACTTGCGGTTGGTACTCCAGCACCAGTTCGGACAATTCGATGGCCTTGCGCAACCCCGTCTCGATGACCATGCGCTGGCTGGCCTGCTCCGCGAGATCGGAGGTATAGAACTGGTAGGCATTCTTGCCCTCACCTTTGGCGCGGTACATGGCGGCATCGGCGTTGCGCATCAATCCGTTGGGGTCAACGCAATCTTCTGGAAAAATGCTGATCCCCACACTGGCCGTCACGAAACACTCATGTTCGCCGAGCATGTAGCTGGCAGATAACATGTGAATCAGGCGCTCGGCAGTTAACCTGGCTTCGCGCCGGTCCGACCCTTCAAGCAGCAGGACAAATTCATCGCCACCAATTCGAGCCACCGTGTCCTCGGCGCGCACGCACTCCAGCAAGCGCCCCGAAGCCTGTTTGAGCAAGCGGTCACCCATTTCATGACCCAGCGTATCGTTGATGATCTTGAAGTTGTCCAAGTCGAGGAACATGACCGCCAAATTGTCCTTGGCGCGACTGGCACGCGCCAGGGCCAGGCGCAATCGATCGTTATAGAGTGTGCGGTTGGGCAGACCTGTCAAATCATCATGCGTTGCCAGAAAATCGATTCTTAACTGGGACTCGCGAACCAGGGTGATGTCAGAAAACATGGCGACGTAGTTGACGACCTTGCCCTCCTGATCCTTGACGGTATTGATCGACAACCACTCAAGATACAAGTCGCCGCTCTTTTTGCGGTTCCAAATTTCGCCCTGCCACCAACCCTTGGTATTGATCTTTTCCCACATGTCGACATAAAACGTCGCGTCGTGTTTACCCGAACTCAAGATCGATGGCTTGCGTCCCACCACATCATCGCGAACATAACCGGTCACGGCTGTAAATGCGTCGTTGACAGTCAGAATTTGCTGCTGCGTGTCGGTAATAACCACCCCCTCAGCCGCCCGGTCAAACACTCTGGCAGCCAGGCGCAACTGGTCTTCGGCATGTTTGCGTTCCGTGATGTCCGTGGCCTGGAAGCAAACACCCGTAATGGCGCCATCGTCATCAAACAGGGGAAAACGCACCACCAGAAAATGACGGTCCTCTGCCCCCAGGCGCAACACTTCCTCGCCATCAATATCACGTCGCAAGCGCATGCATTCCAGTTCAGCTTCGCGAAACAGGTCTGAAACTGCAGGCGGGAAAATTTGAAAATCGGTCTTTCCAACCACCTGACCCGCAGCAAAGCCGAAACTGCGCTCAAATTTCGGATTGGCATATTGGTAACGACCGGACGCATCCTTGACCGCCATTAGCGACACCGAGTTACTCATCACCGCCTGCAGCCGGTCCTGATTCTCCCGCGCAGCCTTTTCCGTGTCGTACAGGACGGTGTTGTCGGCAAATAGCAATATTGCCCCGGCCACCCGGTTTTGGTCGCGCATGAGTGGCGCAATGTGCAAGGCATAGTGTCGCTTTTTGGCATTCACAATTTGACGGTCCATGGGCGTCAGGGTTTCAATGACCCGCTGGACATCTTCAACCAGATCCGGCATGTCAGCAGGCAACGAAACATTGCGGATGCTGCGACCCACTTGCGGCACGCCAAGCTTGAACAGTGCCACTGCCGCCCGGTTGTAACGCAACAGCCCCAGACTGCTGTCGAGCACCAGAAGCGGGTAATCAACGCTGTTCTGGATGCACTCCAGATCGGTATTGAGCTCCTGCATCTCGACCGTCTTGATCTGCAATTCTTCATTAACCGTGGCCAACTCTTCATTGGTGGACTGCAACTCTTCGTTCGACGCTTCGAGTTCCTCGTTGGAGGCCTGCATTTCCTCATTGGAGGCCTGAATCTCTTCATTCAGGGCCTGCATTTCTTCGTTGGAGGTCTCGAGCTCTTCAACCAAAGTCTGCAGATGCTCGCGGGTTGCCGCGAGTTCGTCCTCCAACTCCCGGTCGGTCACATTGCCGCCGTCATCGCCGAGCGCCTTGCTGACACCGGACTGGATCCACTCAATGCAAACCATGAACAGCGAGTCATGCCCCGAATCGGGAACCGGATGCACAGAAATGCGAACAGCCCGGGCGGGGTCCAGCGACTTGATATTGCGGGAACGGCCGTAGGCGACGACATGCTTGACCTGTGCCTGGCGCAGCAAAACCTGAATTTCAGTTCGCAACTCCCGACGGATCAGTGAAATGAGATCAAAAGCCGGCTTGCCGGGCGCAATATTGAGAAAGCTGCTGGCATCCCCATGAATGTGTCGAATTTCAAACTTGCCGTTGACAAGAATGGTCAGCGGAATGAAATGCCGCCCCGCCGCCTCGATCAGAATATGCTCAAAACCAGAAGCAGTCTGCCGCCCTCCCTCCTGGCGCTGGTTTAGCCCGGCAGCAGCAACATATTTGGCGTCCGGCCTAAAGATCGGCAGCCGCGCCGGCGATCCGCTTCGCCGGAACAAACGGGCGTCCTTGTCGACGACCTCAAACAGGCCTTCCTGCTGAAAAACGCTCTCCGACTTGCCCAAAAACATATGGCCACCAGGGTTCAGCGCGTAATGAAAGACCGATAACAAACGCGCCTGCAATTCCGCCTGGAAATAAATCAGCACGTTACGACAGGTGACCAGATCCAATCTCAGAAACGGGGGATCCTGCACCAGGTCCTGTCGCGCAAAAATCACGACATCACGCAGGTTCTTGTTAATCTCGTACCGGTCTCCGTGGGGCGTAAAGTGTGCTTTGAGTCGATCGCGCTCCATGTGCGCCAGGCTGGTGGCTGCAAAAATGCCACGCCGGGCCCGACCCATCGCCTCCATATCGATGTCCGTGGCAAATATCTGGATCCGGTATTGGTCAAATGCGTTGCCCAACTGCTCGGAAAATAAAATCGCCAGCGAGTAGGCTTCTTCACCGGTCGCACAACCGGCAACCCACACCCGAATGTCTTCGCCAGGCTGCTTGGACGCCAGCAGGTTGCCAACCACTCGTCCCAGACCGGCAAATGCTTCCGTGTCCCGGAAAAATGATGTCACCGATATCAGTATGTCTTTACACAATTTGTCGAGTTCAGACGGCTTTTCGTCGGCCAGGGCCAGGTAATCCTGCAACGTGCCCACATGGTTGGCGGCCATGCGTCGCTCAATGCGACGCCACAAGGTGGGCTCTTTGTACTGGGAAAAATCGACCTTGGTACGGGTGCGAACCCGTGTCAACAGGGTCTTGAGTGATGCAGGGGCGTTGGCGGCTTGCGTGGCCATGGGTATGCGCCCATGATTTTGAACAATCAAGCCAATCTCTGACCCAATATTTTCCGGCGGCAAAATCCAGTCCACACTTCCGGTATCAATGGCCGATTGCGGCATGCCGGTGTACTTGGCCGTGGACGGATCCTGTGAAAACGTGAAGCCGCCAGCGGCCTTGATGGCATGAATACCGTGTGCTCCGTCCGAGCCGGTCCCTGACAGGATGATGCCGATACACGATTCCGAATATTCCTCCGACAGGGACGCAAAAAACAAATTGACCGATGGCTTTGGCATCGACTCTTTGGCCGGCACAACCAACTTGAAGCAGCCTGCGGCGAGCGTGAGATTGCGATTGGGCGGCGTTATATAGACCGTATTGGGCTCGGGGCGACTGCCGTCCTCAATATCCTTGACCGGCATCGTAGTTTCGCGGCCCAGCAATTGCGCCATCATGCTGCGGTAGGTTGGCGAGAGGTGCTGCACAACCACATACGTCAGCCCGAGGTCTTTTGGTAAATTGGGGAACAGTTGGCTCAGTGCCTCGAGACCGCCGGCAGATGCTCCGACTCCCACGATAAACGGTTGTTCGGTCTTTCTGGTATGCCCAGCACCGGCGTCACCCGCGATGCCAGTGTTGTCCAGAGCCTGTTTAACGCTCTTTGCCGCACGCTTCTTTTTGATTGGGTCGACCATGACGCACCTGTTCGTGTTTAACATGTGCCACCCCACTCCCTAGCGTGAAATTTGCACGCAGCAAGTTTAGCGCCGGTCTATTCACGGCGATTGGAAGACCCTTTTTATTATCGGCTATGAATAACGCGTTGCGGATAGGGGATTTCAATATGATGGATGCGCAGGGCCTTCAGAATCGCCAAATTGACCTGCGATCGCAAATTGCCTGTCCCGCTTTCAATATCGTTCATCCAGTAGGTCACGGTGAATTCCAGCCCATCGGCACCAAAGTTCGCCAAATTGACGGCAGGTCCAGGTTCGCGCAGCACCCGATCTTGAGCCAGCACGGCATCCAATAGCAGTTGCATCACCTGTTCAACGTCGCTGTCATACCCCACAGCAACCGAAGTTGTCTGGCTAATCCGCGAATCAGCCAACGATAAATTTTCGACCCGGCTGGTGATCAGAAGCTCATTGGGCACGATCGACTCGCGTCCGGTCTGGGATCGCACCACCGTATACCGTGCATTGATCTGGGTAACAACTCCCTCAAAATTGTCCACCTTGACACTGTCACCGATGCGCATGCTGCGTTCAGCCAAGATAACAAAACCACTGATGTAATTGGCAGCAAGTTTTTGCAGGCCAAAGCCGATACCAACCCCAACTGCTCCACCCAGCACAGACAATGCGGTCAGGTCAATGCCGACTGCAGACAGCGCCAGCATCAGCCCGACAAACATGAGCAGGGCGCGCGATGCGTTGCTGACGGCTTTGCGCAAGGACAACTCGCCGCCTGTGGCAGAGCGCAACAACCGCGTCTCGATGGCTGCGGAAACCCATAAGGTGAAGATCAACACCGCGCCGGCCGTCAACATGCCTTCAATCATGGTTCGAACGGATAGGGTCGAGGCGCCCACTTTCCAGCTAATCTGATCCAGCTCATTCAAAACGACTGGCAGCAAACCACTGACCCACAGCACCATGGCAACCCACGCCAGCCATGAAATGGTGTGCTCCAGGGAACGCGCCCATGCCGCCTGCTTGAATGCCACATTGAGCACCTTGACCCCAACCCGGATGACCACCAGCGCAACCAGCACCGGAATCACTACCTTGAATACAGCAACCGTCGCAAACAGGTCCAGCGCTGCGCGCGCAACGTAACCCAGGCAGAGCAGCACCAGCGGAAACAGCACCCCATCAATTGCGCGTGCTCCGAACCAGATGGACTTGCCTTCGACCTGGCCGAGTGCCTTGCGCGTGATGGTGACCACCAGCCAGGCAATGCCGACGCATGCCGCCAGGACGGCCAACTCCATCAGCACGGTGGGCCGGGTGAAGGCACTCAGCCAGCCTTCGAAGTCATCGATCGGCTTTGGGGAAGATGGATGTGCTGCACCGGCCATCACAGGGCTGCCAATGCGCGGATGTGCGATTCAACACTGAGGCCCAGCGCGTCCAGGTTGTATCCGCCTTCCAGGCAAGACACGATGCGCCCCTTGGAATGGCGTTGCGCAACGGCTTTGATCTGCCGGGTAATCCAGGCATAGTCGGCCTCAACCAGACCCATTTGCCCCATGTCATCGGCCCGGTGGGCGTCGAACCCGGCGCTGATAAACACCATTTCTGGCCGATAGGCGTTCAGACGGGGCAACCAATGGGCTTCGATCAATTCGCGCACCTGCGCGCCCTTGGTGTAAGCCGGCACTGGCAAGTTGACCAAGTTGCTGGCCTGTGAACGTGCACCACCCTCGGGATAGAAGGGATGCTGGAAAAAGCTGACCATCAGGATGCGCTGGTCACCCGCAATGATGTTCTCGGTGCCGTTGCCATGGTGCACATCAAAGTCGACAATGGCCACCCGCTTGAGGCCATGGCGCTCCAGCGCATAACGCGCCGCTATTGCCACATTGTTGAAAAAACAAAATCCCATCGCCTTGTCACGACAGGCATGGTGACCGGGCGGGCGCACCGCGCAAAACGCGTTTTCCAGTTCGCCGCCAATCACCGCATCCGTGGCAGCGATGGCCGCTCCAGCCGCGCTCAGAGCGGCTTCCCACGTGTGGATATTCAGTGAGGTATCCGGATCGATTTGGGCATGGGTCGGTCCACCCGCCTCAATTTCCTCACGCAGGTTGTCGGTAAGACCCCGCAACGCGGCAACATGCATGCGCCCATGGGCCAGTTCGAGGTCGACCAAGGGCGCCTGGGGGGCCTGGCGCAGTTCCAGAGCGTCAACCAACCCAGTGGTCAACAACCTGCTGGCAATTGCGTCAAGCCGTTCGGGGCATTCGGGGTGCCCCGCTCCCATCTCATGCTTCCAGCAATCGGGGTGGGTAAAGTATCCGGTCTTGTTCACCACAGCACTCGCATATCAAAATTTTCAGGTAACGTCCTGACATGGACGCACAACACAAACTCAAATCCCTGCTCAGTCAGCTTAACACGGTGATTGTTGGCAAATCGTCACAAATCCAGGACTGCGTGGCCTGCCTGCTCGCAGGCGGCCATCTGCTCATCGATGATGTGCCCGGCGTTGGCAAAACCACGCTGGCCCATGCCTTGGCCCGCACCTTCGGTCTTCAGTTCTCGCGGGTCCAATTTACGTCTGACCTGATGCCCAGCGACCTCTCGGGCGTGGCGATCTACGAACGCGGCAAGGAAGCCTTCGTTTTTCACCCCGGCCCGATCTTTGCACAGGTGCTGCTGGCCGATGAAATCAACCGCGCTAGTCCAAAAACCCAAAGCGCCTTGCTCGAAGCCATGGAAGAGAAACAAGTGACGATTGAAGGCGAGACACGGCCGCTGCCACAGCCATTTTTTGTCATTGCCACCCAAAATCCTCTTGATCAGCTCGGTACCTATGCGTTGCCTGAATCACAGATGGACCGCTTTTTGATGCGCATCTCGCTGGGCTACCCTGACCGCGCGGCAGAGCGTGAGTTACTGCAGGGTCTTGACCGCCGGGACATTGTGGAACGACTGCCAAGCCTGCTGTCACTGGCCGAGCTCCAGCAACTGCAACAGCAGGTGCTGGCCGTGCACGCTGCACCGCCGCTGCTGGATTACGTACAGGACCTGATCGCTGCCACGCGCTCAGGCCGCTGGTTCCTGCAAGGCCTATCACCACGCGCCGGGATTGCGGTCGTGCGTGCAGCCAAGGCGCAAGCACTGCTCAGTGGGCGCGACTATGTTGCGCCCGATGACGTGCAAGCCATCTTGCCGCAGACCATTGCCCATCGCCTGATTCCGGTGGGCGACTCCGGTCGCGGTGCTGTGGAGCAGTCGCGCGCCCTGTTGGCAGCGGTTCCCCTGCCGTGATTGGGACCACGCCGTGAGTGTTGCCGGACCACCGCTGGGCATGGGTGATTCCAAGTTACCCAACCCGTTTTTGCATCCCTGGCGGCATGTCCGGATGCGCCTTGGCCGCTGGTTTCAGGGCCGAATTCCACCCCGTGACAGCACCACCCTGACCCAGCGCAATGTGTACATTTTGCCGACCGGTCCTGGCTTCATGCTGGGCATCACCCTGCTGGTATTGCTGATCGCATCAATCAATTACCAGCTCAATCTGGGCTACGTACTGACTTTTTTGCTCACCGGATGCGCCGTCGTCGGCATGCACGTATGCCATGGCACGCTGCGCGGAATTACTATGACATTGATAGCGCCTGACGCACAATTTGCGGGGGCTAGCGTCATTTTTGGCGTAAACATTTTGAGCCAGCGGCGCACCCCGCGCTACGGCATTGGCCTGGCGGTTCTGGGCACAAGTCACTGGAGTTGGACCGACGTTCCAGCACAGGGTTCGAGCCGGGTTCAGATCGCTTTCCAGCCGCCCGGGCGTGGTCTGCACCGGGTGCCCGCGCTGACCGCCGAAACCCGTTTTCCGCTGGGAACTTTCAGAGTCTGGACGGTGTGGCGGCCTGCCGCACAGGTTCTGATTTACCCGGCACCTGAGCTGCATCCGCCACCACTACCAGCGGGCGAACCGCGATCTGGCGGCGCTGCAACGGTACAAAGGCAAAGTACCGGGGAATTTGATGGCATTCGGCCCTACCGCCGGGGCGACCCGCTCAAACAGGTGGTCTGGAAGAAGACGGCCCAAACCGGCGCATTGGTCAGCCGTGATGCGCAACAGGTGCAGCACTTTGAACTCTGGCTCGATATTGCGCATACCGGCGTCAGTGGGATTGCAACCAGCGGGCAGAATGCGCCGGCCCTGGAGCGCGCACTTTCGCGCCTGTGTGCCTGGGTATTGCTGGCAGAAAAGCAGGGCGTGCAATATGGCCTGCGGTTGGTTGGTCAGGAGATTGCACCCAGCCTTGGCGAAGTTCACAGGAAGAATTGCCTGCAGGCGCTGGCCCTGGCAGGAGCATGACCATGTGGCGAGCACTGCAAAACCTTCCCCGCGATGCGCGTGACACCTTGTTCTTGCTGATGGTGATTGCCTGGATCATCGCGCCACAGACCAGCAACCTGCCGCTGTGGTGTGTCGGCATGGCCGCATCGGTGCTGATCTGGCGGGCAAATTTGGCGGTACGCGGCTTGATTCTTCCATCGCGCTGGTGGTTGTTGGGGCTGCTATTGCTAGCCACTGGCGCAACCTTTTACACCCACAAAACACTGATGGGACGTGATGCAGGAGTGACCTATATCGTTATTCTGTTAACCCTCAAGACACTGGAGTTGCGTTCGCGCAGGGACGGTTTTGTCATTTTTTTCCTTGGCTTCTTTACCCTGTTGAGCAACTTTTTTTTCTCGCAAAGCCTGCTGACAGCCTTTTCCATGTTGCTAGGCTTGCTAGGCCTCTTGACGGCGTTGGTCAACAGCCACATGCCGGTTGGACGCCCGTCGCTTTTGCAAGCCGCCAAAACGGCGGGCTGGATGACATTGCTCGGCGCGCCCATCATGACAGTACTGTTTGTATTTTTCCCGCGGGTGGCGCCGCTATGGGGCGTGCCCGGCGACGCAATGAGCGGGCGCAGCGGCCTGTCGGCGACGATGCAGGTCGGAACCATCGCCAGTCTGGCACTGGACGACAGCATTGCCATGCGGGTACGCTTTGAGGGCAAGCCTCCGAGCGTCAGTGATATGTATTTCCGCGGACCGGTTCTGTCGACCTTTAACGGACGCGACTGGGTGCCACTGCAGACGGCCTTTACCCAACGCGCCCAACTCGCCCCCGAGTTGCTTGTGCAAGGTAATCCGGTGTCCTACGAAGTGACTCTTGAGGCCAATCAACGACCCTGGATTTTGCTGCTGGATGCCGCCAGCACCAAGCCCAACATTGCCGGATACGACGCAAGAATGAATGCGTCCCTCCAATGGATTGCCGATCGCCCGGTAACCGACCTAGTGCGCTACACCGCGCAGAGCCATACCAGTTTTCGGCACGGGCCGCAGCGTATGGTGACCGGCTTGCAGGACTATCTGGCGCTGCCAGCCAACTTCAATCCCCGCACGCAAGAACTGGCCGATCAATTGCGACGCGACCCGCAATACACCGGGTCAACAACGGCAACCCTGGTGGATGCCGTTTTGACACGGCTGCGAACCGGTGGCTACAGCTACACCCTCGAACCCGGTGTGTTTGGCATACACACCGCCGATGAATTCTGGTTCGACCGAAAGATGGGCTTTTGCGAGCATATTGCCTCGAGCTTTGTATTGCTGATGCGTGCTATGGCCGTGCCGGCCCGCGTCGTAACCGGCTATCAAGGCGGCAGCCTTAATCAACTCGACGGATTCTGGACTGTTCGTCAAAGCGATGCCCATGCCTGGGCTGAGGTTTGGATTGCCGAGCAAGGTTGGGTGCGCGTGGACCCCACGTCGGCCGTGTCGCCGGGGCGCACTGGCAGCCTGATGCGACTGGAAGCGCCCCGCGGCGTCATTGCGAACGCCCTCAGCCGTGTCAGCCCACAATTCACAATCAATTTGCGTGCATTGTGGGACGCCGCCAACAATGGCTGGAACCAGTGGGTTTTGAATTACACCCAGAACCGACAGCTCAATTTGCTGCGCAACCTGGGGTTTGAGTCACCCAGTTGGGAAGACCTCAGCTATGTTCTGATTGGACTGGTGGTCACCGCGAGCCTGATCGGGGCGGCATGGACGCTCTGGGAAAAGCACCGCCAGGACCCCTGGCTGCGCCTTTTGCACAAGGCCACCGAACGGCTGCGGCGTGCTGGATTCGACGTATCTGACAGCACACCGCCGCGCACAATGGCTGAAAATTTACGTCATCGCATGACTGCTGATGACGCTGCACTAAATGCATTAACCCAATGGCTAATCAAAATGGAAAGCGTGCGGTACGCAAAGGTCCCGCACGCTTCACAACTGAGTACACTGCGGCGGGACTTTCGACACTTGCCCTGGCCGCACCGCAATCCGTGAAAAAAATCTCCATTTCCCTGCATCTGACTCTATTTTTTGCTATAGTTTTTATAGCTATAAACCTAACGCCTGCGAGGGCTACTGAGCAAAAAAAGTCACAACATTCGCCTATTAAACGGGTCAAGCCACTTGCTGAATCAAGCAATCCCGCCAAGCGGACTTCGCTCGCCAAACGCAAGCCAGAGGCTCCCGGTCCGCTCTACGCAAGCCAGGTCGATGCCATGCGCACGGCGGATTCGCTGGCACTGCGGCTCAATTTGCCACAAGCTTGGGTTCGCCGCGCAGTTGGCGATGCACGTTACATGCCCGGCATTGCGCGGGCCATTTCACCGCCACCGGTAGGGACGGTCAAAAACTGGGCTGTATACCGTAGCCGCTTCATCGACCCGATTCGGATCCGGGCCGGTGTGAAATTTTGGCAGGACAACCGGGAAACCCTGCAGCGCGCGGAAAGCCAGATGGGCGTGCCGGCCGAAATCATCGTCGGAATCGTGGGCGTCGAAACCATTTACGGACAGCAGATCGGCACCTACCGGGTAATGGATGCACTGTGCACACTGGCATTCAACTTCCCCGCTCAGCATCCCCGCGCCAGCGAGCGGGCGGCATTTTTCATGTCCGAACTGGAGGCGTTTCTAGCATTGACCCACCGCACTGCAACCGACCCGCTTGCACTACGCGGAAGCTACGCCGGCGCCATGGGCTTGCCGCAATTCATGCCCTCAAGCTGGAGCAAATATGCCATCGACTTTGATGATGATGGCCGCGTTGACCTGTTCCATAGTGCCGCTGACGTTATCGGCTCCGTCGCCAACTACTTCAAGGCATTTGGCTGGCGCCCTGGCATGCCAACCCATTACTCCGTGCGATTGGTTAGCGACGGGGCCGACAAGGAGGCACTTCTGGCACCCGACATCCTGCCAAGCTTTGCGTCGGCCGAAATGGTGGCCAAGGGTGGTGAACTGGATGCCGATGGGCTGCTGCACTCTGGACCGCTGGCACTGGTGCAGCTCCAAAATGGCGATGCGCCACCACTTTTTCTGGCGGGCACCGAAAACTTCTACACCATCACCCGATACAACTGGAGCAGCTACTATGCACTCGCCGTGATTGAACTCGGGCGTGAAATCGCTGCTGCCATGTCAAAATAGGGCATGACCGCCGCAACCGATTCCGTTGTCATTCCCCCTGAGGAAGAAGACGTCACGACTGCCCTGTACCGCGCTGCAATTGGGCAGGTTAGCAACGACTATTACCTACCCATATTCACCCGTTTTGAGGCAGCCGACCGTGCAGGTATCAGTTGGAACACTGCTGCTGCCCTAAGCACCCTGAATTGGCTCGCGTTTCGGCAGTTGTGGGGCGTCGCCCTGGCCTATGCAGGTGCACTGGTGGCCCTGCTCTTATTGGTTTTCGGGATTGGACGACTGATTTTTCAGCTATCGGACACACTGATCAACGCCTTGTTGTTAGGGTTTGGTCTGGCCGCGTTTGTATTGCCTGGACTCTTCGCAAACGCCGTGCTGCACACCGAATGCCGTAAACGCATGGCCAAAGCACTGGTGGCGCACAGCAACGTGGCCGAAGCCTGCGCAGACCTCACACGGCAGGCCAGTACCCGCCGCCGGGGGCTCTGGCTGGTCGCAACCAACATGGTATTGCTGCTAGCAGCCGTATTTTCTTATTGGCAGTTTTCGGCGCTGAGCACGTTAACGGTCATGCCGCAGGGTGCGCTCGACGCTGGGCATGTTTCAGTAGGGCGCACGGTTGACCAGCCACCGGCAGCACCGCACTCACCTCCATCAACACCGACACTGCCGGTATCTGCGCCACCGCTGGCCGTAGTTCCAGCACCAGCCCAACCTGCTTCATCGGCTGCTTCATCGGCTGTGGCAGAGCAAGCCGCAACTCCTGCTCCTGCTGGAACTGCAGCTCTGCAGGGCGCATCTTCCCCATACCCTATTACTGCCACAGGCACTGGCACACCGGCAGTGCCTGTGGCACCTAAGCCAGCGGCGTCGGCTTCAGGCAAAGCTTCCGCGGTGCCGGGAGTTACCGGAGCCAATCCGGCCACAACAACTGTAAAGCGTTCGCCTGCAGCACCCATCGCAACTGCGAGCAAGGCCGCGGCGGAAAAAATTTCCGTGTCTGATCATCCAGTGGCCGTGAAACCTTACTTCATCAACGTCGGACTGTTTGCAAAGCCCGAAAACGCTGCGAAAGCGCACGCAAAATTAATGAACGCAAAGTTGCCATCGTCGACGCGTGAACTCAAGACACCCAAGGGACCGCTGACACGCGTCAGAGTCGGACCTCTTGCCACTGAGGCAGATGCCAAGGCAGCGGTCGAACAAATCAAGGCACTTCAACTCGACGCGATCATCATCCAGCCCTGAACGCGACGGACATCACTCACTCATCATGCAAGCGTGGCGTAGACTGGCCCTCAGCGAGTTCGCCTGTGTCGGGGTCTATCCAATCCGCTACACCTATCTCATCTTCAGCTTCCTGTAGCGTCTCGCCTGGCTCGTTAGCACCGTCTTGTGCTGACTCCATGTCTGCCAAAGCCAACTCCATACTGTCAAATGGTCCGAATTCCTGCTTGCCATCGGGTGCCTGCCAGTGGTACCCGTCTGGCCGATGGATAACCACCCCTACTTCAAGCTCTTCTCCTTCATCCAACAAATCGTCGGCATCGGGCTGCAAATCATTGCTGCCCATGGGCATATCCATCTTGTTGGCCATGGTAGTTCTCCTCTTGTGACCGAAATTAATGCCCTGATGCTACGCTCTCGCGAGGCATCCGATTTGACCCTGGACAATTGACATTGTGAATACGGGTCGGGACTGTCTGGAATGTTAAATCACTGTTCTCGTCACACGACGGGTCTCTCCCTGATATTTCCAGTTTCGCGCGGAAAAACATCAAAAAGATGACCACCGAATCCTGATGCCAAGGTGTCGCGATTGATCGAACCCCTGGCCCGCAAAAATCGTACTTTTAGTTTTGCAGCTGTTTTATACGATTGGATGGTGCCGAGACGGAAACCCCACTCTGGCCGCTAGGGCGCATGGATACTCACTTTTCGCAGTTATTCTTGAAAAGTACTGTCAAAAAATATTTCAAAGACCTGCCTGAATCACCCAGCCCGACAGCAGGCCAAGGTCCAGAACCGTGTTGTTGCTGAGCGAGCCCAGGTAATACAAGTGCGCAGTACCGCTGTCGTTGACTGCCAGGAAATGACCGCCGGTGTAGGCACGATAGCGATAGCCGGGCAAGGTTTGGGACGGCTGCCCCGCGGGCGAGAAGACTTGCGAAAGACTCCTCTCGGCCCAGGAAAAGACCTTGTCGGCGTCCGTGGCGGTGGTCGAAGTCACAGTGGTAAAGCTCAGCGTCACTTGGGCGGCAGGCGCGAAGCTTGCGTTGCCAGCCTGATTCGCGGTCACCGTGCAGGTGCCTTGCGCCAAGCCAGTGACGGTGCTGCCCGTCACCGTGCAGATGCCTGGAGTTGTGGACGTAAAGGTAATCGTCAAACCAGACGAGGAAGTTGCCGAAAACGTTGCGTTTGCGCCCACGGCGAGCGCAGGGGCAGTGCCGAAGGTGATACTCTGGCTGGCTATCTGGTTATTCACTTCAGTAAAAACAGCCGAGTGTGCCACGCCCGCGCTGGCATCCCAGCTGGTATCGAGCTGAAAGTCCACGCGCACCCGGTCGGAAAAGCCTTGTCCGCTGACACCCAATTGCGTCCACGTGCTGCCGTCCAGGTAATGGGTGGTTATCACACCCGCAATGCGCTTGATCTTGAAGGTGCCAGAGCTTGTGCCCACAGGCAGGGCACGATTGTTGAACCGGCCCCAGCCACCGTTGATCATCATGTCGGTGTAGGCATGGTATTGGCCGCCGGTGGAGGCATAGCCAATGGTTTTTTGGAGGATACCGGCGTAAGCGATTTGACGGCTACGCTGCCCCGGCACATCCGACAACACTTGCACGACCGCGCTTCTGTTCTGGCCGGAGGTCAAGGATTTCGCCGACATGGCAATGCTTGCAGTGATCTCAAAGTCACCCGTCAAGGTTCTCTTGCTGACCGCATGGTAATAGCCGGGCGCGGTGCCCAGGAGGTCCATCTCGACGCGCGTGTCATTGATGGTGTTGTGCCCTGACTGAATGAACTCCTGCTCGGTGGGCGCAAAGTATTTGCCCACGGTCCCCGGTTCACCCGTCGCCGCGGCCGAGAGGCCGCTACCTATCCACACAATCTGTGTTCCGCCATCACAGAGCACCACCAGGGTACCGGTCAGGGGATCGAAGGAAATGGGTCCTGGCGTGGTCAGACCGGACACCACGTCTGTCAGCGTTCCATTGCTTTCAAGCCGAACGATCTTGCCCGCTGCAGAATCGCTCAGGTGAAGGGCTTGACCAAAAATGCCCCCTTTGCTCATGGCAATTGCGCTAAAGCTGCCCTTGAGCGTTTGCTTGGCGACACCGTTTGGTTGTATCGCATAGATGGAGTCTTCGCCACCAAATGGCCAACCGCCCTGCCAATTCAGCGCATAGATCGTGTTGTCCAGATCGTTGTAGGTCAGTGCACCCAGACCGGGCGGAACACCGCTGTCGAGAATGGGGATGGCGTTACTTGACGCAGATCGCGCAAACCAAATGTTGTCATTTTCAAAATCCGAAAAGAACAGGCCTTTTAGAGTGGTTGCCGCTTCGCTTGGCGCCTGGAAGGCGGTCAGGTTTTCACCGAACCAGAAGATGTACTGGTCATCACAGACCACCGCCAGGTTACCGGTGATCGGGTCGAATTTGAGCCGGCCCGGCCGGGTTAGGCCGCTAATGACCGGCGTGAGCTTGTTATCGCTTTCCAGCCTGAAGATGTTTCCCCCGGTGGTGTCGGACACATAAAAGGCGCTTCCGAAGATTCCGCCCTTGCTGGCGGCAATGGCAAATAACTGGCTCCCCGCTGGGGCCATGGCCGCCTGGACAACCGCGTTGCCTGTGACGCGGTAAACCGCATTGACGCCCCCGTTGGACCACCATTCGCCGGGCACCCAGTTAACGGCGGCCAGTTTGCCAGAACTGTCTGCTGCGACCGCCATCAGCGCGACCGGAGGATTGGTGAGCACGGCAGTCTCGGCCTTGCCGGGCGTAGTGATCTGCCAGATGTTGTCGGTTTCAAAGTCTGTGAAATAGTAGCCACCTGAGGGTGCCGGAATGAGGTCACTGATACCGCTATGCCCCTGGGTCAGGGTCCACTCGGTATGTGTGCCGTCGCTGTTCAGCGTATGAATTCCGGAGAGCTGATTGCCGGCAGCCGGGGCGTAATCAATGGCCACCACATAGCCGTCGCCATACGGCGCACCGGCGCGCAAGTTGTTGCCAACCAAAAGGTCGGACTCTGTCACCGTGCTGGAAATGCCATTTGCGTCGATTCTGGCCAGCATTTTTCGATTCGGGCTGGCGGTAAAGGCGAACAGGCTGCCGTCGGGTTTGAAGAAGATATTGCCGACCGCGCCAAACGTATAGTTCGACCGCAGGGCCTTGGCGCTCATGCCTTGTGGCATAGCCACTCCTGTGGGCACACTTGCAGGAAGAAAGAGGCTACTGCGGACTCCGTTGATGACGAAGCCTGCGCCGCCATGGTCCGCCGCGCCTGCCCACTGGCTATAGGTTCCGTCCTTGTTTACTGTGTATAAACCGGAAAAATTGACGCCGCCCCCTGGGTAGTAGTCGGTCGTCACGACCACTTGGTCCCCATACACGACGCCGCCCCGGTAACTGGTACCGGCCAATACGTCGGAATCCGTGTAAGTCTGGGCGTTTCCAGCGGAATCGGTGCTGATTAGTTTTTTTCTGGCGGCATCATTTGACAGCAGGTAGGCGTTTTTTGTTAGCCCGTCATGGAACACGCCATAAACCACCATGGGCGGGCTGTAGATCCGAATGTCTGCATTAGGCGGAATCACAATCCCGGTAGGTGAGAGATTGGCCAGCGGGGCAACAATCTCGCTGGCCGCAAAGGCAGGGACAAGGGTCAAGGCAAGCTGACCAATAACCAGTCCCAAGGTCTTTCTCATGGTGTAGGCCCTCCAATGCTTCGCACGACACATCTGACGCGTCAATCAGATCACATCAAAAATATTTGTACGTCCAAGACAAGTCAGCGTCCTTGCGATAGATCAATCGTCAACAGTTTTGTATAGCCTCATGACCGAACGGCGGGTCAAGTGCTTGAGACGACAACCAGAAACCAGCGGACAGACTGAAAACCATTGTCCCTAACGGGCACAGCGATTCAATAAAATCCCGCCAAGTGCGCGTTTTCTGCTTTTGGGGCTTGCTACATGGCAAAAAACCATGTACCGGTGGCTACATGGGGATATTTGCCAACCAGTTTTGCTACCATTTTTGTAGCAAACTATCGAGTACTGGTGCCGAGACCGGAACCCCATTTAGGACGCTATGCCTCATGGATGCTCACTTCCTCGGAGTAATTTTTGAAAAGTACCGTCAAAAGTACCGTCATTTTCAAAAATGACCCCCTGTTGGAGTTTTGACACGTTGTAAATGATTGTGTCGCGTCGTTGCAGACGGTGTGAAGTCTCAGGCAAAAAAAACCCCAGCACATTGGCCGGGGCTTGAAGCCTGTTCGTTGTCACACGATTTGAGGCTCGCGCTCAGGGAGGTGAAGCGCGAAGGCTTGCGCCTACCATCATTCTGTTCCCTCATTCTTAAGGCAGTCTGAACGCTGGCCTGCACAATGTCTACAGATTGGCGCAGAGTTGCAGGTAATCTGGACCAGAAACGAGAAACCCGGCCTTAAACCGGGTTTTGTCCCTGAGTACAGGGGACGCTTTGCGTCAGGCAATCGCCTGAGTGAACTATGCGCTTTTCATTGAAACGGTGTTTGCGGTAAATCAAGTTTGCGTTTGATGATTTCTCAGTGGAGCTTTGGTAGTTGGCTGCGCAGTCCCCCAAAAAATGCGTGATCTAATCTTTCGCTATGAGCACGAATTTCACCGTCATCACTTCCAACTCACCCCTGCCTAGCCAAGTCGGCAAGGTGCAAATAATTGTGGAGAGCGTAAAGGCCGCGGGGATGTGGCTGAACTCGTTTATCAAGGGTTTAGGTGCCATCGAGATCAACATCAGGTTTGACACTGCGATCGCCACGATGAATGGGGGATCAACTTCAAATCAGACCATCGGTGTTGCCAATGCATCAAATGGTAAGACATACACTCTCCTTCAAGACAGCGTTCCAGCAGAGTGGCAAACCGGAAAGGACATCAACGGTGCCTCCCCTGATGCCGTCATCAGTATCGGCACAACCAATCTTGACCGGTACTATTGGTTCGATCCGACTCTTCAGTCGTCCAGTGATATCCCCAAAGACAAGACGGATGGATTCCGGGTCCTTTTGCACGAACTCTTGCACACCCTTGGTTTTAATGGATGGGTGAGCACCGCAGTCCCGGGCGCCAGCGTGAGCATCGCCAGCCAGTATGACCTGTTCTACATTACGCAGGGTGGCCGCAGTTATTTCGTGGGGCCAAACGCGAAAAGTGCATTCGGGGGGCCAGTTCCGGTGACTGGCCCCCACCTAGGTGATGCAACGAGCTTCTCTCAAGGAGTTCTTACCGGCAGCACGACATTGATGAGTTACGACTTCGTACCCAACGGAGTGCGTATTTCTCTGGATCCTGTAGTCATTGGTGTTCTACGCGATTTGGGCTTTACGGTGCGAGATTCTCAGGCTGTATTCACAGGTACAGGACGCCCTGGCGAGATCGGTGTAGCGCGAATTGATAGCACATCGGCAGGCTATACGTTGACATCCACGCTTGATTTGAACTGGCTGTCGTTTAAGGACAAATCTGACTATTCGTACCTGCTCCAAGACATCCAACGCCTGCAGTTTACGGATAAGAAAATAGCACTTGACCTCAAGCCTACTGACCGAGGGGGGCAGGCACTTCAACTCATTGGGGCGCTGGCTCCCGACCTAGTCAATAACCCCGCTGCAGTCGGTGCGGTGCTGGATGTATTAGATCAGGGCAAGAACCTTCATGATGTCTTTCAGATGGCATTGGATTCAGGGCTTGTCGAATCTTTAGCAGGCTCTGGCACCAATACAGCGCTCGTTGCCCTGATCCACCGAAATGTCCTGGGTGCCGAGGCAAACTCGGCCACGATCGATACGCTAGTGGCTTATTTGGATGGGCGCAGTGCCAGTTACAGCAAAGCCGACTTTTTGACTATCGTTGCAGGCCTAGAGGTCAACCAAAGTCACATCGGCTTGGTCGGTTTGCAGCAAACCGGTGTTGAGTACCTGTAGTTGTTCAACGCGTTTCTTGGCCATCACGTGTAGCCTTCCGATATTCCCAAGGCGCCATAGGCTCTACATCCC
>CAIQBN010000204.1 GCA_903870065.1 uncultured beta proteobacterium | reverse complement strand
TGGTCACAACCGCCAGCTACGAACTGGCACGGCGTGGAGGGCGCTATGCGCTCTGCACGATGTGCATTGGTGTGGGACAGGGAATTGCCCTGATTATCGAGCGCGTCTGATTATTTCAACCTAGGAGACAAAACCATGAAACTACCGGTCAAAAAACTCATCGCCTGCGCGACGCTCGCGCTGAGCGCATTTGGGGCCATGGCGGCCGACCCGATCAAGATCGGGTCCATTCTGTCGGTCACCGGGCCAGCCGCCTTCCTGGGGGACCCTGAACTGAAAACGCTGCAGATGTACGTTGAGGACATCAACAAAAAAGGCGGCGTTCTGGGCCGTCAGCTGCAACTGGTTCACTACGATGATGGCAGCGATGCCAACAAGGCCAATGGTTTTGCCAAGCGCCTGATTGACGACGACAACGTTGACATCCTGGTGGGCGGCACCACCACCGGCGCCACGATGTCAATGGCTCCGCTGGTTGAGAAGGCCGGCATTCCGTTCATCTCACTGGCCGGCGCTGTGGTCATTGTCGAGCCGGTCAAGAAGTTCATCTTCAAGACGCCGCACACTGATCGCATGGCCGCCGAGAAGGTTTTCGAGGACATGAAGAAGCGCAATATCAGCAAGGTAGCCTTGTTTGCCGAGACCAGTGGTTTCGGCCAGTCCGGCAAGAAGGAAACCGAAGCTGTGGCATCCAAGTTCGGCATCACCCTGGTGGCCAGTGAGACTTATGGACCCAAGGACACCGACATGAGCCCGCAACTCACCAAGATCAAGAACACCGCCGGCGTTCAGGCTGTTTTCATATTTGGCCTGGGTCAGGGTCCGGCCATCGCCACCAAGAACTACAAACAACTGGGCATCACGCTGCCGCTGTACCACGCCCATGGCGTTGCCTCTGAAGAGTTCATCAAACTCGCCGGCCCTGCCGCCGAAGGCATTCGCCTGCCCGCCGCCGCCTTGCTGGTGGCCGACAAACTGCCTGCCAGTGACCCGCAGAAGGCTGTGGCCGTCAGCTACACAAAGGCGTTTACTGAAAAATGGAAGACCGATGTATCCACCTTTGGCGGCCATGCCTACGACGGCCTGATGCTGGCGGTCGACGCTATCAAACGCGCCGGCGGCACCGACAAGGCCAAGGTGCGTGATGCCATTGAAGCCACCAAAGGTTATGTGGGAACGGGCGGCGTGGTCAATATGTCTGCCACCGACCACATGGGTCTGGATCTGTCCTCGTTCCGTATGCTTGAAGTGAAAAACGGCGACTGGTCGATCGCGCAGTAAATGCCATGCCGGCTGCGTCCGAACGCAGCCGGTCCACAAACCATGACAGCACCCTACCAAACACTGCAAATCGAGCGCAGCGATGCTGTGGCGACCGTCTGGATGAATCGGCCAGAGGTCTTCAACGCATTTAATGAAACGCTGATCGCCGACCTGACCGCGGCTTTCACGGCACTCGACCGCGATGCAACGGTGCGTGTGGTAGTGCTGGCTGGACGAGGCCGCCATTTCTCTGCCGGCGCAGATCTGAACTGGATGCAGCGCGCGTCCTGTGCGTCCCATCATGAAAACCTGGACGATGCGCGTCGTTTTGCGGCCATGTTGCAGCGTCTTGCCACCTTGTCTAAACCCACCATTGCACGCGTGCATGGCATGGCGCTGGGCGGCGGCACCGGGTTGGCAGCGGCATGTGATATGGCAGTTGCCGCACAGGACGCCGTGTTTGCAACGTCCGAAGTGCGTTTCGGGATCATTCCTTCGGTAATCAGTCCGTATGTGCTGCGTGCCATTGGGGCCCGCCAGTCCTTGCGTTTTTTTCAGAGCGCCGAGCAATTCTCGGCGCAACAGGCACTCATGATGGGCTTGGTGAACGACGTACAACCGATCGATCAGCTGGACGAGGGCATCGCTGGGCTCATCAGGTCGCTGGTCGCTGGTGCGCCGCAGGCCCAGACTGCCGCAAAGGAATTAATCGCCGCGGTCAGCGGGCTCCCCATCGATGCCGCATTGATGGAAGAAACCGCGCAGCGCATCGCGCGCCAGCGCACCACAGCCGAGGCCAGGGCCGGCATCGGTGCCTTTTTGGAAAAGCGCCGTCCCGCCTGGGCCACTTAAAAAAGTTACTGCCATCCGCCCGACTCTGTTGCATTTCCACTGATACAGCGCAACCCATTCCAACAGGAGAATCAACCGTATGTACACCCAGTCATTCAATGTGCAAGACAGCAGTGCCGGGCTGAAATCAGTCCCACCGCCAGCGGTCGAGAACCCTGAAGCGCAGGCCCGCTTTGACCACAAGATCGACGCGGACGGCAAGATCGAGCCGCAGGACTGGATGCCCGACGGGTATCGCAAGACCCTGGTGCGCCAGATCAGCCAGCACGCACACAGCGAAATTGTGGGCATGCTGCCTGAGGGCAACTGGATCAGCCGCGCACCCAGTCTTAAGCGCAAGGCTATTTTGATTGCCAAGGTGCAGGATGAGGGCGGCCATGGTCTTTACCTGTACAGCGCCGCCGAGACACTGGGTACCAGCCGGGACCAGATGCTCGAAGCGCTGCACAGCGGCAAGGCCAAGTACAGCTCCATTTTCAATTACCCGACCCTCAACTGGGCCGATGTGGGCGTGATCGGCTGGCTGGTCGACGGTGCTGCCATCAGCAACCAGATTCCTTTGTGCCGCTGTAGCTACGGACCATATGCCCGCGCCATGATCCGGGTGTGCAAGGAGGAGTCCTTCCACCAGCGCCAGGGTTATGAGGCCTTGCTCACCATGATGGGTGGCACCGAGGCGCAAAAGGCAATGGTGCAAGACGCGGTGAACCGCTGGTGGTGGAAGTGTCTGGCCATGTTTGGCCCGCCCGACGCCGACAGCCCGCACAGCGCGCAGGCCATGCGCTGGGGCATCAAGCGCATCTCCAACGACGACCTGCGCCAGAAATTCATTGACGCTACGGTGCCTCAGGCGCGCGTTCTGGGCGTGACCCTGCCAGACCCGGACCTGAAATGGAACGAAGAGCGTCAGCACCATGACTATGGAACGATTGATTGGGACGAATTCTGGTCTACCGTCAACGGCAACGGCCCCTGCAACAAGGAACGCCTGGCCACCCGTGTGAAAGCCCATAACGACGGCCAATGGGTGCGCGACGCGGCCTTGGCATATTCCAGCAAGCAACACAACAAATCACTCAAGGACGCAGCATGAGCAACCCAACCGCACCCTCCACGCCCTCCGCGCTGAAAGAATGGCCCCTGTGGGAAGTATTCGTTCGCAGCAAGCAAGGACTCGAACACAAACACTGCGGCAGTCTGCATGCTGCCGACGCGCAGCAAGCCCTGCAAATGGCGCGCGACATCTACACCCGCCGCCAGGAAGGTGTGAGCATCTGGGTGCTGCCTTCCGCCAGCATCACCGCCAGCGCGCCAGACGACAAGGATGCATTTTTCGAGCCCGCCGCCGACAAGATTTACCGCCACCCCACGTTTTATCAAATTCCGGATGAAGTGGGGCACATGTAATGGCACAGCAGCACACAGACTACCTGCTGCATCTGGCGGACAACGCGCTGATTCTGGGTCAGCGCACTGCGGAGTGGTGCGGCCACGGCCCCGTGCTTGAGGAAGACCTGGCACTGGCCAACATGAGCCTGGACCTGATTGGCCAGGCCCGCTTGCTATACCAGCATGTGGCCGCCCTGCGCAATGACGGTAGCACCGAAGACAGCCTGGCATATTTTCGGGATGTGCCCGACTTTCGCAACTACACCTTGCTGGAGTTGCCGCACAGCACGGCGCTGGCACCCACTGCGGCGGGAGACCGCGACTACGCCGCAACGATTGCACGCAATTTTTTGTACAGCGCCCTGATGGTTCCTCTGTGGCATGGTCTGCAGGCATCGAATGACGCACAGCTTGCCGCGATCGCGGCCAAGTCGTTCAAGGAAGCCAGCTACCACCTGCGCCATTCGCGCGACTGGCTGGTGCGTCTGGGTGATGGCACCGACGAATCACACGCCCGCATGCAGCAGGCAATAGACCACTTTGTGCCGTATGTGCAAGAGTTCTGGGCACCCAGCGAGATGGAAGCCGCAGCCGCGCGGGATGGCGTAGGTGTGGACGTAGCCAGCCTGTGCGAAGGCTTTGATGCCATGGTGGATGACGCGCTGACGGAAGCGACCCTGAAGCGGCCCAAAGCCGGCGGTTTTGTGCACACCGGCAAGCACGGCCTGCACTCCGAGCACCTGGGCTTTGTGCTGGCCGAAATGCAGAGTCTGGCCCGCGCACATCCCCAAGGCGTCTGGTAACGACCATGCAGACGCTCAACTTGCCCAGCGGGCCGATCGAAGCCGATCAGGTGGACCAACCGCATCACGCGGTGTGGGCGCTGCTGGAGAGTGTGACCGACCCTGAGATTCCGGTGGTTTCGCTGCGGGAGATGGGAATTTTGAGGGCAGTGCGCGAGGGCAGCAGCGGTCTGGAGGTGGTCATAACCCCCACCTACAGCGGCTGTCCGGCCATGGGTCAGATGGAAGACGATGTGAAAGCTGCACTGGCCAAAGCCGGCGTGGAGGCCCGTGTGCTTACCCAGTTGGCGCCGGCATGGTCGACCGACTGGATGACACCGGACGCCCGCAGCAAACTGCGCGCCTATGGCATTGCACCACCGCCCGAAGGCAGCGCTTCCAGCGCGTGTGCGCACTCGACAGAACCTATCAATGTGGTGCAATTTGCTCCGCAAAAGATAGCGCGCTACACAGCACCCACGGTGGCTTGTCCCCAGTGTGGCTCTGAAAACACCACAGAGACATCGCACTTTGGCTCCACGGCCTGCAAGGCGCTCTACAAATGCCTGGACTGCCTGGAGCCGTTTGACTATTTCAAACCCTATTGAACAACCGCATTAAACCCAATACCAACGCCATGTCTACGCCCCACTTTGAAACACTTACCGTCAAATACGTCAATCCGGAGGCCGCTGGCTCAGTTGCTGTTACTTTTGATGTCCCTCCTGCAGCCCGCGCGGCATTCCAGTTTGAACCGGGCCAATATCTGACCCTGCGCGCCATGGTCAACGGCCAGGACGTGCGCCGCAGCTACTCCATCAGCAGTGCGCGCAGCCGCCTGAACACAGCGGGAGAGCTCGAGATCGGCATCCGCCAGGTCAGCGGCGGGCTGTTCTCCAACTGGGCGGCCACTTCATTGAAAGCCGGCGACACCCTCAGCGTCATGTCGCCGGAAGGCCGCTTCACCGTGCGCAAGCAGCGCGCAATCCACCGCGTGGGGTTTGCTGCCGGATCGGGCATCACCCCTATCCTGTCGATTGTGGCGAGCACGCTGGAAGAGCAGCCAGAATCCAAATTCACCCTGGTGCTGGGCAACCGGCGCATGTCCAGCGTGATGTTCAACGAAGCCTTGCAAGATCTCAAAGACCGCTACCTGGACCGCCTCACGCTGATCCATATTTTGTCCAGCCAGGCCCAGGAGGTCGACTTGCTGCAGGGCCGCATTGACGCCGACAAGGTGCGCGCCATCATCGCCGCACTTCTTCCGGTGGCCAGCATGGACGAGGTCTTTATCTGCGGCCCCGAGGGCATGATCGACTCAACCGAAAGGGCACTGGTCGAAGCCGGCGTGCCCGCCAGCCGTGTCTACACCGAGCGGTTTGCCAGTTCGACTCGGGTAACCCAGGCCAGCGCAGGGGCTGCCCAGACGGGTGCACAGACAGGCCGGCAAACAGCCATCACCATCGTGGTGGACGGCAAGCGCCATGAGATCACCATGGGCTCCCATGAGCGCATTCTGGATGTCGCCCTCAACGCCGGGCTGGACCTGCCGTTTTCCTGCCGCGGCGGTGTCTGCTGCACCTGCCGGGTCAAAGTCATGGAGGGTACGGTCGCCATGGACAAGAACTTCGCCCTGGAGCCTTGGGAAATGCAGCAGGGCTTTGTGCTGAGCTGCCAGGCCCACCCGACCAGTGAGCGGGTCGTGGTGAGCTACGACGAGCGCTAGCACGTAACAGTGGGGCCAGGCGCGGGTGCGCCGCGGTTACCAGGCAATCGTTTGGATGTGCGGGTAAATCCTGTCGGGTTAAATGGGACCAGGGCGTCCAATAGCGGTATGAAAATTGCTGCTGGCTCTACAATAACTTGACCAATCGGTTAGCTTTTACCCCATGCATCCAGAAATTGTGCCTGCTGCCAACACTGCCCCTTCTGCCCGTCCCGCAGTTGAGGTGCGCAACGCCAGTGTGGTTTACCAGACCGCTGACACCCCTGTCAAAGCGCTGAGCAACGTCGACCTGCGCATTGGCGAGGGTGAGTTTGTGTCGCTTATTGGCCCGTCTGGCTGCGGCAAGACCACGTTGCTGCGTGTGATTGCCGACCTGGAGCACATCAGTGACGGTGCTGTGCTGGTCAATGGTGTGAGCCCGCACGATGCCCGCATGGCGCGCGCCTATGGGTACGTGTTTCAAGCGCCCGCATTGTTCCCTTGGCGCACCGTTTTGGGTAATGTGATGTTGCCGCTTCAAATTCAGGGCGGCAGCGGGACCCAGAACCGTGCGCTTGCCCTGGAGCATTTGGAGCGGGTTGGCCTCAAAGGTTTTGAGGGCAAATACCCCTGGCAGCTTTCCGGGGGCATGCAACAACGTGTCTCCATTGCACGCGCATTGGCCTTTGAGCCCAAGATTTTGATGATGGATGAGCCGTTTGGCGCGCTGGATGAAATTACCCGCGACCGGCTCAACGAACAGTTGCAGCAGTTGTGGCAACGCGAGCGGCGCACCGTTGTTTTTGTCACCCATTCGATTGCCGAGGCGGTTTATTTGTCCACCCGTATCGTCGTCATGTCGCCGCGCCCGGGCCGCATTGTCAAGGTGATCGAATCGTCCTTGCCCGATGACCGTCATCTGGCACTACGCGACACACAGGCATTCATGGACGTGGCGCACCAGGTGCGAGAGGCGCTGGCCGATGGTCACTTCGAATAGTCCCGGTGCCCCCACGGCAGGCGGCGCGCCACGCAAGGTGGCCGCGCATGGCGAGCACTTCTTGCCGGTGGCTGTGTTGCTGTTTTTCTTTTTGATGGTTTGGTATGGCGCGGCCTGGGGCATGAATGCCAGCGCTGCCATTGAGCGGGTACTGGAGCCGGCCGGCAACCCCTGGGGCTGGTCGGACTTGCTGCTCGCCACCTGGAACATGGAGCGTCCCGTGCTGCCTGCGCCCCACCAAATCGGGTTGGATTTTTGGTCGGGCCTGGTGGACTGGCCTCTGGACTCTCCCCGCAACCTGCTGTTTCATGTTGCGGTCACTGGCCAGACCACCCTCGTGGGTTTTGTCCTTGGCACACTGCTGGGGCTGGTGCTGTCGGTGCTGATCGTGCACTCCAACACGCTGGATCGTGCGTTGCTGCCCTGGATCGTGGCATCGCAAACCGTGCCGGTGCTGGCGATTGCGCCCATCGTACTGGTTATTTTGGGCAGCCTCGGACTCGAAGGCCTGGCGCCCAAGGCGGTCATTGCCATGTACCTTAGCTTTTTTCCGGTCACGGTGGCCATGGTGCAGGGTTTGCGTTCACCCCAGGTGATCGAGACTGAAATGATGCACACCTACGCGGCTTCGCGCTGGCAAGCCCTGTGGATGCTGCGTTTGCCAGCGGCGTTGCCTTTTTTGTTTCCCGCATTGCGGGTGGGCATTGCGGCCAGCCTGGTGGGTGCCATGGTGGCTGAATTGCCCACTGGAGCAACCGCAGGGCTGGGCGCGCGCTTGCTCACGGGCTCGTATTACGGCAATACCTTGGCCATATGGTCGGCGCTGGTGATGTCGGCTCTATTGGGGCTGGTGCTGACCACACTGGTGGCGCTGACGGAACACCTGGCTTTGCGCCACCGCAGGCAGCCATGACGCCGTTGACCACCCCGCGCTCCCACCGCGCCACGGCCGTCGCCGTGGCGGCATCGCTGGCGGCTGCCAGCCTGGTGTTTTTTCACCCTGCAGCGCAGGGCAGCAGTTCCCCTACGTCTGCCTTTTGGGCCTTGCTGGTTCTGCTCGCCGGAATTGCACTGTGGACGATTCGGCGCGTGGCCGCCATTCACGGCACGCGATTGGATGGCGTGCTCACGGCCGCGCTGTTTGGTCTGTGGGTGCTGTACTTTTGGCAAGTACTGGTGGTAGCCTTCGAGGTGCCGCGGGTTTTATTGCCTGCCCCCACCCTGATTGGTCAGGCACTGCTCGACAACGGCGGCAAGTTGTGGGGCGACTTTTCACAGACCGTTCTCAAAGCGGTAGGTGTTGGCTGGTTACTGGGCAGCGGCTTGGGTTTTGGCGTTGCCGTGGCAATTGACCGCTTGCCATTTTTGCAGCGTGGCCTGTTGCCGCTGGCCTCGCTCACCAGCACAGTGCCACTGGTGGCGGTGGCTCCTATTGCGGTGATGTGGTTTGGCTTTGAGTGGCCGTCCAAAGCAGCGGTGGTGGTGTTGATGACCTTCTTCCCCATGCTGGTGTCCACATTGGCTGGCCTGAAAGCATCGGGCAAGCTCGAACGCGAACTCATGTACAGCTACGCCGCCGGTTACGGGCGCACCCTGTGGTCACTGCGCCTGCCTTCAGCCACGCCTTTTATTTTTGGTGCGCTCAAAGTCAACGCCACACTGGCCCTGATTGGCGCCATCGTGGCCGAATTTTTCGGCTCACCCACCGTGGGTCTGGGGTTTCGGATATCCACCGAAGCCTCACGTATGAACATGTCATTGGTGTGGGCTGCGATTGTGGTTGCCGCAGTTACTGGTTCTCTGGCCTACGCCTTGCTTGTGCAGTTGGAGCGCCGGGCGGCGTTCTGGCATCCGTCGGTACGTGGCAAATAGTGTGCACTGCAATAATGCCCCGTTGTTTTGTTCCTGATCCCAACCCCAAGGAGAGTGTTCCATGACCCGTTCTTTTACGATGAGCAAAGGCCTGATGGCTGCCGTGCTGGCCGTGTGCGGCCTGACCGCGCAAGCGGCCGACAAGGTGACCGTTCAGCTCAAGTGGTTGCCGCAAGCACAATTTGCCGGCTATTACGTCGCGCAAGCCAAGGGCTATTACAAGGCCGAAGGTCTGGAAGTGACTATCAAGCCCGGTGGCCCGGACATCGCACCAGCGCAAGTGATTGCCGGTAACGGCGCCGATGTGGTGGTGGACTGGATGCCGTCGGCACTGGCTTCGCGCGAAGCTGGTGTGCCCCTGGTCAACATCGCCCAGGTTTTCAACCAATCCGGTCTGATGCTGACCTGCAAGAAGTCCAGCGGCGTGTCCAGTCCAAAAGACCTCAAGGGCAAGACTCTGGGCGTTTGGTACGGTGGCAACGAGTACCCCTTCCTCAACTGGATGGGCAAACTGGGCTTCAAGACCGAATCCGACATCAAGGTCCTCAAACAGGGCTTCAATGTGGATCCACTTTTGCAAAACCAGGCAGCCTGTATTTCAACGATGATTTACAACGAGTACTGGCAGGTCGTGGATGCGGGCGTGAAAGAAGCCGATCTGGTCACATTTTTCTATGAAAAAGAAGGTGTCGCCACCTTGGAAGACGGTCTTTATGTGATGGAAGCCAAGTTGAAGGACCCGGCCTTTGTGGCCCGCATGGCCAAGTTCCTGAAGGCGACGTTCAAAGGCTGGAATGATGCAGTCAAGGACCCCGAGGCTGCTGCCAAGGTGGTGGTTGCTGCCGACGCGTCGGGTAGCGCAACCTTGAAGGTCCAGAAGCGCCAGATGGAAAACGTGGCCAAGCTGATCACCAATGCAGGTACGCCAAAGATTGGTTATCTGGATCCGGCAGCCTATGAGCGCACGGTCAAGGTCCTGCTGGCCGGTGGTAGTTCACCCGTGATCAAAAAGGACCCGGGCAAGGCTGCGATGTCCCATGTGGTGTGGGAAGCGGCCAGCAAGTAACGGGTGCTGATTGAGTGAATGAGTGAGTGAGTGGGTGCGTGCGTGTGTGCACTCCGCTCACTCACCCCAGGGCAAACGACATCACCCATGCCATTTACATACGCCCAACCCCCAGCTGCCGACGAATTGTCGAAAGGCCAAATCCGCCAGGCCAATGAAGCGCTGATTTTGGGCGCTGCAGAGAAGGTCTTCGCCCGCGCCGGTTTTGGTGGCGCCACAATGGCGGCCATTGCCACCGAGAGCGGTCTGCCCAAAGCCAACCTGCACTATTATTTCGGCAGCAAAGATGTGCTGTACCGGGCCGTGTTGGCACGCATCCTCAATGATTGGCTTGTGCCCACCAACGGCATTACCGCAGATGCCGACCCGCGCACCGCCATCGAGCAGTACATTCGTGCCAAGATGGCCTTGTCGGCCCAGCGCCCCGATGGGTCCAAGGTATTTGCCAACGAGATGCTGCATGGTGCGCCGGTCGCGAAAACAATACTGGCCACCGACCTGCGCCAGATGGTTGAAGACAAGTCCAGGGTCGTGCAGGGGTGGATTGACGCCGGTCGCATGGCGCCGGTTGACGCAGTCCATTTATTTTTTACGATTTGGGCCGCAACACAAACCTATGCCGATTTCGAGGTCCAAGTGTGCGCTGTACTGGGGCGTAAAACTTTAACGACCCGCGATCATGCACGGGCCACAGACCATGTGGTGTCCTTGCTGCTACGGGGCTGTGGTTTATAAGAAAAGACGTCCTAGCCCTCGTGCAATCAGCGTTTGCTGCTACTAAAAACGTAGCGAGAACGGCGTTTAATCCTTGCCTGATGTAGCCATCGGTCCGAGCTAAGCTTCACTGATCAGTTCGTTTTGGGCAGAGTCGGTGTAAGCTGTCGGGCACTGTCCGATCCGGTTGCCGGATCGACACGCTGTTCATCAACCACTGTTCACGAGCCGCACATGGATTCCCTTCGCCTCAATCCGCTCGACGCCGCATGGATCGTTACCGAGTCACGCGCAACGCCCAACCACGTTGGAGGTCTGCTGCAGTTCAAGTTGCCAGACGATGCGCCGCAAGACTTCATGCGCAAAATGATGGCCGAATTTCGTGGTCATCGCCAATTCGCAGCGCCCTGGAATCAGCGTTTGCGCCAGTCGTTCAGCATGAATCCGGTGCGGGTTTGGGTGGAAGACGACAACATCGATCTGGAGTACCACGTACGCCATGCTGCACTGCCCTGGCCTGGTGGTGAACGCGAATTGGGCGAGTTGGTGGGGCGCCTGCAAAGCACGCCGCTGGATTTGTCACGTCCGCCCTGGGAGTGCACCATCATCGAAGGGCTTGAAGGGGGCCGTTTCGCGCTGTTCATCAAGATGCACCATTCACTGATTGACGGTATCAGTGGCGTCAAGTTACTGCAGCGCGGCATGTCGGCAGACCGGCGTAAAAGCTTGCACTTGCCGCCATTTTGGGCGTCGGGTCGGGAGCCACGCCCGGCCGCGCCCAAAAATCATGAGCCCTTGATCCCCACCGTCACCCATGCAATTGCCGGCGCGGTACAGGAGCTTCGCATGCAGGCCACCACGGTTCCGCAACTGGTGATGGCTTTTGGCAAGATGATCCGGGGTGCTGTCGAGCCTGGCCATGGGCTGGCGCTGCCGTTTGATGCACCCCGTTCGGTGCTCAATGGCCGGGTGCGCGAGAAGCGCCGCTTTGCGACCCAGCAATTTTCACTGGATCGCATGCGCAACCTGGCCAGCGCGGCGGATTGCACCTTAAATGATGTGGTGCTGGCCATTTGTGGTGGCGCGTTGCGGCGCTTTTTGGTCGAGCGCGATGCACTACCCGACAAACCGCTCACGGCAGGCATTCCGGTATCGGTGCGGCCCAAGGACGATGAGGGCAACGGCAATGCCATCACTTTCATCGTCTCCACGCTAGGCACCGACATTGCGGGTGTGCAGGAGCGCCTGACCGCCATACGGCAGTCGGTCAGGCATGCCAAGGAGCATGTTCAGAGTTTGCCCCGGCAAGCCATGATGCAGTACACCGTCTTATTGATGGCACCGACGATTCTCACTTTGCTCACCGGCATTGGGGGGCGCACCCGGCCGATGTTCAACATCACGATTTCCAATGTGCCCGGCCCCGATACTCCGCTGTATTTTCGCGGTGCTGAAATGGTGGCCACGTACCCTGCCTCCATCGTCACGCACGGCCAGGCTCTGAACATCACGTGCCAGAGTTACGCCGGGTTCATGAATTTTGGCTTCACAGCCTGCCATTCCTCAGTGCCCAGCATGCAGCGACTGGCCGTTTATACCGCCGATGCGTTGGCTGAAATGGAGGCTGCCTATTTGCCTGGCGCGGCCATGGCTGTGGACCTGCCGGCCAGGAAAAAACGCGTACCGAAACGGGAGAGTCCGCCTGTTGCTGCCCCCGTGGCTCGAGCAACGCGCGCGCCACGCAAGAAAGCAGCATAGCCCCGTCTGCATTGGGCAACATCGGAGTGGCGCTGCGCACCGGGTGGCTATTGCGTCACGAAAACACGCGCCTTGCGGGGCGTGAGTACCAGCGTC
>CAIQBN010000203.1 GCA_903870065.1 uncultured beta proteobacterium | reverse complement strand
GCAGGCCTTTTATGGCGTGGCGCCACCGCTCAGCGTGGGCAGCACGACGGGTGCACAAGACCAATGGCATGTGGGGCAGGGTCGCTTGTTGCCCTCCACATCGGTGGATCAATATGCCGCAACGCTGGCCAACTGGTTCGGCGTTGGCGACGCCGAGCTGGGCAGCATATTGCCCAATTTGCGGCATTTTGGTGCGGTTGCAGGGCGGCCGGACTATCCGAGCAACATGGGATTCATGGCTTGACCCTTTGGGGCGAGCCCCCTAGGTTGCTGGCCAGCGCCCGAACCGGTTCTGCACGGTGGACTGCGGTTGCGGGCAGAATGGGGTATTGAACAGTTTTGCTCAGGATGCATCGCCATGATTGATCTGTACACCGCCGCAACACCCAACGGGCACAAGGTTTCCATCGCATTGGAGGAGTTGGCCCTGCCTTACACGCTCAAAGTGCTGGACCTGGCCAAAGGTGAGCAAAAAATGCCTTCGTTTCTTGCCATCAACCCCAATGGCCGCATTCCGGCCATCGTAGATCGCGATCAGGGCGACTTTGCGGTGTTCGAGTCCGGTGCCTGCCTGATCTATCTCGCTGAAAAGACGGGCCAGCTCATGCCCTCAGACCCCAAGGGCCGCTCTTGCGTCTTGCAGTGGCTGATGTTTCAGATGGGCGGAATTGGGCCGATGATGGGGCAGGCCAATGTTTTTTACCGCTACTTCCCGGAGAAAATTCAACCGGCGATCGACCGCTACCAGGGAGAGTCGCGCAGGCTGTTTGGCGTGCTGGATGGCCACCTGAAAGAGCGCGAGTACCTGGCCGGTGACTACTCTATTGCCGACATCGCCAACTGGGCCTGGGTTAGAACGCACAAGTGGTCGGGCGTGGCAGTTGAAGGTTTGCCCCACCTGCAACGCTGGCTCGAAGCAATTCGCGGGCGTCCTGCGGTACAGCGTGGTTTACTGCAACCGCCGTCTGCACGCGATTTGACGCAGGACGAAGATACGGCACGGAAATTTGTTGAGCAGGCCCGCACCATGGTAGAAATGGGTCAGTCCGCTAAGACAGGAGTGTGAAGCAATGAAGTTGTATGTATCCCCCGGTGCACCCAGTCCACGTCGGGTCATGATGTTCATGGTCGAGAAAGATATTTCCGGCATCGCCCTGATCAATGTGGATCTCAATGCACAAGAGCACAAGGGCGAGGCCTACCGTGCCAAGAGTCCACTGGCCAAGGTGCCGGCACTTGAGCTCGATGACGGGCGTGTGCTGACCGAAACCCGCGCTATTTGCACCTACCTGGAAGGTCTCTATCCGGAACCGAATTTAATGGGTGTCGATGCACAGGAGCGCGCTTTTATCGAGATGGCTGACCGGCAGGCTGAGCTGTATTTGCTGGCCGGAATTGCCAATACGGTGCGCCATACCCATCCCGGTCTGGCACCGCTGGAGCAGCCCCAGTTTCCTGATTTTGGCCACTCACAGTCCCAGAAAGTGAGGGAGGTGGCAGCCTGGTTTGACCACACCTTGGAACATCAGCCCTGGATTGCCGGCGAGCGTTTCACGATCGCCGATATCACGGCTTTTTGTGCAATCGAATTTGCCAAATTGATGAAGTTCCAGCCTGAACGCGAAGGATTGCGTGCGTTGCAGGCCTGGCGTGATCGGGTTGCCCAGCGCGCCAGCGCCAAGGCGAAGTAATTATTTTTACGCCGGGTGAACGAATGGATTGTTGCTGGCGTGTTGAGGTGCTGACAGCGGTACACGCAATACAAAACAGGTCCCAGCCCCAGGTTTACTGCTGACTTCGAACGTGCCGCCAAACAGTGAAGTGACGATGTTGTAGCTGATCGACATGCCCAGGCCACTGCCGCCCTGGCCCAGCTTGGTGGTGAAAAATGGATCAAAGATGCGTGGCAGGTTTTCGGTGGCAATGCCAATGCCGTCATCGCTGAATCGCAGCTCGACCTGGTTGTTGCGCAGCAGCTGTGCTTCAAGTTGCATGATTCCGCCTTTGCGACTGCCAAAGGCGTGCACCATTGCGTTGTTGATCAGGTTGGTAAGTACTTGCCCGTAGGGACCAGGGTAGCCATCCAGTGTGATGCCCTGGGGTATGTTCACCAGCAGCCGGTGGCCGGACACCTGAATGTTGCGCTGCATGGTTGCAATCACCTCCTGGCTGGTGCGCAGCAATTCGAATGGCCGGCGTTGTTCAGTGGCCCGATCCACAGCAACTTGTTTAAAGCTTTGCACCAGGTCCGCTGCAGAGCGCAGTCCCCGCACAACCAGTTCCAAGCCTTCGTTGCATGCCGCAATGTAGTCAGTCAGTGTGCTGCGGCGCAGTGTGCCGCTGGTCGCAGCCACGGCCAGCGTTGCCGTGTTTTCCTGAAGCGTGCTGGCGGTCAGCAAGCTATTGCCGATGGGCGTATTGAGCTCATGGGCGACTCCAGCAACCAGGGAGCCCAGCGCCGCCAGCTTTTCCTGGACTACCAGTTGGTCTTTCGCATCACGCAGATGCGTGTAGGCAACCGCATTGTCCAGGGCAATCGCCGTATAGGCGCACAAGGTGCGGAAGATCAGCCGCTCGTTTTCGGCGTAGGCGTTGGGTCGGGTGGACTGGATAGTCATGACGCCGAGTACACGCTGCGCAATGGTCAACGGAGCGAACAGTGCGCTGACGGTTGGCAGGGTTCCTGGTACGTAATTGGGCTCCAGTGCAGGGTTATTGAAATCGATCAGCAGCTCCTTGCGCTCGCGCACACACCGGGCCGAGAATGATGATTCGTCATCCAGCCGGACATGGTCGCTCACTAGGCGCACGCCTTCCTCAATGTCATAGACCGAGGTCATGCCCTGCTGGTCGGCGTCCATCAGATAAATTGCAAAGCTGGAGGCATCCAGCAGGCCGTGCACATGGTGCTCGATTGCCGCAAACACATGTTCTTTGTCCAGCTGTGATGTGATTTCCTGGCCGATGGTGCCCAGCAGCGATAACGTGTCACTGGACTGCTGTAACAATTCGGCCCGTTTGGTTTCGGCTTCAGCCTGACGCCGGTGACGTTCACCCTCTGCGCGGGAGCGTTCGGTACCCAGTCGCACCTGAATTGCGGTGGCCCGGTTCGATGCCTGCTGATTGAGCACACGTTCACGTGCGGCATTGGCTTCAACGGAAATCGCATAGGCCTCGGCATGGCGCTGCGCATGGGCGTATTCTTGTGCCAGCGAGAACAGCAAATCGCTGGGGATCAAATAGCCGTCAATTTTGCGGGCGGTCTCCAACGCCTGCTCGAGAAAAACAGTCGCGCCAGGGTGGTCACCCTTGCCTGCGTGAATACTGGCGAGCAAACGCAACGCGCTGACTTCATGCGTTGCGGCGCCCTGGCTTCTTGCCATGCCCAGCGCGGCAATCGCGGATGACATCGCCTCCTGGTCTTGCCCCAATTGCAGCAGCGCATTAGCGATTCCCAGGTTGCCTTCCATGGCCGAGTCGGTCTGCCCCAGTTGTTGTGCCCGCGAGGACTGTTGCTGATAACACGCTAGCGCGCGCGGGTAGTCGCCCCGGGTATGGGCCAGATCGCCCAATGCGGTCAATACCATGGTGAAATTGCGGGAGTTGCGTAGTGGCTGATAAACCAGCAGCGCCTCATCCAGCATGGACTGCGCTGCCTCCAGACGCCCCATCGCGCGCATGACCTCCCCCATCTGCCGCAGACAAGGACCCAGCGTGACCGCCCAGCCGGTTGGTCGGGCCAGATCAAGCCCGCGCTGCAACCATTCAAGTGCGGCGTCATGGTCGTTTAGTACCACATACGTACCACCCGCGTTCACTGCGGCGACCACTGCGGTGAGAATCTGACCGGACTGGCACGCTGCTTCATAAGACAAGTTCAATTGCTCCAAAGCGCCGCCGAAATTGCCGGTGTTGTAGTTGCGCACAGCAAAAAAGGCGTACACGCTGGCGGACACGGCCGGGGGCATGTGT
>CAIQBN010000202.1 GCA_903870065.1 uncultured beta proteobacterium | reverse complement strand
TCCACTAAGGCAGCGTTTTGCTGGGTCACCTGGTCCATTTGCGTCACTGCCTCGCCCACTTGGCTCACGCCCTGACTCTGCTCGCTGCTGGCGGTACTGATCTCGCCCATCAGGTCGGTCACGCGTTTGATGCTGCTGACCACTTCGGCCATGGTGCTGCCAGCTTGATCCACCAATGCCGTGCCTTGTTCGACCCGCTCCACGCTGGCATTGATGAGCGTCTTTATCTCTTTGGCCGCTTCGGCTGACCGCCCCGCAAGCGAGCGCACTTCAGACGCCACCACTGCAAAGCCACGGCCCTGCTCACCTGCACGGGCCGCTTCCACCGCGGCGTTCAGGGCGAGGATATTGGTCTGGAACGCAATGCCATCAATCACGCTGATGATGTCCGATATCTTCCGTGACGCGTCGTTGATGCCTTTCATGGTGTCCACTACCTTGCCCACCACTTCGCCACCTTTGACGGCCACGGTGGAGGCGCTGGCGGCCAGTTGGTTGGCGTGGCGGGCGCTGTCGGCGTTTTGCTTCACGGCGGCGCTGAGCTGCTCCATCGAGGCTGCGGTTTGCTCAAGTGCGCTGGCTTGCGATTCTGTGCGGGCCGACAGGTCGTGGTTACCCGAGGCAATTTCCGAGCTGGCGGTTGCCACACCCTCAGCGCCTTGGCGCACCTTGGTCACTACCAGCGCGAGATGGTCTCGCATCGTCGCCATGGCTTTCATCAACTGGCCCAGTTCGTTGTCGCCACGCACCTGCACGTTCACGGTCAAATCCCCATTCGCAACGGCAGAGGCGACGGCAACGGCATCGCGCACGGGAACGGTAACACTGCGGACAAAAGCCATACCCAATGCGAGGGTGCCGACAAGACACAAAGCCATCAGTAAACCAATTCCGATCAGGGTGTTGTTCAATCGCTCCACCCGCGCTTCCAACGTGTCGATCAGTTGGGTCATGGCGGAGGCATTAAATTCGTACAGGCCGTCAATGGTGCTGGTAAATTCATCAAAATATTCTGGGGGCGGATGTTTGATCTCGGCCGCGTTGATCAGCGCTTTGTCCGCCAGTGCAAGCGCCTTGTCGACCGCTGCGCTGCTGGCCACACCGCGGCTTTCCAGATTGGCTTTCATGGCTGGATTCACGTTAGTCGCGCGTTTGAGACTGCGAAACATTTCACCCTGCAACTCGCGGGATCGTTTGTCCAAAGATACCAACGTAGCGCGCGCGTCAAGAGGCAACTCTGCCTTGCTCAAGAAGGTGGTGCCCTGCGCGCGCATGATGCCAAGGCTCTCGCTCAACCAGGGCATGCTGACTAGCGAGGCCTGAATCAGAAAATAAGTGTCCGCATCGGGATCCAAAGACAGCCCGTACTCGGCCAGCAAGGTCTCGTTGAGCAATAACACCTTGTTGATCATCTGAGTATGCAACTTGGTGCTTTCGGGTGCTTTGATCGCTTTGTTGGTAACCCCCTGCTCCAATGTGGTCCAGCGTTGACGCACATCGCGCCACAGACTCATCGCCTCACTGGAGACGGTAATATTTTTGAGCTCGCCATCCAGCAAGTCCATATTCTTGACGACCTTGTCACGCACCCCGGGGCGGCGCTGCTCCAGAGCGGCATTGCCGCTGAGTGCGCCGGCTGAAAGACCACGGTGCGTCTGGGAAAATTGCACCACTGCGTTCAGCATGACGACGGCATCTTTGACCATTTCTTCCCGTTTCGCGAAATTCACGTCGGCAAGAAGGCGGTTGAAATACATGCTGGTGGGCACAACCACCATGATTAAGGCAACCAGGCCCAGAATTAAAAATTTCGATGACAGACTCAGACGATGAAGTGAAGGCATGCGGTCTCCGATATTTGTATGTTTTGTTTGCGTGGTGGGGCCAGGTCTCAACAACCAGTATCCACCGAGAGAACGACAGGCGGCGTAGCTACATCGGCAGCAGGCGTGTACTGAACGGCGCATGTGCGCCAAGTCCCGGTGCCCCAAACCGGTGCTGTCTTGTGGGCGATGAAGTTGGGGTTTGCACCTATGTAGAAATCAGCCGAAGGACTGATATTCATTGCCTTGGCCAGCTCTACTGCATCCTGAGCATATCCATACACCGTCCTGATGGTGACAGTTGCGCTCAGTGCTACTGTGCCAGTGGCCGCGCTACTGACACCCGCTATGGCAGATTTGGCTTGGATCATCGTATTGGCGCTGATCATGGCGCCATGAAGTCCCTGCATGACGCTACCACGCGCGTCACTGGTCAAGTTGACAAACTTCGGCAACGCCGCTGCCGCCAATACGCCCAGAATCACAACCACCATGACCAGTTCGATCAGGGTAAAGCCTTTTCGACCCATCGTCATTCCTGACCAGTGCATCGCACTATTTCATCAACACATCAAGGTCAATGGCCAAACCCATGGCCAAATAGCCCAGTCGATTGGGATGCAGCTTGTCGCCAGCGCCACCCAGGGTGTTGTCCGGTACAAATTCGGCGCGCATGCCACCGGTTTGCGGATCCAAAATTGCTTTGTCGAAGTCAATCACCGCGTCAAACAGCCCAGAATTTCGAATGAAGTCGTTTAGCGCCTGGCGCTTGGCATCTTGTTCTGCAAAGCCATGGGCAGCGCTGGTCGAACCAAGCGCCGACGTAACCGTGGCACCGATGATTTTCAAATTTGGCTTTTGAGTGCGGATGCGCTCGATGATGGCTTTCATTTCTGCCTTCACCACGTCTGCATCTCGGTTACCGTTCTTGCTGAAGTCATTGATGCCTTCCATCCAGATCATGCTCTTGACACCCGAAAGCGACAGTACATCGCGTTCGAGCCGCTGCCCCGCAGAAGGGCCACCTGGGAATGGTTTTTGCGCTGAATATTCTGCTGGACCGGCGACCTGATTGCCACCAATGCCCGCATTGACGACGACCAGCTTATTACCAAAAGCTGCACGCAGACGACGCGAGAGCACGTCTGTCCAGCGGTCATCACCGTTGATGGTGGATGCAGTGCCGTCGGTAATCGAGTCACCAAAAGCCACGATCACACGGGTATCAACAGGGGCCATCATGTCCACAGCATCCAGAAAATACCAAGATGCGGTGGCGAAGGGAAAGGCGGCCTCTCCTTCGTCATTCCCCATGGCACCCGCATTGGGTGCCGAAACGTACGAGCTGCTCAAGGCTTTGGCATGCCAGGTCATTGGGCCGCTCTCACCAACCACATGAAAACTCACGGCCAGTTTGCGCCCCGTCAGTGCAGCGACAGAACCTGGATTTACAAAGCGCAGCGGCACTGGGTCACTCCAAGCGGATGCACCGGGTGCAACCGTGACACTGTTCTTTCCACCAAACTGGACGGACTGATTGGTCCCCGCCACCAAGGCTGAACTGGCTTGGTGCAAGCCAACGAAAATGCCGTCAAACGTGACCGGCTGCGTGCCCAGCGCATTCGACAGGCGAATGCGCGTCTCACCGGTCCAGAGGTCAGGTCTGACGATCATGCGAAAGCTCTGATCGCTCGCGCCGGTGTGGGCTGATGGAAACGCGCGACTCAAATTGGGCTGAGCCGACGGATTGCCAACCGGGTACGGCCCTTGCACTGAACCAGTCCAACTGGTAACCCAGTTTTCGTCACTCGCAGCCCATAGTGTCGAGCAAATGCTGCTGAAGAATAAAAATACCAGGGAAATGAAGGCTGAGGTGGGAGGCAAAGGTTTGAATTTCATTGGAGCACTCCAGTTTAGAAAAGTTGATCGGTATCGTGAGTTACGACAGATTGAGTTAAATGCGCTGCATTTTTGATAGCTACCTACGCAGTAACCACGGGTGCTAGAGGGTTAAAAGTCTCTAAAGATTGACACAAAATCGCCTCCAGCGCCTCCAGCGGAAGAGGCCTGCTGAATAGATACCCCTGGTACGCATGGCAACCCAGATGGGCCAGGAAGTCGGCTTGCGCCTGCAACTCGACGCCCTCGGCAATCACGGCCAACCCCAGGCTTTCAGCCAGCACGACCACCATCTTGGCAATGGCTGCGTCGTTGGGGTCGGTGACAATGTTGCGCACAAAGCCCTGATCGATCTTGAGCTGGTCGAGCGGCAGACGCTTGAGGTAGGTAAGTGACGAGTAGCCGGTGCCAAAGTCGTCCAACGAGAAACCCACTCCATGCGCCTTGAGCGCACCCATCTTGGCGATGATGGCTTCCACATCGTCAACCAGCATGCTCTCGGTCAGCTCAAGCTTGAGCAGTTTGGCTGTAGCGCCAGTGCGTGCGAGCGTGGTTAGAACACTGTCTACAAAATCAGCGCGTCGGAACTGACGTGCGCTCACGTTCACCGCTATCGTCAGGTGGCACAGCGCGGGGTCGGTGGCCCATGCTGCCAACTGCATACAGGCGGTTTCCATCACCCACTGGCCAATGGGCAGAATCAGCCCTGTTTCTTCTGCCAACGGAATAAATTGGGTGGGTGACACCATGCCCCGCTGCGGGTGCTGCCAGCGCAGCAGTGCTTCCACCCCGGTAATGCGTCCGCCACCCAGCACCTGCGCCTGGTAGTGCAACGTGAGCTGATTTGCAGGAATCGCCTCGCGCAGGTCTGCCTCCAGTGCTGCATGTGCAGATACTCTGGCCTGCATCTGGGGGTCATAAAAGCGCAGCGTGTTGCGCCCTGCTGCCTTGGCCTGGAACATTGCCAGCTCGGCGCGTTTGAGCGGCTCTTCGTTGCTCTCTTGTTGCGCGCCGCCAAACAAGGTGATGCCGATGCTTGTGGTGTTGTGGTGCGCAACACTGCCAAGCGGATAGTCTTGCGAGAGTGTGGTCAGCACCTTTACACCTGCGACCTCGGCTTGGTTGGCGGCCTCCTCAAGGCTTTCGCTCAGGTCTTCAAGCATCACTACAAACTCGTCGCTGCCTAGGCGTGCCACTGTATCGCCGTCGCGTACGCAGGTTTTCAGGCGCTGAGTCACCTGCGTGAGAAGCAGGTCGCCCTGGTGGTGGCCCAATGTGTCGTTCAGGGTCTTGAAATTGTCCAGGTCGACAAATAGCAGGGCACTCTTGCGGCTGTGGCGGGTACTGGCGTGCAGGGCCTGTTTTAGTCGGTCGAGCAGCAGGCGGCGGTTGGGCAGGCTGGTCAATGGGTCGAAAAAGGCCAGTGCCTCGATTTGCTCCTGGTCTGCCTTGTGCTGGCTGATATCGGCAAAGATGCCAACAAAGTGGGTGGGCACACCACCTTCATCCTTCACAGCGCTGATGCTGAGCCACTCGGGGTACATCTCGCCACTTTTTCGCCGGTTCCAGATTTCTCCCGTCCATGCACCTTCACTCTCCAGAACTTGCGACATAGCTGCGTAAAAGGACTGGTCGTGCCGCCCCGACGACAACATGCTGGGGTATTGCCCCATGGCTTCGTCAGCGCTGTAACCAGTGATACGGGTAAATGCCTGGTTGACCCGTAGAATCTCCCGCTGCGCATTTGTAACAACCATGCCCTGCTGCGATTCGAACGCAGTAGCGGCAATGCGCAAGGCCTCTTCTGACTGTTTGCGCTCGGTAATGTCGCGCGTGACGGCCAGTTGCACCGTTTCGCCAAGGTGCTGCAGAGGTACCGCATGGGTCTCCATCCAGCGACGCCCACCCTTGAGACCCTGTACTTCAAAGGTCAGTGCAAGGGTCTCACCGCC
>CAIQBN010000201.1 GCA_903870065.1 uncultured beta proteobacterium | reverse complement strand
CCTGTCAACGCTTCGATGCACACCTCGCGACGTACAACGCATGACTCGGGGCCAGAGTGAATACGCTATTTCTTCCCTGTATTGAACTTCTCAATCAACTACGATCTACCGGCTTACGCTGGCGCACTAGCTGCTCACGCACATTCCACGGGGGCTAGCGGCCAATTTCATTATGAAGATCCTCCTCTACGGCATCAACTTCGCACCTGAACTCACCGGCATAGGTAAATACACCGGCGAACTGGCCGCGTGGCTGGTTTCGCGTGGGCATGATGTGCGGGTGGTCTCTGCCCCGCCGTACTACCCAGCCTGGGCGGTCAGCCCCGGCTATAGCAACGCCTACCGCACTGAGGCCTGGCAAGGCGTGCGCTTGGTGCGCTGCCCGCTGTGGGTGCCGCGCCAGCCCGGCGGGGCCAAGCGGTTGGTGCATTTGGCCTCGTTCGCACTGAGTTCGCTGCCGGTGATGCTGGCCCAGGTGCTGTGGCGCCCGAAGCTGGTGTGGGTGGTGGAACCCGCGCTGTTCTGCGCACCCGCTGCCGTGGCGGTGGCCCGCCTGAGAGGGGCCAGGGCCTGGCTGCACGTACAAGACTTTGAGGTGGACGCCGCGTTTGACCTGGGGCTGCTCAAGGGCCAGCGCATTCGCGCCTTGGTGGCCGGGGTGGAGCGCTGGCTGATGCGCCGCTTTGATGTGGTCAGCACCATCTCGCAGCGTATGCACCAGCGCCTGCTGGCCAAGGGGGTGGACGCGCCCGAGGCCCGGCTGGCGGTCAATTGGGTGGACATGGCGCATGTTTGCTACCGCCACACCCGCTGGCATGGCAGCCTACCGGCGCGAGTTGTCCATTCCTGAAAGTGCGGTGGTAGCGCTGTACAGCGGCAACATGGGTGGCAAGCAGGGGTTGGAGATTTTGTCGGAGCTGGCGCGCCGGTGCACCGGGGTGCAGTTTGTGTTCTGCGGCAATGGCGCAAGCCGGGCCGACTTGGTGCAACGCGGCCAGGGCCTGACCAACGTGCGTTTTATGGACCTGCAACCCGTTGAGCGCCTGCCCGACTTGCTGGGCATGGCCGACATTCACCTGCTGCCCCAGCGCGCCGATGCGGCAGACCTGGTAGTGCCCAGCAAGCTGACTGGCATGCTGGCCAGTGCCCGCGCCGTGGTGGCCACCGCGCATGTGGGCACCGAGCTGGCCACCGTGGCGCTGACCTGTGGTTTGATCGTACCGCCTGAAGACCCTGCGGCCCTTGCCCAAGCTGTGTGCACCCTTGCCGCAGACCCCGCATTGCGCGAGCGGCTGGGCGCAGCGGGATATTTGTATGCCCAGACGCACCTGGACCGGGACGCTGTATTGCAGCGGTTTGAACGGGATATTTTGCAATTGCTATGAAATGCGTAGCTGCCTGCGCATATTTCACGGAAGCTGGAGGCCAATTTTGCGGAGAGATTGGTTTCTACCCAAAGTGAGTTGACTTAAGTGACACGGCATAGATTTTCAAGTAGGATTAAATCCCATCAATTTGAATGGAGCCCCAGATGCGAACGACCCAGCAATTCAGCGTGACATTGCCGATTGAGATGGCCAACTTGGTGAAAACCAAGGTGGCGGGCGGCGAGTATGCGTCGGAGAGTGAGGTCATCCGCGATGGTTTGCGGGTTTTGATGGCACGTGACCGCGCAGTTGAACATTGGCTGGCGCAGGAAGCAGGCCCAGCTTATGACGCCCTGAAGGCCGACCCATCCCGTGCTATTTCGGTTGACCAAGTGCGTGAGCGTCTGGCTGCCCAGCTAAAGTTGGCGACTCAACCGGTGCGATGACCTATCGCGTGGTTTTTGCGCCAGAGGCCGTGGCGCAAATGGAGACGCTTTTTCGCTACATCGCACAGGCGGCGGGGGCTGACGTCGCCAGCCGGTATACGAACGCAATCGTCACGTACTGCGAAGGTTTACATACCTTTCCACTGCGGGGATCGCGCCGCGACGACATTCGCCCTGGCCTGCGCATTACGAACTACAAAAAGCGGGCCGTCATTGCTTTTACGGTGGAGGGCGACGTGGTATCCGTCATTGGCGTGTATTACGGTGGGCAGGACTATGAATCAGTTTTGCAGTGGGACGACGATGCTACCAAATGAATAGCTGTATGTGCTTATTCCACGAGGGCTGTAGCCCGAATGTTCTATGAGACTTTCCAGAAAATCGGCCTGGTTGCTGCTGGCTGTGTTGCTGGTGCTGCTGCTGTTTGGCACACAGATGCCCGGCGCCTGGCGCGATGAGGCCTTTCGCGGCTCGCACCTGCCGTGGCAGATGACCAAGGTGGCCCACTTTGTGATTTTTGCCAGCATGGCCTGCCTGGCGCGTCTGCCGCCTCTGCTTATGTCGGTATGGCGCATCGCACTGGCCGCTTTGGTGCTGGCGCTGGTAACAGAGGCCCTGCAGCGCTTTGTGCCCGGTCGAGATTCGTCATGGCTGGATGTGGCCATAGATATGGCAGGCGCTGCGCTGGGAGTCTTGATTGGGATACTGCTGGGCCGTCGTTAAGCTTCCAATGTGGAATCACATGTGAGATTCATGCCACGAATGGGCATCCGAATTTCATCGAAAAAATAATTTTTTGCAAAATTTTTGGAATCACAAAAATACCCCTCCTACGGGTGTCCGAGTCTCCCCTCCCCCAGTCTGTAAGAAGCACCTCCACTTCGGATTCCGAATTTTCCCAGGGCAATAGGGGACCCTACCCTGCATACCAACAGCCCACTAGCCGCTGAGTACAGCGGCTCCATCCTGTGATCTTTTGTGTCTTCAATCCTTGAAGGCACCACGAAGCAAAACTTCCACGACGACAGGGGTCGTCGTCCTGCTTGAGCTTCATGGATTCAACCTTGATCCGTATCACAGGAGTTCACCATGTTCACCACCGGCTTTGCCATCTTCCTCGGTCTTGTTTTCATATTCATCAAGTTGCCCCGGCGCACCATGCTGCGGTGGCTGCGCTGTGACGTCGTTCTTGACGTTGCGGTCACGCTCATCGTGCTGGCCATCCACTTCGGCACCTTCTCAGGTGTCATGGCCGCCACCTTCGCTGGTCTGCTGACCAGCATTGCCACTACGGCTGCCAAAAGGCTGTTTGGCTACATCCAGGGGGACTTCTATCACCATGGCCTGATCCGCCTTGCGCTCTAGCCATGGCCAAGTCACATCGCCCCAAGTCGGTGGTCCACCGACGCTACCGCCAGCCATCGCTGCTGAACAGCTTGATGTTCAGGCTTTCCATCCTCAATCCCCTTACTTCCAAGGAGTTCCCCATGTCTTCACGTCGCAATATCCTTATCCGTACCGTTGCCACCATCACCGGCGACATTGCCGTTGGCGTCGCTTGCGCATCTGTTGCCATCTGGATCATTGAGACAGCCGCGCTCGGCCTGTTTCTCTCGTTCCTGGCATGGCTGCTGGCAGGCATCGCTGCACTGGCCCTGAGCCAGTTCGTTGTGCACCCGGCTACCAAGGTGCTGCTTTCTGACAAGAAGCTCGATCTGGCCGTCGATGTCGTCTCGGGGTTGGTAGACCACATGGCTCAGCGCCTGACCCAGTTCACACGCTCCACGCTGCAGCCCGGATAGACATCGAGCCCCAGTAACCTGGGGCTTTGTGTCTGGTTTATGGATTGATCCTCCTGATCAGTCCAATCTCTCCCGTTCATTTCCATCCTGCCCTGCACGGCTTGTCCGCCAGGGCTTTTTCACGTCTGGAGTTTTTATGACTTACGTTCTCAAGGATGTCTACGCATCCGTCACCAACACCATCATTGCCGCGCTGGAAGCAGGCACACCGCCCTGGGTCCACCCCTGGAATGCCGGGGCTGGAGATACGCGCCCATACAACCTATCGAGTGGCCGCCACTACCGGGGTATCAATGTGTTGCTCCTGAACATGCGGGCCATGCAGCGTGGCTACTCTGCCAACCGCTGGATGACATACCAGCAGGCCCGTGCGCTGGGTGCCAATGTCCGCAAAGGCGAGAGTGGCACAGAAGTCGTGCTGTTCAAGATGTTGGACGTGGAAGCTGACAAACCGGTGCCTGCGGCACATGAGGGGAATAGAAAGGTCATACCCATGATCCGTTCATTCACCGTATTCAATGCCGCACAGATCAACGGCCTGCCGCAGGCTCTCATTCCAGCACCCGCCGTGGTGCACGAATGGCAGGCTTGCGAGGCTGCTGAGGCCATTATTGCTACCTCGGGTGCCGACATCCGGCATGGCGGATCCAGGGCCTTTTACAGCCCTTCTGAGGACCGCATACAGTTACCTCAACGCAGTTCGTTCGCGGATGCGACCGGCTACTGCCAGGTAGCTCTGCACGAGCTGACGCCACTGGTCGGGTGCTGAGTCACGATGCAACCGGCCATTGCTTGGTCGCCAGCATATCGAGGCGTACGCCATGGAAGAGCTGATCGCGGAGCTTGGTTCAGCCTTCCTAACCGACCACTGCGGTCTACCTGGTGTGCTTCAGCACGCCAGCTACATCGAGTCCTGGCTCAAGGCGCTGCGCAACGACAAGAAGTTGATCTTCAACGCTGCGTCGCAGGCGCAGAAGGCAGCTGACTATCTGCTGCCTCAGTTCATCGAACCAACCGCACGGGCTGCCGCTGTGCTGGCGACGGCCTGAATCCCGAATCAGGCATCTGCAGGTGCCTGTGCTTTCCCAATAACAAGCCTATTTGGCGACCTTGTGTGGGCAACAAACTGACAACGTCGCAGGCGCAGCGGGCACGCCTTCATTGGCCCCAACCGACGCCGGTCTGGAACATTTTGTTCTGGCTGGCGTCACTTTTACGCACTCAACACCAAAGGAAATCATCATGACTGATCCAGTCAATCACTTTGCACGTCTGAACGCAATCAATGTGTCCGAACACATTGAGAAGAAAGGCGGCTTCAGCTACCTGAGCTGGCCCTTCGCTGTGGCACAACTGCGCATGGCAGATCCCACTGCCACCTGGGAAGTCCGTCGCTTTGACGGTCTGCCCTACCTCGCCTGCGAGGCCGGCGTATTCGTAGAAGTCGCCGTTACGGTTCAGGGCGTCTGCCTTAGCCAGATACACCCGGTCTTAGATAATCGTAACCGGCCACTGATGGCACCAACTGCGTTTGACATAAACACGAGCATCCAACGTGCGCTGGTCAAGGCCATCGCGTTGCACGGTCTGGGGCTCTACATCTACGCGGGCGAAGATTTGCCGCAACCCATAACGGATGCAGCAAACGATGCATCTGTACAAACCAAACCAGAACCACGCACGGACGTGCGGAATATCGGAGCCACCATTTCCGGGCCACAGCAGGCTCAGATCCACAAGCTGGTCATCGAGACAGGCACTGAGCTGAACCGGCTGCTGGCGCATTTCGGCATTGGCAGTCTTAACGAGCTGCCAGTCGCTGAGTACATCCGCGTGGTTCGTTCACGGGAATCAAGGAGAGCAGCATGAGCACCATCGTCCAACTCAAGCAAGGTAGCCAGGAGTGGCTGGACTACCGGCAGAAGATGTTTAACGCCAGTGAGACGGCGGCAGTTTTGGGCGTGAGCCCATGGATGACGCCCTATCAGCTATGGCTGTCAAAGACCGGGCGGACTGTCACGAAAGCAACGGCGGCCATGCAGCACGGAACCCACATGGAACCCGCAGCCAGGGCGGCCTATGAATTGCAGACCGGCCATGTCATACAGCCGCTTGTGCTGCAGGACGGACGGTATTCGGCCAGCCTGGATGGAATGAATCTGGACGGTAATCTGATCGTCGAAATCAAGGTGCCATACAAAGGTCAGGCGTCCAGGCTTTGGCAGGATGCGGTGGTTGGCACGGTGCCGGAATACTACCGGCTACAGGTGCTACACCAACTCATGGTGAGTGGCGCCGCCCTCGCCCACTTCTGGGTGTTCGATGGCAACCAAAGTCTGCTAATTTCAATCGAACGAGATGAAGCCGCCATGGAGGCGATCAGCAGGGGCTGGGAGGGATTCCAGCCTTATCTGGACACCGATAACGCCACCGCCGCTATCCGACGCGGACACGGTCATTCGTGAGGATGGCGCCTGGCAAGCGGTTGCGCAGGCGTTTGCTGAGGCCAAGCGTTCAGCCGATTTGGCGGACGCCGACGTGGCGCGTGCCAGGGAAGCACTGGTTGCGCTGGCTCAGCACCCAAAGGAGTCGGGGGCTGGGGTGTCGGTGACAAGGTTCTGGAAGGCTGGGAGCGTGGCCTATGCCAAGATTCCTGCATTGCAGGGACTGGACCTGGACAAATACCGGGGTAAGTCGCGTGAGGAGGTGCGCGTGACCGCAATTACATATGAATGACGCTGCCCTGGGGACGTTGGCTCTGAGATGGTCAGTACGTCCGCACCACACAAGTAACGCTTCGCCCCTGCATAGAAATCCGCACTCTCGATTCCACCCGCAAAACGGGAGTGCGGCCTATCAAACAAAGGCACTCTTTTACACAATTCCAGCCTGTGCTTATAGTGTGTCCTCGGCCTCCAACTCAACCCAATTTGGACAAGAAAAAAGGACCTGCGATTTCTCGTAAGTCCTTGTTTTATAACCAATATCTTGGTGGGCAGTACAAGTTTCGAACTTGTGACCCCTGCAGTGTGAATCCTTAAATTGCCCTTTTAGCGCAACCGTCTGACACAAGAATCTTAACAAAATCAATAGGTTACGTCAAATCACGTGAAGCCAAATTGAACCAATTTACTGCATCAGTGCGTCAAATTTGCGTCATGATTTGGGTGCAATATACGTGGCTTTTTTAGAAACCCCAAATTGAGGATCAGACCAAAACATATTGGGGTCTCTGTTGTGTTTTATAAGATTTTGTCGCGAGCGAAAACGTCTTTGACCATAGGACGCTTTGAGACCATTTTCAACCTGTGATCGCATCCGAGTTTCCACTAGCGCGAAGTGTTCAACATTGGCGAAAGAAATATCTGAATTTTCCAAACTCCCCTTCATCTTCATCTCCCGCAACATGTAGCACGCCTCCAGAGCATCAAGTCGTTCCAACAATTCAGCTGCAATAGAAGAGGACTCAAACGCTTTCCACTGCGCAGTTGACTCATCCAAATTTTCTGGTCTGGGCAAATCGAAATGAGGCCGCAGCTGGCTCGGGTGCGGCAACGTTGGCTGGATGCGGCGATCTATCCATCCTTTTCGCACCGCGCTGACAATCAAGAAGCGTACGTCATTGATGCCTTCGATTGGCTCTTTATTCGTAACGTGCTTATGCCAATCTATGCCTCCCTTCTTAGGGTCAGACAAGTCCTTCTCATCAAGCGCCGGTGATTTCTCAAACGGGCGGGCCTTAAGTGAGTCCGCTTTGGCTCGTGCGTCAGCCAAGGCCAGCCCAAACATTGACTGTGTCATTCCACCGACTTTAAGCATTTCGAGGACTGGCACCAAAAAAGTACTAGGGACCAACCTCTTCAACTTCTCCACCTCGGGCCTATCCAACGCAGCAAAAAAATCTTCTATGCCCTGCAGAATGGGTATATCCAGTTCTTCCGCCTGCGAAACATCAGGTACGCGCGCAGACAAGCGGGCAGACAAAACGCTTAGCTGTGAGTTTTCTTCCAATTCCATTTGGTAAATCATCCATGTGTCAACAAACTCAATGAGGTTACACCATGAAATACGTTATTGCAAATGGCGCTGGAACTCAAAGTCGCGACTATCTGATGGCAAATCAAATCTCGCGGCTACCAGATACCGCGTTTGTATCGCCCGTAGAAGTTGCGGCACTCAGCGGCTTCAAAAAATCATCTATTCAAAGCCGCGCACAGCGTGCGCGCCTCGGGATGCCCGAGCCGCTCAACATACGCCACCTGACGTGGCGCCTGGGTGATATCAGGAAATGGCAAAGCGGTGCGGCGCTGGAGGAT
>CAIQBN010000200.1 GCA_903870065.1 uncultured beta proteobacterium | reverse complement strand
CGTTGATGATCTCGCCCGTAGCCATGTTCACGGTGTGCAGCTGAAACACGTGCTTGGCAATGTCCAGGCCGATCACTTGTTGGCCGTTCATGGTGCCGATGATTTGTCCGGCGTTCATTCCTGTATTACGATTCATGGCGGATCCTCTGTGGTTTAGTGAAGACCTTGGTTTATCACGCCCTGGGCACTTTGATGCCGTCTCCATCAGAGGATCCACCCAATGCAGGGGGGCTTCTTGCTGATTGACGGCTGTTCTATCGCGGTGCCACAATTGTTCAGCGATTAAGGAGGGAGGCATCCATAGCATCTATCCGTTTATTGCCATGATCCTGCGCCGCGATCTGCAAAAGCCGCTGACCCACATCGCCAGGTTTGTCGGCCAGTTGGACCCGCAACGACTGTCGGATCCCATTACCCTGCAGCGCCCAGACCACCACCAGAACGATGAAATTGACATTGTGCTGGAAGGCTTTCGCACTCTGCAAAGCGGCATCGACCAACACATCGCCAACCTGGATCGTCTGGTGGCAGAACGCACCGTCAAACTGGAGCAGGCCATGGCGGAGATCCATGTGCTGTCCATCACTGACCCGCTGACGCACTGCTTCAATCGGCGTCTGTTCAATGAACGCATTGTCCAGGAGTTTGAGAGGGCCAAACGCTATGAGCGCCCGTTGTCTTTGATCTTTTGCGACATCGATCATTTCAAGAACATCAACGACACGTTCGGCCACGCGGCCGGAGACGAAATTTTGATTCAGGTCGCGGATTGTTATCGCGACGGCCTGCGCGCCGACATCGACTGGGTAGCCCGCTACGGCGGCGAAGAATTCGTCATCGTTTTACCCGAGACTGAACTGGAGTCGGCGCGCGCCACGGCCGAACGCCGCCGCGCCGCCATTGCAGCGCGTGGGTTTACCAGCGCGGGCCAGACATTGCGCGTCACCTCGTCGTTTGGCGTGTCCCAGTTGCAAGCGGATGAGTCGGTTGAAGCCTTTTTAAACCGCGCCGACCGTGCGGTCTATCAAGCCAAGGCGCAGGGTCGTGATTGCGTGGTGTGTGACCATGGAACTCCTGCGGATGCTTGATTGCTTTGTGCCAGATCAAAAAGAAAGTCGCAACAATCGGCTACAACACGTCGCATCAATGTTGCACCGTTCCGATGCTGCCCAACGCTTCGGTTGAGAAGCACTTTTCAAGTAGGAGTTTCCTTGGCTAAAACCATTCTCGTCGTAGACGACTCTGACATTACACGGCTGCTGGCAACAAGAGCCCTGAAGGCCGCTGGCTACGAAGTCATCGAGGCAGAGGACGGAAAGGCTGCGCTCGCCTTTCTGGACGGTCGATCGGTCAGCATGGTGGTGTGCGACTGGAGCATGCCTGTGATGGACGGAATCGAGTTGGTCAGGACGATCAAGACCATGCCCGCCTATAAGCACATTCCCATTTTGATGCTGACGATTGCGGATGAAGATGAAATGCTTGAAATGGCCAAGAGTTCCGGTGTCGATGCGTGGATGACCAAGCCCTTTACGCCCCTGGGTTTGGTGACCGCAGTCAAAAAACTATGTCCTTAGGGGTTGAAGATAACCCTGAGAGTGATGGTGCGCAGTACCAAGAGCCATTCAAGAGCTTTGGCACCCTCCTGGCTGTGTACGTGCCTTACCAATTTATAGAAGAGAGACGTCGATGGACAATAAAATGCATTCTGCTGCGGTCATTGCGGCTGCGCTTCTGCGAGAACATCCCGCACCGACCACAGACAAGATTGTCGAGTTGATATCGCAGGCATTGGACGCCATAGACATCGCAACGGGACTGGAGAACTCGCGTGTGGCCAAGAGGGCGGCAGCATTGAGGATAAATACTGTAACGAGGCGATGAAAGAAACGAAAAACCCGGCCTTGGACCGGGTTTTGTCCCTGTTTGCAGGGGACGCTTTGCGTCAGGCAAGTGCCTGAGTGAACTATGGTCGCATTGTTGAGAATTTCTATGCGTTAGATCAAAAAACCCCAGCGCGCCACGCGACGAGGCGTCACTCCGTGTCCGCAGTGACCTCACGGGTCTTGCGGTTGTATTTGAGGGTGATTTTGTTCAATTCGCAAAGGTCAAATTCTTCCCAGATTACTTCGGATCCGTCATCGTCAAAGACGACTTTCAGGTCCTGCATGCATGCGCTTTTGTCTGAAAACTTGAACAGGCGGCTCCTCCCATTGTCTAGAACGTTGTCGCCCATGCGGTCTTTGCCCCAAGCCTCTTTGTGTGTGGGAGATACATAAATTTCTCTCAGCGTGTAGCCAGTGCGATTCACCAGAGTGAAGTCTGCATCACCGGCAATTGCCGGACTTGCGGCCATGACAGCAATCACTGAACTGACTAGCAAAGAACGGTTTAACGTTTTCATGGCAATGTGTGTTGATGTGGAGAGGGTTGAGCAGGATCTGCGGCTTTCGGTCATTCTTGGCAGCAGAGGTAAGCCAACAATGGAGCGGGCGATGGGAATCGAACCCACGTTATTTGCTTGGGAAGCAAGAGTCCTGCCATTGAACGACGCCCGCAGTGAACGGTATTTTACTTTTGAATGTCCCCAATACAAAGGTACTTCACCTCCACATAGTCGTCCATCCCATAGTGCGATCCCTCGCGGCCCAGGCCGGACTGTTTGACACCGCCAAAGGGGACGTGCTCGGTCGCCAGAATGCCAACGTTGATGCCCACCATGCCGTATTCCAGCGCTTCACCCACGCGGTAGATGCGGCCGATGTCGCGGCTGTAGAAGTAGCTTGCCAGACCGAACTCGGTGTTGTTGGCGGCGTCAATGGCTTCTTGCTCGGTGGTGAACTTGAATACCGGCGCAAATGGGCCAAAGGTTTCTTCGCGGGCGCACAGCATGTCAGCTGTTGCATCCGCCACGACGGTGGGTTCGAAGAACTGGCCGGAACCCATGGCGGTGAGGCGCTTGCCGCCCACCAGCACGCGGCCGCCCTTGGCCTTGGCGTCGTCCACATGGCGCTGCACTTTTTCCAGCGCCGCTTCCTCGATCAGCGGGCCTTGGTTGACACCATCGTCAAAGCCGTTGCCGACCTTGGCGGTGCGCACCTTGGCGGCAAACTTTTCGACAAATTGCTCATACACACCGGCCTGAACATAGAAGCGGTTGGTGCAGACGCAGGTCTGGCCGGTGTTGCGGTATTTGCTGGCGAAGGCGCCTTCCACGGCCGAGTCAACGTCGGCATCGTCAAACACGATGAAGGGTGCGTTGCCGCCCAGCTCCAAGGAGAGCTTTTTGACCGTGGGCGCGCTCTGGGCCATCAGGATGCGGCCGACTTCGGTGGAGCCCGTGAAGCTGATGTGGCGCACCACATCGCTGGCACACAGCACCTTGCCAATGGCAATGGAATTGGCGCTGTCAGCGCAGAGCATGTTGAGCACACCAGCCGGGATGCCGGCGAGCACGGCCAGTTCGGCGGCGGCCAGGGCGGTGAGCGGTGTCAGTTCGGCCGGCTTGATGATGACGGTGCAGCCAGCGGCCAGGGCGGGTGCGACCTTGCGGGTGATCATGGCCAGCGGGAAGTTCCACCGTGTGATGGCCGCGCACACACCAATGGGCTGCTTCAACACCATCAGGCGGCGGTTGTTGTCGAACTGGGGCAGGGTCTCGCCGTTGACGCGCTTGGCTTCCTCGGCAAACCACTCGACAAAGCTGGCACCGTAGGCGACTTCGCCTTTGGCCTCTGCCAGCGGTTTGCCCTGCTCGGCAGTCATCAGGCGGCCCAGGTCGTCCTGATTCGCCATCAGCAGGTCATACCACTAGCGCAGGATGATGCTGCGCTCCTTGGCGGTCTTGGCCTTCCAGGCTGGCCAGGCTGCGTTGGCGGCAGCGATGGCTGCCTCGGCATCGGTGGCACCCAGGTTGGCAACATCGGCCAGTTTTTCACCCGCGGCAGGGTCGAGCACGTCAAAGCGGCTGGGAGCAGAGCCCCCTGCGGTAGGCGCCTTGAGCCACTGGCCGTTGATGAAGCCGTCGGTTTTGAGCAGGCTGGGGTCTTTGAGCCGGGAGAGAGGTGATGCAGACATGGTTGCTCCTAAACTAATAAACAAAATCGGGCTATAGCCCCCGTGGAATATTCGTGAGAAGCTATGAAAACAATAGCTAATTCTGGAATTGGAGTGCCAAGGTCTGGTTCTGGGCTGGCATCCATTCTCATTGCTACTTTAACGCCGGCGTCCGCGCAGCCACTCCAGCACCAGCAACAAGCTGGTGGTGAACAGAATCAGCAACTTCGCCACCGCCGCGATGGTGGGCGAGATGTTTTCTCGGATGCCGGTAAACATCTGGCGCGGCAGGGTGGTTTGCTCGGCCCCTGCCAAGAATAACGTGACCACCACTTCGTCAAACGACGTGGCAAAGGCAAACAGTGCACCGGAGATGACGCCGGGCGCAATCACCGGCAACGTGATGCGAAAGAAGGTGCGAAACGGTGTCTCGCCCAGGCTCAGCGAGGCCCGCACCAGGTTGTGGTTGAAGTTGGAGAGGGTGGCCAGCACGGTGGTTGGACCACCTGGTGTCAGTCAACCTGGCCTACCCCTGCTGCTGCTCACGCAAAGACATTGCGAACGCGTTGCAACTGCAGGGCCGGCCGCGCGCACGCCACGAAGAACTGGTCTACCCAGGGACCTGTTGTCAAGGTCTGCCACCGGGTCACACTGTGGACACGTCGCCCTGTGCATGGCGTCTTCGCACAGAATATTCAGAGACAAATTTGGCCTTAGCCCCCGTGGATACTGCGTGAGCAGCTAGTGCGCCAGCGTAAGCCGGTAGATCGTAGTTGATTGAGAAGTTCAATACAGGGAAGAAATAGCGTATTCACTCTGGCCCCGAGTCATGCGTTGTACGTCGCGAGGTGTGCATCGAAGCGTTGACAGG
>CAIQBN010000199.1 GCA_903870065.1 uncultured beta proteobacterium | reverse complement strand
TCATTTGCTTTGTCAGTCGGCGGCTTGTCCTACACGGCCTCAAAACTTCCTGACCTCGATCCCATTCTTCTGCAGCGCATATCCCATCTGCCTTGGCGAAATCTTCAACAGTCGCGCGGCCTTGGCTTGCACCCAGCCGCAGCGCTCCATGGCCCAGATCAGCCGCTCGCGCTCTCCCTCGGGTTTGCCATCGGGTTCGGTCGCAAGCGCGTCTTGCGGGGCCAGGGCCGCAGCGTCGGCCGGACTGTGCTCTTCGGCGGCGGCCGAGGGCGCAGTGGACGATGCGGGGGGCTGCGCCATCGGCACTTCCACGATCGGAATGTCCGCCAGTCGCCCTGGCTTAACTGCGTCCTCCCGCTCAATGTGGTGCAGCACCTGGGTCAGGCAGCGATTGCCCTTGCATGGAAACGCCAGGTCCGCAATAACCTCACCCTGTGCCATGGTGGCGGTGCGCTCTACACAGTTCTCAAGCTCGCGCACATTGCCGGGCCAATAACAACTGGTCAGCACCCGCATGGCAGCAGGACTGAATTGCGTCGCGCGGGAATTTTCCAGGTTGAACCGATCCAGAAAATGTTGCGCCATGACAGGAATGTCCTCACGACGCTCGCGCAAAGGTGGCAATTGAATGCTCACGACATTGATGCGGTAATAGAGGTCGGCCCGGAACTCACCAGCCTGCACCATGCGTTCAAGGTTGCGGTTAGTCGCCAAGATGAGCCGAACGTCAACTTTTACAATCGAAGAACCACCCACGCGCTCAAACTCGCGCTCCTGCAAAACCCGCAACAGCTTGGCCTGAAACGCGGGCGAGATATCTCCTATTTCGTCCAGGAACAGCGTGCCCCCGTGCGACATTTCAAAACGGCCCTTGCGCTGACCCTGTGCGCCGGTAAAGGAGCCTTTTTCATGGCCGAATAATTCGCTCTCGAGCAAAGACTCGGTCAATGCAGCGCAATTGACACTAACAAAGGCTTCGCTCTTTCTGGGCGACAGGTTGTGCAGTGCCCGTGCTATAACCTCTTTGCCCGTGCCACTTTCTCCCCGCAACAATACAGTGGTGCGTGCTGGCGCAACTTGGTGAACCTGAGCAAAAACGTCCTGCATTGGCGCTGATATGCCAACCACCTAGTCAATTTGCTTGCTGGGTTTGAGCACCTTGTGCATACGTCGGGCTTCGTCTTGCATGCTGTTGTGCGCTGCACTGACGCTGCGATGCAAAAGCAAGGCCTGTCCCATGAGCGTGGCTACCATTTTGAGCAACTGCAGGTCGTTGGCAAAGCCGCGGTTTTGGTCCGGGTTCAGGCAATCAATCGCCAATACACCTACCGTGTGACGGTCGGCACGAATCGGAGTAACCAGCATGGCCACCGGCACGCCGGGCGTCTGATCGGCTCCACCGGTGCGATTCAGAAACAAGGGCTCTGCACGCACATCGGGCACGATGACCTGAATGCCATTCGCATAGACCCGCCCGACAATGCCTTCGCCTGACTGAAACTGGAGGCGCTGTTGCTCCTGCTGCGTCAGCCCCACGGCGCACAGGCCGCGCAAGCTCCCGTCATGTTCGGACAGCACTACAAAGGCGCGGCGCCAGTCAAAGGCGTGCAGCAGATAGTTGATGGCTTCCCGAAATGTCTTGGCCACGTCCAAGGATGTTGCCAAAGTCTTGCTGACCTCATAGATC
>CAIQBN010000198.1 GCA_903870065.1 uncultured beta proteobacterium | reverse complement strand
CTACCGCCTGCCAACCGACGATGCGGTGGTTGTCGCGGCGGGCCACCACGCGCACGAAGCCGTCGGTCGATTCCAGCGTCATAGCGCGTCCGTTGGCCGCGAACGGGAAACTCGCGCTCATGCACTCCAATCCCGCCTTGGCAGCCTCCAGCGGTGACTGGCCGACCACCACGATCTCGGGGTCGGTGAAGCACACGGCGGCAATGGCCGTGGGTGTGAAGTGACGGCGCTTGCCGGAGATAATCTCGGCCACCATCTCGCCTTGCGCCATGGCGCGGTGCGCCAGCATGGGTTCGCCGGTCAGGTCGCCAATGGCCCAGACGTTGCGCATGGAGGTGCGGCACTGGTCGTCCACCCTGAGCGCGCGCCCCTGCATAGCCAGCATCAAACCTTCCAGGCCCCAACCGTGGGTGTGCGGCACGCGCCCGATGGCCACCAGTACCTGGTCGGCTGCCAGTTCGCTCTCACGTCCATTGGCATCAAGCAAGCGCACGGCATCCCCGGCCGCGTTCATGCCCTGCACCTTGCTGCCCAGGTGCACTTGTACTCCCAGCTTGCGCAGAGAGGCCGACACGGGCTTGGTCAGTTCTTCGTCGTACAGCGGCAGAATACGGTCCTGCGCCTCGACCACCGTCACGTCCGAGCCCAGCTTGCGGTAGACCAGACCCAGCTCCAGCCCGATATAGCCGCCGCCCACCACCACCAGTTTCTTGGGGATCGTGTCCGGGGAGAGTGCCTGGGTCGACGAAATGACCCGTCCGCCAAATGGCATGCCTGGCAGGCCCAGTTCGACCGATCCGGTGGCCAGCATGATGTGTTCACCTTGAATGCGGATTGACTGCATGTCAGGTTGCTCGGTGGTGACATCGACCGTTTTGCCGTCCACAATGTGGGCCCAGCCCCGCACGACCTTGACGCCATGTTTCTTGAGCAAGGCACCCACGCCACCGGTCAGGCGGGCGACGATGCCGTCCTTCCAGCGTACGGTCTGGCTGATGTCAATCCGAGCCGATTCCACATGGATTCCAAGCGTACTGTCACCCATGAAGTGGTGCGCCTGGTGGTACGCTTCGGCGGCATGGATCATGGCCTTGGACGGAATGCAGCCGATGTTCAGGCAGGTTCCGCCCAATTGCGCGCCTTCGACCAGCGTGGTGGCAATGCCCAGTTGCGCCGCGCGAATGGCAGCCACATAACCACCGGGGCCGCCGCCAATAATCAGCAGCGTTGTGTGTTGTATCTCCATGCCTTACTCCACAAACAAGGTGGCCGGAGTCTCGAGGTAGCCACGTATCAGTTGTACAAATTCAGCTGCATGCATGCCGTCCACGACCCGGTGGTCGAAGGAGGAAGACAGATTCATCATCTGTCGCGCCACCACGGCGCCGTTGCGCATCATGGGACGCTCGACCATGCGGTTGATGCCTACAATCGCCACCTCCGGGTGGTTGATCACCGGCGTGGACACAATGCCACCCAGCGCACCCAGACTGGTGATGGTAATGGTGGAGCCGCTCAGCTCGTCGCGGCTGGCCTTGCCCGTGCGCGCGGCTTCAGCCAGGCGCAGCACTTCAGCAGCGCAGGACCACAAATCGCGGGTCTCGGCATGTCGTACCACCGGCACCATCAAACCGCCTTCGGTCTGGGTCGCGATGCCCAGGTGCACCGCGCCGTAACGTGTGACCACGGCGGCATCGTCGTCGTAGCGGGCGTTGATCTGCGGATGCTCGCGCACCGCCAGCACCACCGCGCGCACCAGGAAAGGCAACACGGTCAGACGACCGCGCTCCTTGCCATGTTTGGCGTTGAGCTTGGCGCGCAAGGCCTCCAGCTCGGTCATGTCCACTTCCTCCACGTAGGTGAAGTGCGGAATGCGCCGTTTGGCTTCCTGCATCTTCTGCGCAATCTTGCGGCGCAGACCGATGACGGGGATCGACTGCTCGTCCAGGCGCTGGGCAAAGCGCTGGTCCACGGCGCCCACGGCTTGCGGTTGCGCCGCGCGCTGTGCATAAGCCTGCAGGTCATCGTGCGTGATGCGCCCGCCGGTGCCGGTGCCGGGCACAAATTGCAGCTCGATGCCCAGGTCCCAGGCCTGGCGCCGCACGGCGGGTGAGGCAATGGGCTTGTCGCCGGGTGCGCGCACATGGGCCGTTGTGCTCGTGGCCGCGTCGCGGCGCGAAGCTGCGCTGGCAGCGGCTGTCTGCATTGGCGGTGCAGCCGCCTTGACGGGTGTTTCAGCGGGTTTTGCCGTTGCAGTGGTCACTGCGGCAGCAGTCGGCGCGGCACTGGCCGCCGCCGCAGGTGTTGCAGCGGGCGCGGCACCCGGCGCGGGCGCTTTCAGGTTGCCCGCGCCCTCCACCTCGATGCGGATCACTTCGGAGCCCACGGCCATCACCTGGCCCACAGCGCCACCGAGCGCCAGCACCTTGCCGGCCACGGAAGATGGAATCTCCACGGTGGCTTTGTCGGTCATCACATCGGCCAGGATCTGATCCTCGGCCACCATGTCGCCTTCCTTGACGTGCCAGGCGACCAGCTCCACCTCTGCAATACCTTCGCCGATGTCCGGCATTTTTATAACGTGAATACCCATCATGCCTCCATCGCGCGCTTGAACGCTTCAGCGACCCGTTTCGGGCCTGGAAAATACGCCCATTCCTGGGCATGCGGATAGGGTGTGTCCCAGCCCGCGACCCGTTCAACGGGTGCTTCGAGGTGGTAGAAACAGTGCTCCTGAACCAACGACACCAGTTCGGCGCCGAAACCGCTGGTGCGGGTGGCTTCGTGAATCACCACACAGCGGCCGGTCTTTTTGACCGAATTGACAATGGCTTCGAGATCAAGTGGCCAGATGGAGCGCAGGTCAATGATTTCGGCATCGATGCCGCTCTCAACGGCTGCGGCCTCGGCCACATAGACCATGGTTCCGTAGGTGATAACGGTTAGCGCTTTGCCCGGGCGAAAGATTGCCGCCTTGTCCAGCGGCACCGTGTAGTAGCCCTCGGGCACATTGCCCATGGGATGTTTGGACCAGGGTACAACGGGCTTGTCGTGGTGGCCGTCAAACGGGCCGTTGTACAGGCGCTTGGGCTCCAGGAAGATCACCGGGTCATCACACTCAATGGAGGCAATCAGCAATCCTTTGGCGTCATAGGGGTTGGAGGGCATGACGGTTCGCAAGCCGCAGACCTGGGTGAACATCGCCTCCGGGCTCTGGCTGTGGGTTTGCCCGCCGTAGATGCCGCCGCCGCAAGGCATGCGGATGGTGATGGGCGCGGTGAAGTCGCCCGCCGAGCGGTAGCGCAAGCGTGCCGCCTCGGATACGATCTGGTCGCTGGCCGGGTAGAAGTAGTCGGCGAACTGGATCTCGACCACCGGGCGCAGCCCGTAGGCGCCCATGCCAACGGCCGTCCCGACGATGCCGCCCTCGGAGATGGGTGCATCGAACACGCGTGAGGTGCCATATTTCTTCTGCAAACCTTCCGTGCAGCGGAACACTCCGCCGAAATATCCCACGTCCTGGCCGTAGACAACCACGTTGTCGTCGCGCTCCAGCATCACATCCATGGCGCTGCGCAGCGCCTGAATCATGGTCATAGGGGAAGTGACCCCCGCGCTTGTCGTTGCGTTCATTTCGTTGCTCATATTCCCAACTCCTGACGCTGCCGGCGCAAGTGCTCTGGCATCACTTTGTAAACATCTTCAAACATCTCTGCCGGACTTTGGGTGTGCCCATCGGCCAGCGTTCCGTAACGCTCGGCTTCCTTCTGGGCGGCGGCCACTTCGGCCTCAAGTTCCTTTTGTGCGGCTTCGTGTTCGGCATCGGACCAGGCACCGAGTCCGATCAAATGTTGTTTGAGTCGGGCAATGGGGTCGCCCAGCGGGAATCGGGCGGCATCGTTGGCCGGGCGATACTTGCTGGGATCGTCTGACGTGGAGTGGGGGCCCGCCCGGTAGGTCACCCACTCAATCAGGGTGGGACCCAGGTTACGGCGGGCGCGTTCGAGCGCCCACTGTGATGCCGCATAGACGGCCAGGAAGTCGTTGCCGTCAACCCGCAGGGAGGCAATTCCGTTGCCCACGCCGCGCGCAGCAAAGGTGGTTCCTTCACCACCCGCGATCGCCTGAAAGGTGGAAATGGCCCACTGGTTATTCACCACGTTCAGGATCACCGGTGCCCGGTACACATGGGCAAAGGTCAGGCCCGTGTGAAAATCTGCCTCGGCGGTTGCGCCATCGCCAATCCAGCTGGATGCGACCTTGGTGTCACCCTTGATGGCCGATGCCATGGCCCACCCGACAGCCTGAATAACCTGGGTTGCTAGGTTGCCCGATATCGAGAAGAAGCCCTGCTTCTTGCTGGAATACATGACCGGCAGTTGGCGCCCCTTGAGTGGGTCATGCTGGTTGGAGTACAGCTGGCAAATCATGTCCACCATGGACACATCGTCACGTGATAAAAGCAAGCCCTGCTGGCGGTATGTGGGGAAGCACATGTCGCCATCAGACAGAGCCATGGCATGGGCGCATGCGATGGCCTCTTCGCCCAGGCTCAACATGTAGAACGACATTTTCTTTTGCCGCTGGGCAATTTGCATGCGGGCGTCAAAGGCGCGGGTTTTAAGCATCGCGCGCAAGCCCTTGCGCAGTCGCTCCACATTGATATCGGGAGCCCATGGCCCGACGGCATGGCCGTCTTTGTCCAGCACGCGTATCAGCGTAAAGGCCAGATCGCTGGTCTGCGCTGCCTGTGCGTCGACCGATGGGCGTCGCACGGTGCCGGCTTCGGACAAGGGTAGGTAGGAAAAGTCTGTGTCGTGACCAGGTCGCCCGGTGGGCTCCGGTACATGCAGACGTAGCGGCTCGTACATTGGCATAGTCATTGCTCCTTGCAGGTTCGTGTCCTGCGGCAGATTTCATGGGTGATCTGGACGCCCGGCGGATCGCCAGGACCAGTTGGACAATACCGCAAACTCCACAGGATCGCCATGGGGTTTGCATGCGGTGTGGAGCATAACCTGGGAAGCTTGACCTGACGGACCCCAAGCGTAAAAAATCAAGGAATGCTGTGGCGAAGGTCTGCGACCGGGCAAACCGGGCTGGCGTTATTGCTATTTCATGGAAGCAATATAGACCACCATGGCATTGAGATCCGCGTCCTTGATGTCTTTGAGGCTTGTGACCATATCCTTGCTGTACCGGGGAGCCGGCTTGTCGCGGTAGCTGATGAGTGCGGCGCTCATGTAGCCTGCCTGCTGTCCCGCCACACGTGAGTAGTCTTCGCTGCCCTTGCCGTCAATTTCGTGACAATCTGCGCACAGCTTTTTATAGAGTGCTTTGCCCCTCGCAGCCACCGCCGCGTCAGCGGGCGCTTTGGTCAACACGTCCTGGCGGGCGTAAAACGCAACCAGGCTGACTTTCTCATCCACTGTTAAAAACTTGATCAACCGGCGTTTGAAATCGGTAGTGGGGCGATGCCCATCAATGTACTGGCGCAACTGATCCATCAGGTAGCTCTCGTTTTGCCCGGCCAAATTGGGGACCTCGGTTTTTACGCTGTTGCCACCGTCGCCATGGCAATTGGCACAAAAGCTCGCGACCTTGGCGCCTTCCTTGAGCACGGCAGCCAGTTGCTGCGGATTCCCTTGAACTTCCTTGAGCTTGGCCTTGACGTCTACTTCGACGGCGGGGCGCGGCCTCACCGGTTGACTCCAGGCGCAGGGTCCGGTCGCCATGGCGCAGACCGCTGTGAGCAGTATCAGGAAATTGCGCAACGCCATAGAAAATCTCCAACCGTTCGAAGTGGACATTCTAGGGGGTGCACAAGCAAGCGAATATCGCGCAGTTCGAACAGCCCCGAATGGGGGTGTTGGGTGTGGCTGGGTCAGGCCAGACTGCGTATGTGGGCCCCAATCGCGCTGAGTTGGCTGGCGTCCATACGCAGGATGAATTTTCGGCTGAGCGAGTTAATCACCTTGACAGCACCTGACATGCCCAGCTTGGCCGATTGCTCTACCAAAAAGCCGACTTCAGCAAGTTTTAGTGCACGCAAGAAATAATAGTCCATTCCGGCCTCGACGAGCTCTGCCACCAAATTCGACAGCGCCTCACCATTTTCTGCATCACCGGGGTTGGTATCCAATGCGTGCAGCACAGTGTCGGTTTGAGCGCGCAGCACCTCGGTGTGGTAGAAGCGCAACGACGGTGCCGTATTGGTCACGCCGCCGGTTGCCTTGGAGGGTTTTGCCGCTGCCTTCGTTTTCACTTGACTGGTCTTGATGGGGTTGGACTTTGCAGTGGTCATGGTGATTGCTCCAAAAATGGATCAGGCGGAAACTTGGCAGAACCGTTCAGCGAGATGCTGGTTTTATTGTGTACGAATGTACACGAAAAATGCAAATTTGACTAAATACTTAACGGATTGCCAAAGTATTGTTTCAAAATATTACGTTTTCCGGAGAAATTCTATAGATAAAAGAATCACGTTCGTACACAAATTCTTTCCCTGTGCGATGGCATGCAGGTCTGCCCCTGAGCGACGCAGCGGCCAGACCAGCACCTGCGGGCCCGCAAATTTTATCGACTGGAAATTGACATCGTTTGCACAATTTGCCAAATTGCGCAAGCGATCCCGGGCAAGCGCGCGGAGTCTACATACTGCGCCGGTACTGCCCACCCACCTCGAACAGGGCATTGGTGATCTGCCCCAGCGAACAGACGCGCACGGCATCCATCAGCACTTCAAACACATTCTTGTTGTCGATGACGGCCTGCTGCAGGCGCTTGAGTGCAGCGGGTGACTGTGCTGCGTGCGTTGCGTGGAAATCGGCCAGGCGCTGCAACTGGCTTTGCTTTTCCTCATCCGTAGATCGGGCAAGCTCCAGCTTGTCCAGCACGGCGTCGCCATGGGGGTTGCGGAAGGTGTTGACGCCGATGATGGGCAGTTCGCCAGTGTGCTTGAGCATCTCGTAGGTCATGCTCTCGTCCTGGATCTTGCCGCGCTGGTAGCCGGTTTCCATCGCTCCCAGCACGCCGCCGCGGTCGGCAATGGCCGTGAACTCGGACAGCACGGCCTCTTCAACCAGTTCGGTCAGCTCCTCGATGATGAAGGCTCCCTGGTTCGGGTTTTCGTTCTTGGCCAGACCCCACTCGCGGTTGATGATCAGCTGGATCG
>CAIQBN010000197.1 GCA_903870065.1 uncultured beta proteobacterium | reverse complement strand
TCGCGCTGATCAATGAGTCCAAGCAAGAGGTCGTCAACATCAACAACCAGGGTGTTTTGCTGGCCAAGAAGGGCGAGTTTCTTGAGGGCGCGAAGTTGTTGCGTTCAGCGGTTCAAAACTTGCCCAATAGCGAGGTTGTGATCCTGAACTTGTGCGGACTGCTCATTGGCTTGCTGGGTAAAGAGGGAAGAAATGATGCCGTGGTGCGCGAGATCAAGGATTTGCTGGAGCGCGTGCACACGCTGAACCCGGCCAATAAGAAGTACCACTTGTATGCAGGCGCGTTGGCCCGTGCAGCAGGCGGAACGTAAAGCATTGTTCACACACCGTGAGCATGTCCACCTTTCGTGATGGCCGGGGCGGTTGGTCCCATGAAGCTATTGACACTGACTTGGCAAGTCGGGCACGGATGCAGGGCTGCAGTTTTTGTGGAGCTTTTCTTCAAAGCGCTTCTGCAACTGGGCCAGCGTATACGCGTTGCCATGCTCGAAGAATGCCTTCATCTTCAGTGACTCCTCGTCCTTTCCAAAACCCATCCCGACGATTCGAAGTGTGGTCTTTCCCTCTGGGGTCGGCTGGAAGTAAAGGACTGTCCACATATCTCCAATCCGCGATTTGAACGGAAACTTCTCTGGTGCCTTTGTTACCTTGATCGAAAACATCCGCTCTGGCTCGTAGGCTAGCACCCTATTTTCAATGGTCCCAGCGTCACCCAGGGCGCCCTTTGGGTCGTAGTTCGCCCGCATGATTCCGTCAATTCGAAGATCGATATCCGCGTGCGGAGCCAACCAGGACTTGAGGCCTGCAGTTGTGGCCCAAGCGTTCCATACCGCGGTGACGGGAGCGCTGACGACGCCCTCAGTCGCGATCGAATCGATGGTCTGTGCGTGTACAGCGCTAACCGAAAGGAAAACCACAAGAGAGAGCGTACGAAGCGGGTTCATTGGCTGACTCCGAAGAACGATGAATGTTGCAACATGATGCCTAACGAATGTGTAAACGCGTACGTCATCGATAACTATAGCCTACGGGGTCACGCTTGCGACCGACTGCTCTCGCTCCACAAGAGTAGCCTTAGAAAGTCCCCAAGCAGTTTCTCGGACACTCTGAATTCGCGATTTGAGCAAGGGGGGGTAGACGGCACAGTGCTAAAGAGGTTGGAAGGCAATCTTGTGCTTTTTAAGTTGCTCAATTACGAGAACTCGCCATACGCCCTCGGGCGACCAGATTCTTGAGACAGCGTCGTAGGCAGCAGCCGGATCTTCTTTGAGTGTGATGGTGCGATGCAAGAAGACCATGGTGGATGCCCGCATATTGACCTGGCAATGAACCAGGACTTTCTTATCTTTTAGACGCACAAGGGCGTCTGAGACCGCGATGACGTGCTCTTCTTTCGGCGCGTTGAAGGGGATTGGAATATGAACGAACTCGATGCCTTGCTGCTTGAGTAATTCGGGTTCGTTCTTTACTGCGTCGGGGACCGAATCTGGCGCGAGATAGATGACCGCTTGAACTCCTAACGTACCGATCCCGGCAAGTGCCTGTAGGGAAGGCTGACCCGAGGTAATCAGAGACGGCGATATCTCGACAGGATTTGGTGCGTCCAGAGTGATTCCAATCGCTGCTTCGTGGAGAAGCGCAGATCCAAGGGCAAGCAGTGTGAATATGCGAGGGAGGAGCATCAGTTTCCTTTGTTTTGCGACTTAACGAATGTGTAAAGGGGTAAGTCGTTGGAAACTACAGCCCAATGGACCACACCCACACCGGCTGCTGAATGCGCGCGGTGCGCGGCAAAAAAGCCTAGTTGGCGAGTTTGCCGGAGCCCGTTCCGTTTGCCGCCTTTTGGCTGGAACGTCCCACGGTCCACGTTAGTCCCAGGCCCAGCGATGTGCCGGTGGTCTGCTGGAATAGCGGGCTGTCCTTGTTGGCACTTCCATCCTGTAAATCATGCCGCGCAAAGACAAAGACCCGCAGATCAGGCGTCAGGCTTTTCGCGGTCGTCACGCCCAGCCGCGCAGTGATCAGGCCCGCCCGCGCTTCATAGGCGGGACGTGCGGCGGTGGCAAATGGCGCCGACACGCCATAAAAGTAGCGGTTCAAATCAGCGTCACCAAAGAACAAGCTGGCTGTGGTCGACAGGCTCCAGCCGGCACCCGCATCGCGCACTTCATAGCCTAGTTCAGGCTCGACCGCAAAACCTTGTCGGCGCACGCCGTTGTTGACTTCCAGTACAGCGCGCACCGGCAATTCAAGCAACAACCGGCTTCCAGGCGAGGGACGTGCCAGCGTCATCTTCAGGCGTGGCCCAAATTCCAATAGTGTTCCCAAATCTGGCATGCCCTTGCGCACACTGACATCGTCCGAGCTGGCTGGTAGCGATGCCGAAAACCCCACGTCGAGCTCAATGTCATCGCTTCGGAACACTCGTGCGCCGACACTGCCCCGCTCCGCCCTGAAGACGTCGCCGCGGTAAATAAAAAACGGGAGGGCCAGGGTGCGCACCGCGCGGTCGGACGAGCCGGGATAGGCGGGGGTGGATGCCGACCCGGCAAACACGCCAAGCTCCCACAGCGGCAAGGCGGCAGGTTGTGCTTGTGCCGACAGGCTCATGCTCGCCAATGTTAAAAAAGCGCAGACCCAATTAAGACGTGTTTTCATCATGTTCCCATGCCAATAGACGATCAAGAACCTCAACATGGTCCAGTGTAACGATCAGGCTTTAGCCGTGAGTCGACATGGACTTGCGTAGTCAGGTGGTACTTTCGCCACGCTGCCTCGCAGCCAGGCGTTTACCGCGGGCCCGAATATTCAATGCTTCGACGCCAAGCGAAAAAGCCATAGCCGCGTAGATGTAGCCCTTGGGTACATGCTGGTCAAACGCCTCGGCGGTCAGTGCCATGCCCACCATCACCAAAAAGGCCAGAGCCAACACCTTGACTGAAGGATGCTGGTCGACAAATTCGCCAATGGGCTTTGCGGCCACCAACATGACGCCTACAGACGCCACAACGGCCGCCACCATGACGCCAATATGGTCCACCATGCCAACGGCTGTAATGACCGAATCCAGGGAGAAAACTATGTCAATGATGGCAATTTGGCCAATGATGGCCCAAAACAGCTTGGTGCCAGCTGCCTTGATCACCAAGGCGTCGGTCTCGGGTGGAGCATCTTGTTCGCGGGCTTCAACTTCGACAAATATTTCATGCGAGGCCTTGTATAGCAAGAACAGTCCCCCGATCAGCAACACCAGGTCGCGCCCGCTAAAGCCCATTTGCATCACGCTAAACAGGTCGGCGGTCAGTCCCATGACCCAACTCAAAGAAAAAAGCAACAGCAGGCGCGAGACCATGGCAAAACCCAGGCCCAGGCGGCGCGCTTTGTCGCGTAACTCCGGTGGAAGGCGTCCAACCAGGATGGAAATAAAGATGATGTTGTCTATGCCCAGCACAATTTCCAGTGCAGTCAGCATTGCGAATGCAATCCAGAGGTTGGGATCGAGTAGAAATTCCATGGTGGGGTCGGCCGCTCGGAGTCAAGATCAAAAGGGGTCGATGCTACGCCCGAATCACCTGAAAAGGTATAACCGACTGAGTTCATCCCCGTTGCGCTTAGGGAAATATCGCCGCTCACGCTCTGTTTGCGAGGGCTAAAGGCTCAATTGCCTTTCAATCGATGGGTGCACACACCGGCGCTGACGGGAACACCACCTCGAACAGCCGCTCGTCCACCCACTGCACCTTGACCTTGAGCCGTTTACCCGGCCCCAGCTTGTCAATGCCAAGACACAGGCCCTTGTCGCAGGGCGCGAGGGATGCCATGTCAGCCGTCGCCACGCTGGAGTGGGAGTCCACAGTGCGCGAGAGGTCGCGACTGGCCCAATCGATCAAGTCCAACGGGTTGCCGGGAATCAGTAGGCCCTTGCCGTCGGCTCGGCACGCGGGCGCACCCCATGAGGGCAGGCTGATGACGGATTTGCTGAGCGGCGTCCAGTCACCCGCATAACCCGAGGGTTGGTGCACCACGCGAAACCAGGCTGGGTTGCTGATGCTGGGTAAATGCGCTGCCTGAAAGTTGATGGGGCTGCGGGTGCGCAATTCGTTGTGGGCCAGGTCCGCCATCAAGGGTACGCTCAGAGGTGTTTGGTCCGTCGGTGGCTCGTCGCCAAAACGAATCTGCAATGCATAACTGCCGCGCACCAACCTGTATCCCTTGGTCACCCGCAGCACCAAGGCCAGGCCGGAATCTTCAGCAATCAGGGGATCGTTCAGTGACAGGCCCCATTGCACGGCCTTGGCCGACAGCACAATCAACGGTGAATTTTTGCCGGTTACCAGGGTCAGGTGCGGGCGCGCGCTAACCTGGGTCACGCCGGCCTCAAACGCGGGGGGCTCTTGCCCATCATGCACCACGGTCAGCGCGGATGGAAAGGCGCCGTCTTGGGTGACCTCGGGTGGGCAACTGAAACTGCGGCTGCCTGGCGTGGGTGCTTGGTAGGGCGTCACGCTTGGGGCGCAGGTGACGTTACCCGTTACGAGCGAGGCAATGCGGTCCAGGTGTTGACCAAAGACCGCGACATCGTTCTCCAGGTCGTGCCGCTCTATACGGCTGACCTGGGCGCGGCGCGGCAGAATGCGCACCGGCATCAGCAGCCTGGCCCCACCGGTTTGCGCGACTTCCAACTGGGCATGGCTTGTGTTCTTGTTTGACTCTACAGCGGATAAATCGAGGGTGGTCGCGACACCCAGCGCTGCGACGGGTGTGGTTGCCAAAACAGTACCGTTGGCCAGCAGCGATAAACGTTCCACACACGCCATGACCTGGTGATTGCCAAAGCGTAGTGTCGCCTTGTCACCGGCCACCAGGCTGGCCAACCCTTGAACCTGTTCCTGTGGGTCACCGACCCACGGCAAAGCAACCGGGATCGGTCCCAAGGAAACGGAGGTAAACGCATACTGGCCGGTCAATCGCGCCTCTAGTGGCGATGCCACATTGGCGC
>CAIQBN010000196.1 GCA_903870065.1 uncultured beta proteobacterium | reverse complement strand
TAATGTAGCATTCTTATGGCTGTGGCCGAATGAAACCAATTCTGTCGGTGCTGCGTAGCCTGACCATCAACGTCATGCCAGCAGCGCCATCGAGTAATCGGTATCGACACCATCCGATTCGGCGACCTTGAAAACCGAGACGGTTTGCACCAGTTCGCTGGCCTGTGTTCTCAGGCTGATGGCTGACGCAGCCATCTCTTCAACCAAGGCTGAATTTTGCTGCGTAGCCTGATCCATGTGGGTCACTGCCTCGCCAACCTGCGCGACTCCAATAGATTGCTCGTTGCTTGCCGAGCTGATTTCGCCCATGATTCCTGCGACTTCCTGAATGGCATTGACTACCTCGGTCATGGTGGCGCCAGCCTGGTCAACCATATCGGTGCCATGTTTGACTTGCTCTACACTGGTTGTGATCAGCAACTTGATTTCTTTGGCCGCAGTGGCGCTGCGGCTGGCCAGCGCCCGCACCTCGGATGCCACCACGGCAAATCCGCGGCCTTGCTCGCCGGCGCGTGCCGCCTCGACCGCGGCGTTGAGCGCCAGGATGTTGGTTTGAAACGCGATTCCATCAATCACACCAATGATCTCTGCAATTTTGGTTGATGACGCATTGATCTCCTTCATCGTCGTGACCACTTGGCCAAACGCCTTGCCGCCACGGATGGCAATGCTTGAAGCCCCGGTAGCCAATTGATTGCCCTTAGAGGCGTTTTCGGCGTTCAAGCGCACAGTGGCACCCAATTGCTCCATGGAGGCGGCGGTTTCTTCCAAGGCGCCAGCCTGTTGCTCGGTGCGACCCGAAAGGTCGTTGTTGCCTCGGGCAATTTCCGAACTCGCGGCGGCAACGCTTTGTGAGCCGGTTCGCACGGCCGCTACCACACGGGCCAGGCTGGTGCGCATGGCCTCCAGCGATTGCAGCAACTGCGCTGTTTCATCGGTGCCCACTGGATGGAGTGCCACCGTCATGTCACCACCGGCAATTTCGCTGGCGGCCTGCACTGCGGCCCTGATCGGTCTTGCAATGGAGCGAGAAATCAGAATTGCCATCGCGATGGCCAGTATGACAGTCACTGCGATACTGCCCATCAGAATCAGTCTGGCGTTGCTGTACACCGCCTTCGCCCCGACCCAGGCGTTGGCGGCCTCGTTGGCGCTGAAATTGCTGAGCTTGACCATCTCGGCCATGGTCGCGGTAAATGCTGCATTGGACTCACCGTTGTACAACTCGGTCGCTTCGTCTTGCTTGCCAGCGCGGGATGCAGGTGTGATCTTGGCATTGACTGCATACCAGGTTTCGCGGTGGGTCCGGTAGTTCCCCAAGGCCTGAATTTCCACGGCTGACCTGAAGGAGCGGTCCGCCACCTTGTCGAGCTCAGCAATTTTCTGGCGCGCCTGCGCCATCTGGTTTTCGAGCTCTTTCATCTCTTTACGGGTACTGGACAACACATGGCGGGCCTCGGCTCGCCGGATCTCACTGAGCAGGTCGCGCAGGTCACCGGTCAACTGCACGCTCGGAAGCCGGTCCGTTGCAATGGCCTCGGTGGTCCCGGCCACCTTGGAGAGCTCCACAATGGACAACAGCCCCAGTGTCAGTGTGAGGATCACGATGATGAGGAATCCGCCACCGATTTTGGTGGCGATCTTCAGATTGGAAAGATCCATGGCCGACTGAGCTCCTCGGTTATCCGGATGAAAGTGCGACAGACGCCAGCGTGGCTTCAGCGCCAGCGGTAGCGGTAACTGACGCCAATGAAATCGGCGTTGCCATTGGGCACATTCGTTACCGTTGTGCCGTCGCTGTAAGCCCACCCCAGCCAGGTCCAGTCGTTGTTCTCTCGGCGATCAATGATCAGGTCCAGGCGAACGGCTGAGTAGGTGCTCAGCGCATAGTCGGCAAACAGCTTGAGTGTCTTTTGGCTGTAGTAGTAGCTCGGCAGTGAATTGACGCTCACGTTGGCTGCGCCGCTGATCTTGTTCAACAGGCTCTCTGCTGAATTGAGTGAGCTGCTGAAATCCAGACCCAACTCCAGGTTGGTGCGGGGCTTGCCTTTCAGTCCCATGCCCCAAGCGGTTGATGCATTGCGCAGATCGGCATCCCACACCACCGTTTCACCGGTAGCCTGTTGGGCCAAGGTATCGTCCTGTGCGGCCCAGAGCGTGAAATTCCATTTGTCGTTGATACGGTAGACCGCATCAGCCGAAAAGAGGTGGGCTTTGCCCTTGCGCGCTCCCAATTGCCGATCGGTGTCACTGTAGGTGTCGTGCGAAAAATCGGCCACCATTTGGAGCGACCAGAGCTCAGTGGGGCTCCAGTCGCCCGTCACACGCAGTTTGTCGCGTACGCGATCAGCGAACAGCATGGCTGCCAGACGGTTCGACAGTTCAGGCTTGATGTAGGTGTCGCGTACCCAGTCCGTGCCCGTGCGCGCGCTGTGCATCAGCGCGATGCCACCATTGAGGGTTTCAGACATGGATCGCTTGATCTCAAGGCGCTGTGTCGTTTCGTTGTTTTCTTCGCGGTAGGCGATGCGGATCTTGTCGCGGGAACCGTTGCGCTTGGCGTTTTCCTGCTCAAGCGAACCAACCAGACGGTAACCGTCATCGAGCTGGTAACCCGCTTCCAAGCTTCCCTTTAACTGCCTGAGCATGCGGGGCTTGTTAAAGCCGGTAATGCCGGCCGAACTGGTGCTGGCCCCCGTGCTGGCGATGTATTGCAGCTCCGGCGTCTGGTCATCGCGATCTTCATAACGCACGTTGGCGACCACATCCAGCTTGTCCGCCGGGCGCATGCTCAGGTCTGCAAAGCCGAGCGTGGTGAGCACTTTTCCGTTCAGGGACGCAGGCGTGTTTGCGAGTCGGACGGTGTAGGCCGGCGAAAACAACTCGTTCTGTTCGGCAACGGTGCGGGCGATCTTGAACGTGCTGCGCGTGGTGTTGTCCCAGTTGTAACCACCTGAGAGATGCACGCGAGATGCGTGGTTGCTTGGTGGCAGGCCAAAGGCATTCATCGCCGGATTGGTCGCCTGGGATGGGCCTCCCGCAAAGCCGGATGCGCCGCCCGCGACAAACAAAACAGGGATGTTGGTGTCAAATGATGAGCCGCTATAACCACCGGACATTTGCAGCTTGCGATCCGCATAGTTGGCGGTAATGTCCCATTGGCGGGTCACCTGATCCATGGGCTCGGTCAGAAACTCCATGAGACTGGTTGCCGCGGCCATGCCGCGACCGAACAGTCTGTCGCCGCGCTTGGTATCCTGGCGGGCCGTCATGCGCACATCGAATCCACCGGAAGAAAATTTGCGCACGCCCAGGGAGTAAATGTCGTGTTGGGTCTGCAAGTCGAGATCGCGCTTGGGTGCCGTAGAACTGACGATCTGACTGCCTGTGCCAATTCCTTGAAGGCCGGTTTTAACCACAAAAGGCTCTACACGGTTCGATTGGCTGCCCTCCAGGAAATAGCTCCAACGGCCCTGCTGTTCATGTTCGAGGCGCAACTCCCGGTTGTTTAAACCGGTGTTCTTGCCTCTGACTTTGAACCAGGTTCCATCGTTTTCATCGCGCGTCACCAAATCGAGGTCGAGCAGTCCGTAGGTGCCCTGATCGGTCAACCCGCGGTATTTACCGAACTCCCGGTTGTCGGACGATACAAACCCGATCCCTACTGACAGTTTGCTGTCGAGTGTGTAGATATCTTTACGCATTTCGTCGGCGCGCTGGCCCGAGTCTTGGGCGCCAACGGTTCCAAAGGCCAGCATCAAGCAGGTGGCCAGCACCGAGCGGCGAAAGGTCGCGGTGTGCAGAGACTTCTTGGTGTCTTTCATGTTGATCTCCTAGCGGCGGAAGTTGCGTGTATTGCCAACATTGGTGGGGTTATTGCCGCCATGGGTGTTGGTATGGCAGTTGGCGCATCCTCTGGCCTGGCTGAGTCCGCCCGCACCCGAGGTATTGGCGATAGCGCCATTGACGCCCGGGAAATTTCCACGGTGGCTGGTCGGTTCATGGCACTGCTGGCACAGGAACGGTGGGCGCATTTTCACCATACCCTGTGTGGTGGTTCCGTGCGGGTTGTGGCACAGGGCGCAGTCCTGGGTCACGGGCTGGTGGTTCCACAGGAACGGGCCGCGGTATCCCATGTGGCAGGTAAAGCAAGTCTCGTTGACGCTGTCCTTGACCATGAGCTTTGGACCGGCTGAACCATGCGGGTTGTGGCAGTCCACGCAGGTCATTTTGCCTTCTGGCACCGGGTGGTGATTGGGGCGGGCAAACTGGCCGCGCTTTTCCTTGTGGCAGGCCATACAGGATTCGGCAATTTTTTCACGCGTGGTGGCGCGGTCATGCTGCACATGCATCTGATGGCAATCGGTGCAGGGCACATCGCGGCGGGCGTGAATGCTGCCGGTCCAATGCATGAGTTTTCCACCTTCATGGCAACTCAGGCAGGCCTTGTTGTGGGCAACCGGGTCATTGGCCGCCATCTTTTTCCCAAACGGCCTATCGGGCGGTGGGCGAACGCCGTTTTGGTTGCGCAGGTGGCGATCACTGTCGCCATGGCAACTGACGCAAGTGGGGGTGCGTGTGTCCGCACGGGTGCCGTGTTTGGTCCGGGCGATGGGCAGCACGGGGTAGAGTTCAACCTCGTCACCGTTCACATCACTGTGGCATCGGGTGCAGCGGGCATCGCCCTCCATGATGATGTCCTTGAGTACCCGTTTGGGGGCTTCTGCAGCGTCAGCGGCCATCACGTTCCCGGCTGCCGCAATCAATAGAAGCGTGGCAGCCAGCAAGGAGCGCAATGAGAAATTGTTGTTGATTTTCATGGTCAGTACCTTGTCACGGATTCGGGAGGGCCAGGATGAAGCGGATCAGGTTGTAAATTTCAGCGTCAACCTTGGTCTTGATCATTTGATGGTTTTCTTCTTCACCATCGATTTTGACTTTGGGGGAGGTGGTTACGTGGGTGTACAGCTTGGACTCGGCGTCCGCCTTGCCACGGTATTTCTTGGCGACCTCACGGTACGCCGGGCCGTCTTTTTTCTGGTCGACGGTGTGGCACTTAAAGCAGTCACTCTTCTTGGCCAGAGCACGTGCGGCATCCTCGTCCACCGCGGACCAAGCCGGTAGAGTGGTTGCTAGGCATACCAAGGCCGCCGCGAAGCCCAAGAAGCCCCGGCGAAGTGAATAGCGAAATCTGAACACGGTATTTCCCTCGAAAAAAATCCCATCGATCATGGTCCATGAACCTTTCTGACGCATGACATGCTCCGGTTTGCGGATGCGCCACCACAACCAACGGAATGCTTGCCGTGAGCTGCCAGTCGATTCGGCGTCTCTTGATGATCTGGGAAATGGTGTGTAAAGGCCATCAGACATGTCCGGTTTTTCTGTCGGGATCGTCTTGCCGGGTGTCAGAAAATCCCTACCCCAGACCAAGAGGATGGGGCACCGCTCGCTCGCTCAGAGTGTGCCGCGCAGCCTGAACATTCGTTGGAGTGTGCCGTCCTTGACGACAAAGTGATGCACCAGTGCGCCAACCATGTGCATCGCAAAAAGCAGATAAAACGCAGTGGCAACGATTTTGTGCGCATCCTTGAGAGTGAAGTGCAGCTCCGGGTTGGAGTCGATCAGTCTCGGCAGTATCCAGTTGAAGAAAACGACGTCTTTGTCACCAGCCTGCATGGACAGAATGCCAATGACCGGTTGCAAAAACATGATGCCGTATAACAGTAGATGGACGCCATTCGCACCCCAGGACATCCACCAGGGTGCAGCGGCCGCAGCGCTGCTGACAGGCAGCGGTGGAAACCGCAGCCGAACGAACAACCGCATCAGGGATGCCAGCCAGATCAGTTGCCCAACCAGGACATGGGTGGAGCGCAAAGACCGCCGCAAGGGATCGCCACTGGGCACAAATTCACGGTATTCGATACAAAACAACGCCACCAGGAAAAGTAGAAATACTAGCCAGTGCAGAAGTATCGCAGGAGGGCTCAAACGTCGAGTGGCCATTGTTGAAATGCTGATGCAGCGGTTGCCAAATGGTTGTCCATCCGGTGTACGCTCAGTAATAAGTGGTTGTAGTAAGTTGGCTTGTCGGTGCCCCGATCATGCTTCCCCGTACGAACAAAGTATGAACTTAGTGTACAACTTCACCTTGACCAGCTAAGGCACGGTGTGTGGTCATCAGACTCTTTTGATGTCTTGAAAAGGCTATGACGACTCATGTTGAGTGATGGTGTATGTCAGCCACTGGTGTTGGTGGTTGATGACTTGGAGGTCAATCGCAAGTTGCTGGAAACCATTCTGGTGAAAGGTGGCTACCAGGTGGCACATGCGGCCAGCGGCGCAGCGGCACTGGAGATCGCGCGGTCGCAAAAGCCGCAATTGATTCTTCTTGATGTGCGAATGCCGGGTATGGATGGATATGCTGTGTGCGCTGAACTCAAACGCAGCGAACAAACGAAGAACATTCCGGTTATCTTTATTACTGCTGAGGATTATGCCGATGCCGAGAAGCAGGCCTTTATGGTCGGGGGTGCGGATTTCATTCAACGGCCTATTAGCAAGGATGTAGCGTTGGCAAGGGTGAAAACGCACATCGATGCCTATGCGCAGCGGCGAAGCCTGGAAGGCATGTTTCGAGACGTGCTCGAGTTCGTGCCCGACACGTTTGTGCTGGCAAGCGAGCGATGCGAACCAATTACCCGGTTGGTGCCTGATCGGGTTGGGTTTGACTATCCACTTGGCAGCGTGCGCGTTGTTTGTGACCCGGAGCGATGGATTTTCCAATGTCAAACAGTGCCAACGGATTGCAGCCAAGGTTGCGCGACCATGAATATCCTGGTTGTTGATGGTTCGGATCTCATCCGCTCGCGTTTGGCAGATCGTTTGCGCGCAATGCCGGGGCTAGCCACCGTGGTGTGTGCCGGTACCGTTCGGCAGGCGTTCAACTACTTGCGTTCGGGTCTGTTTGATCTGGCAATTGTTGATCTGCACTTACCCGATGGGACATCGTCGCCGATTGTGGGTGCGATGAAGCAGACGTCGCCCAAGTTGGCTGTTGCCATTTACAGCAACTATGCAGACGACGTCAATCGCAGGTTGTGCCATAAAGCCGGCGCCGACTGGTTTTTCGACAAATCGCTGGAGTTTGACGCGATTGTGCAGTTGACTGCGTCACTGTCACAACCCGGCATGGAGGACTCATTGCACGCAGGTGAGTTGCAATCTGATCATGCTCAATCCGTCTCAATGGAAAAGGCATTGAGTCATGGCGTCCTCGTGAAATATGCTTAACACGCTATCAGTTTGGTAGCTTACTAAGGTACATACCCAACGTGGGTTGATGCCCAGCGCGACTTGATCAGCCGCTGACATAGGGGCCAAAACCGGGGAGTGCCCACAGCAGGCCCCGCCCAACCAGTGCGGTGAATACCGTGAAGTGGTCTTCATCCTGAATGATCTGGCTGCCAATTTGAAGGCTTGGGTAGCGGCGGCGTTGGAGCTGCCCCGCAAACTGCTGCACATCTTTTGCCAAATCTGCTTTGCGCGCATAGCGCGGGCCGGGTCGCACCGTCTCGAAGCTGCCCGCATAGAGCATGACGCGAGCAGGCAGGTCTTTGTGGCTGTTTGCGTAATGCTGTTCCAGGCCGAAGATGGATTTTTTGTCAAACCACAGGGACGGGCTGCCAAGGATGTAGGCTTGGAACATCTCCGGTCGGGTTAGCAGCGCGCACGCACCGAATAGCGCACCATAAGAGTGTCCGATGAACACCTTGCGGCCCATGTCTGCGCGGTAGGTCGCGGCAATGAGCGCAAAGACCTCTTTTTGAAGGTAGTCGCGGTAAGCTTCGGCACCGCCATACACGCTGGCTCCGTAGGCGTCTGGGTCTCTGTCCTTGCGCGCCAGCGGATTGCTGGGCGTGTAATCGCGGCTACGGCTTGCAGAAGGGTCTTCGCCTGTTGCCAGAGCAAGGCCCACCAAAATGAAGTCTTCTATGTTTTGGCCACTGCGCCCCACAAGATGGCGAATGCCGTGCACCAGCGTGAATGCATATTGCGGGTCGGTGACGAACACCACAGGGTACTTCTTGTCGCCCGTGGCATACGACGCCGGTAGATCCACCCACACCTGGTAATGCCGCTTCATGGCTTGTGACGGCAAGTCGTGCACCGCGGTGTTGGGGATCTGGTAGCCCGGGGCGGCGCCCATGGCAGTGCCCCTCACGCTGTCACACGCAGTGAAACCCATCGCGAGGGTGAGGTTGCGCAAAACCAGGCGGCGCGACGATTTCATGCTCGGAAATTCATTTTTTTAGTGCCCATTACGGGCGAAAGCCCTCGTGGAAGCTAAATAGTGCGCTATAAATGTTATAGCGAAAAAATCTTCCCCGGATTCATGATGTTCTGAGGGTCGAGTGCGCGCTTGATGGAGCGCATCATGTCCACGGCACCACTACCAATCTCTGACACCAAAAAATTCATTTTGTGCAGGCCCACGCCGTGCTCCCCGGTGCAGGTGCCACCCAGCGCAAGCGCCCGCTCCACCAACTGGTGGTTTAGTCGTTCTGCGGTTTCGCGCTCGGCGGGAATAGCCGGGTCGATCAGGTAACCCATGTGAAAGTTGCCGTCGCCCACATGGCCGACCAGAAAGTAGGGGATGCCGGCATCTTGCGCCTCAGTCACTGAATCCAGCAGCGCGTCCGCCAGGTGCGAGATCGGCACACAGGTGTCGGTGGTGATGGCCTTGCAGCCTGGACGTGACTGCACGCCCGCAAAATAAGCGTTGTGCCGCGCGGTCCACAGCCGGGTTCGCTCCTCAGGGGTTGCGGCCCAGGCAAAGGCGCTGCCATGGTTGTCGGCGGCAATGGACTGCACCGTTTCAACCTGCTCCTGCACGCCTGCCGGGGAACCATGAAACTCCATCAACAGCATGGCGCTTTCAGGCAGATTGAGTTTGGAGTGCTGGTTGACCACCTTCACGGTAGTGGAGTCGAGCAGTTCGCAGCGGGCAATCGGAACGCCCAACTGGATAATCTGGATGGTGGTGTTGACGGCATCGGCCAGAGAATTAAAGCAGCAGGTTGCCGCCATCACGGCCTCGGGCAGGGGGTAGAGCTTGACGGTGATTTCAGTGATCACCCCCAGGGTGCCTTCGCTGCCGACCATCAGTCGCGTCAGGTCGTAACCGGCACTGGATTTCTTGGCATGGGTGCCGGTGCGGATGATTTCGCCCTGGGCGGTGACCACTTCAAGGGCCAGCACGTTCTCGCGCATGGTGCCGTAGCGCACGGCGTTGGTGCCGCTGGCGCGGGTGGCGCTCATGCCGCCCAGGG
>CAIQBN010000195.1 GCA_903870065.1 uncultured beta proteobacterium | reverse complement strand
GGAATTCCAGGCCGGCTGTGGGGCGGGACCCGACGTACGATTGCTCGAAATACTCGCCCCAATCTCGACATTCGCCCTGCGAAGTGAGTGGCAGCAATGAGGCGTCGATTTCGATTGCCGCAGCACCTCCAATTGGCCAGGTCCCGACATTGGCGTCGGATGTCCCATTCCAGCCAATGGGTGAGCCCAATTTTCAGTACCGGTCATTCAAGTCAGTGAAAGTCGCATATGTCCTTGGCCGGCTCTTGTGGGGCGTGAACTGCCCTTTTTGGGGTTCAGCTAGTTGGAGGTTCGATATCTTATTGATATGTAAAAAATAGCGGCTCGGTGATTGAAACTTCATATGTCAGTGGTTCGATTACGCCCCAGCCAGCAGTATGTCTCAGTATGCCCGTCCATCGCGATGGGCTTCTCTGTTTCTGGGGTTGGCTGCATAGGCCAGGCTGGGTTCGGTGTTCAGTCCGGAACGGCTTGCAGCCAATGCCTCGCACTTACGGCATAAAACAGTCTAGGAATTTTGTGGCACACCGACTTGGGTCATTTTCACTTCGGTGCCAGGAGTAGGTGGATTTAAGGTTCCGACCCAGAAATTCACCGCCGTATTGCGGCAATTCGTACATTGCAAGAGTAGCTATGCAAAGACTAGTCTAATTTCCAAGTTAGTCTTTAACCATCAACTTTTCCCAATCCCGTTGCGCTATCCAATGTCGAGCCCAAGCAAGCACTTCATGATCGGGCATGGGCTTGGAAATACCATAGCCCTGTGCAAGTTGACAGCCCATTTGAAGAAGTGCGGTGCCGTGCGCCAGGGTCTCCACTCCCTCTGCAATCACCTGCCGGTTGAAAGCATTGGCGAGGTGGATGACGGCTTCCACAATGCCACAGTCTTCAGGATCGGTAAGCATGTCGCGAACAAAGCTTTGATCGATCTTGAGGGTGTCGACAGGTAACTTGCGTAGGTAGGTCAGTGAGGAGTAACCCGTGCCAAAATCGTCCAGTGCAAGCTTCACACCGATACGGTGGCATTCGACGAGCACGTGAATGGTCTGCTCCATATCGCTAATGGCAACGCTCTCAAGTACTTCTAACTCCAGACAATTTGCAGGGAGGCCGGGATGGCGTGAAAGCGCAGCTTGCAGGTCGTCCAGAAAATCCGGGTGTAGCAAATGGTGGGCACTAACGTTCACGCTGACATTCATCGGCATTCCTTGCTGCATCCAAAGTGCGGCTTGATCCAGCGCACTCGCGACGACCCATTTGCCGAGCGGATGATCTACGGTGCTGCCTTCTACATGGGGCAGGAATGCCGCCGGACTGAGGAGGCCATCGTCGGGGTGTAGCCAGCGAATCAAGGCTTCCATTCCAATAATGGCACCAGTACTCAAATCAACCTTTGGCTGGTAGAACAGCCGAAATTCCTGGTTGTGCATGGCGAGGTGCGTACGATCGACAATCCGCCTGTGCTGCTGGGCCTTTTGGTCACTATCCGGGTCGAACAGATGAAACCTGTTTTTGCCAGTCTCCTTGGCTCGGTACATGGCCTGATCCGCGTGGCGAAGCAGGGTATCCGCGTCCGAATGGTCTTGCGGATAGAGGCTCACTCCTATGCTGGCGGACACACTGACGACTTCTGCGTCAATGGTGATCGGCGCTTTGATCGCCGCCAGAATGCGCGCTAGTATGAGCGAGCATTCCTCGGGTGTCCCAACGTCTGAAAGCAGCAATACGAATTCATCACCACCCAGCCGGGAAAGCGTATCTTCCGATCGCAACACTTTCATAAGACTATTGGTGATGCCAATCAACAGATCGTCGCCCGTTTTGTGGCCGTAACGATCATTGACTTCCTTAAATCCGTCTAGATCGAGGTAGCACACCGCTAGCGTTTCCTGGTGTCGCTCGGATCTCACGATGGACTGCTGCATCCGATCGGTCAACATCCTTCGGTTGGGGGTACCCGTGAGTGGGTCATAGTTGGCGACGCGATCCAGTTCCTGCTCGTGTTCCTTGAGTTGGCTGATGTCTGCAAATATGCCAATGTAATGCTGCACTTCATCCTGACTGTCAGCCACAGTAGAAATGGAGAGTAATTGGGCGTAGATTTCGCCAGTCTTTCGGCGATTCCAGATTTCACCCGTCCAGAAGCGCTTTTCTGCCAGCGACCGGTACATCTCTTCATAGAACTTGCGATCCTGGCGTCCTGAAGCAAGCAGACGGGGAGACTGGCCAACAACCTCTTCACTCGCGTACCCTGAAATGCGGGTAAAGGCAGGATTCACCCGCGTGATCAAGCCCTCGGGACTGACCACCATAATGCCTTCGTAGCTGTTATCAAAGACGGTCGCCGCATCCCGCTGGGACATTTCATGCCGCTTGCGATCGGTGATGTCCGTGTGCGTTCCAGAAACCATGAGCGGATTGTGTTTTGCGTCCCACTCGACTACCCTGCCTCGGGTTAGTATCCACACCCACTCTCCCGACTTGGTACGACACCGGATTTCGGCCTGTAGGTTGGGCAATTGACCCGAAATGTGAAGCTGTACTTGCTGCATGACCGATGCAAAGTCCGCGGGGTGCACATATTGCTCAAAACGCCCGTCTGCAACGTCTATTTCTTCCAGCGTATATCCCAACATGCCGGCCCAGCGGGGACTGACATCCAGTGAGTTGGTCTGGATGTTCCAGTCCCAGTATCCTTGATCTGAACCATCGATCACCCGGGAGAGGCGTTTTTCGCGATCCAGCAAATTGGCATATGTCTGCTTGCGTTGCGTGACGTCCGTCAACGTTCCCACAATCCGGGTGGGCTGCCCCTGCAAGTCACGCTCGACTGCTTGTCCGCGAGCCATGACCCAGGTCCCCTGAAATCCTGACTTGGCGATAAGTCGGTAGTCAAACTCGATGTAATCGGTTTTACCCTGACGATAGTCGTCTATGGTTTGAATGGCGTGGTGCAGGTCATCGGGATGGACCGTGCGTTTGAAGAAGTCGAAATCGTGGGTGTCATCCTCTGGCGGGTATCCCGCAATGGACAAGTACTGGTCGGACCGGTAAACCACACCAGTATTCAGGTTCCAGTCCCAAAGGCCATTGCCGGTTGCATCCAGCGCAAGTTTCAGACGCTCACGTTCGACTTTCAACGGCGTGATGTCACGTGCTATCTTGGAGGCACCAACGATTTCCCCTTGGGCGTTGCGGATCGGGGACGTTGTTACGGATACGTGGACGAGTCGCCCGCTCTTGTGCACGCGTACTGTCTCAAAGTGGTCTATCTTTTCGCCATGGCGCAGCCGTTCAACAATGAACTTTTCTTCGTCAATCCGGTCCGGCGGAAACAAGCGCATGACGGACTGACCTAGCATCTCCTCTACGCGATAGCCAAACATGGACTCCGCCGCTGCATTCCAACTGGTCACAACACCATCGAGCGTTTTGCCCACGATGGCGTCATCGGTCGATTCCAGGATGGCCTGGTAGCGATCCATGTCAATCTGCTCGCTGGTGTCGGCAGTAGCGCCTTGGCTGGCCGAGGTGACATCACGTGCAACGGAAGTGACCGAGGACACTTTGCCGGACAACGTCATTTGCGGAATCAGGTGCGACTGAAAGTGCCGTTCTCCTTCTGGAGTCGTGAAGCTAAAAGTGATATCCCGCGACTTTCCGGTACGAAACACCTGGCCCAACGCTTCGTCCCATTGGCCCACTAGTTCCGGCGGCATGCCGAGTTCACGATTGGTTTTCCCCAAAAACTCTTGTGATTTGCGTCCGGTGAAATGCTCAATTGCCGAATTGACAAAAGTGTGCCGAAACTTAGGATCAAACCTTGCCACTAAGTCACTGAGAAAATCAGCGAACTCAATGTCGTCCCCGGCACTTTTGATTCGACTCATAGCAGCCCCTGTCTAGCACTCGTAGCTGGCCAAAGAGCCATTTTGAGTTACAGCTCTCTATAAGCGAAATAAAAATTTAGTTCCCACTTGGCGAGCATGGGCAATCCATTTCATACGGTAGTAAACGGAATCACTCTATGACAGTTGGATTCTTTACGTTTCGATAGCCATTCAAGTTCAACCGCGCAAGGCCATCTCGATTTCGGCAATATTGATTTTTCGCATTCCCATCATGGCGGTGAATGCGCGCTTGGCAGCCGCACTATCAGGATTTGCAATAGCAGCCGTCAGAGCGCGTGGCGTGATCTGCCATGACAGTCCCCACTTATCTTTACACCAACCACATTCACTTTCCTGGCCACCGTTTTCGACAATCGCGTTCCACAATCGATCCGTCTCAGCCTGGTCATCAGTCGCAATTTGAAACGAGAAAGCCTCGCTGTGCTTGAAGACCGGCCCGCCATTCAAGCCAAGACAATGCACGCCCATCAACGTGAACTCGACCGTCAGAACATCCCCCTGTTTTCCAGAAGGATAGTCGCCCGGTGCGCAATATACAGAGCCAACTTTGCTGTCGGGGAAAGTATCAGCATAGAACTGTGCGGCATCTAGCGCGGTACCGTCGTACCAAAGACAAATCGTGTTTTTGCTGACCATCATCGATCCTTCACAGCGTGGGTAAATGTGTTCCCCTAAGCGGATCATTCTGCCAAAATTTAATTTGCGGCCAGAGGGCGCTGGAGCCGGGCGCGTACGTCGCGATAGCCGTCGGTCACTTTGCAAGACTCGCAAATGCGCCCCGCCAGGTTCGTGGGTACGACTCTTTGTAACTGAGACATTGCATTTAACCAATTGGCTAATTAAACTACAGCGATGCCATCCACTGACTCCCTCAGTGCCACCTTTGCTGCGCTGGCCGACCCGACCCGACGAGCTATCTTGGCACGACTGTCGCAAGGCGAAGCATCGGTGTCTGAGTTGTCCAAGCCCTTTGCTATGAGTGCGCCCGCCGTCACAAAACACCTGAAGGTGCTGCAGCGCGCCGGACTGGTGCGCCAGGGCCGACAAGCACAGTGGCGGCCCTGTCAACTGCAGGCTGCTCCGCTGCGAGAAGCTGCCGACTGGGTTGCGCACTACCGCCAGCACTGGGAGGAACGACTGGACCGGCTCGAAGGCTATCTTGCTGAGTTGCAGGCTGTTCCGGCAACACCATTCACACCCACAACCGAAGGCAATCCATGAATCACCCGCCGTTTGTCATTTCCCGTCTCCTCAAAGCCCCGCGCCAACTGGTGTGGGATGTTTACACCCATTCCGAACATCTGCTGCACTGGTTCGGCCCCAAGGGGGTAAGCATGTCGCACAGTGCCATGGACTTTCGGGTAGGCGGGACCTATCACTACAGCCAGGCGCTGGAAGGCGGCGGTACCTTATGGGGCTTGTGGACGTTCCGTGAGATTCTTGCGCCCGAGAAGATCGTGTTGCTGCAGCATTTCTCTGACGCGCAAGGCGACGTCTCACGCAACCCGTGGAGCCCATCCTGGCCCTTGCAAACACTATCCACCACCACATTTGCCGAGCTGGACGGAGGTACGTTGCTCACCATCCAGTGGGAACCGTACGAAGCCAGCGAGCCAGAGCAAGCGACCTTCCTGGCTGGTCACTCCAGCATGAACCCAGGCTGGAGCAGCGTACTTGACAGGCTTGAAGAATACTTATCACTGCAAAATATTGGCGGCCATTGACTCCGCCCCTTCTTCAGCAAAGACTGGAAAAGTCGCCGAAACCATCGGAAGACTCTCCGGAGCATAAAGGTAGGTATAGGCGGTCATAGTCAAAGTGCAGCCAGGGAGCACCGCTATAAAGTTTCAAAACAGCGCCAAGCAAGTTGAGCGAATGCGCTCACTACATCAAACACAAACACTCATTCTAAACGTCGAAACTTAAGCGTCTGGTTGTTGCAGAAGACTTGGTCTGGATGAATCTAAATTTGCTGGCCAGGGGAATGAGTTTTCTTCGTTCCTTAAAACAGCAGATTGGGTACGCCAGTGGAAAAACACCAACCGCATATGTCCGGTTGTGAGCAGTTCACATAGATTTCCGTATGTCTGGAATCGCGGCGATGTTGACCCCCACTGTCAAAGACTGCTTGTCGTCCACGAATGCCCGCTAAGGATTTTTGGTGGTTGTCAATTGATGAAATTGGATCGACACCGGCTATGGCCGGAATGGAGAAAACGACTCAATTTCGATGATCACTTTGAACGACCGGTTCTCCGCGGCATACCCGACTTACAAAAGTACCATGTGACCGACAGCAATGCTTCTCCTGACGCCGGTGGGGGCTTCTCCAGATGCGTCGAACGCAACCGCATGAGGCTGATAACTGTCTTCCAAGATTCTCGGCATCAGGCGCTCAGAATTGGCTGAACCGCCCACTGTGGCCCCGCGAGGTCAGCGTTATTGGGGGGGTGGGGAGGCGACGGTTTGAACCGGTCTCTACCTGATCGGGCAGCGTCGGAGGATACTCAAACACGGTCCCTATTCATTGATGACTTCGCCGATGCGCAGAAGGTTGCCATCCAAGTCCACAACTGCGAACTCTCGAAGGCCCCAAGGTTTGTCTTCCAAAGTTTCCATCCTAGGTATGCCGGTACTGGGCAATCTGCTCGCCATGAATGTTTGGTAGATGCTTTGAACGTCCATCACCCGGATGTAGCAGCCAGCAAATGAATCCGCGGGCACTAGCGATTGATGCCTAAAAAAGTGGAGCTCGATGGCTCCTCTATTCAGGATGGCGTAATCCCAGTTGAACTCGTGCGCGCCTCCTTCAAAACCAAGATGATGGTAGAAAGCAATGGTCGCGGGAATCGATCGACTAGGCAATGTCGGTATCGCAAGATCGTAGGGTTGCATCGAAGGTTCCTTGTGGTTATGTACCGCGGATGTTTTACGCTATCGAATGTGTAAGCATTCAAACCATGCCATTTACTGATGTCAACCAAGTGCGCGGGAAGGTGAACCAAAGCTGATTAGATAGTTAGTTTTGTAACTCTCGAAAAAGCCAGGCGCGAGCTAGTGTCCAATCGCGCTTCACAGTGGCGCTAGACAGGCTTAACAGCGCTGCGATCTCGTCCATTTCTAGCCCGCCAAAAAACTTCAACTCCACCACCTTGGCAGCCCGCGCGTCCACTTGCTCGAACGCCAGCAGCGCGTGGTGTATTCGCGCCACGTCTTGGCTACCCACGTCGCCAGCCACCTGTTGTGCCTCGGTCAGGGTTAAAGACACCAAGGGCATATCGCGCTTGAGCGCCTGTTTAGCCAACGCGTGGTTGACCAAGATGCGCCGCATCATGATCGATGCCATCGCCAAAAAGTGGCTGCGGCCTGCCCACTGGGTACGGGTCTGTTCCGCCAGGCGCTCCCAAGCCTCGTGCGTGAGCGCAGTGGCGCTCAGGGTGTGGCCGCCATATTCCTTACGCATATGAAATGCGGCGTTGCGTTTCAGTTCTTCATACAGAGCCGCAAAAAGGCGGTTGACCGTGTCGCCGCCCTCATTTTCCATACCTTGATCCAGTGCCTCTAGCCAGCCCGTGATGTCATTGGCGTCGGGCGGAGTGGGTGCTGCGGTGATCGCGTTCATGGCTGGATTATGACTTTTTACGGTCGGCGTGATGCTTTTGGTGCCGTATTGCTGCGTTAGTCAATAAGGCCACCCATCGGCGGCTTTGCCAACTAACCAAGGACTTTTTCATGCGCTATCTATCACGCAGCCGTACAACCTTGCTTGCCGCCAATGCCTTGGCCAGCGCCCTCCTGCTGGCAGGATGTGGTGGTGGAAGTGATACCGCGCTTAGCGTTGCGGCCCCTGCCATCCAACCCACGGTGGTCAGCGGCTCAGTCGTCAAAGGTCCAGTGGCAGCTGCGCAGGTTTGCGCGTATGCGATAGCGGGCAACAGCCGAGGCGCAGCCTTGGGCCTGTGCGTTGCCACCGATGCGACGGGTGCCTACACCCTGAGCGTGCCAGCCGCCAGTGGCCCACTCTGGCTGGAGGCCCTTGGCGGTACTTACATCGATGAGGCCACTGCCGTGTTCAGCACCTTGGCCGCAGGCAGCCCGCTGGTCAGCTTGACGACTGCCAATGGCGCGGCCGTAACTGCGATGCTGACGCCGCTCACTACCCTGGCGCTGAACACCGCGCGCGCCACCGTAGGTAGCGCAGGCACCTTAGACGCAACTGCCTATGCGGCCGCGACTGCACAGTGGCTCAGCGCCTTTAATCTACCCAGCACGCTCAATATCAACACCTTGCTCCCCGCCTTTGGCAGCAGCGCAAATGACTACGGCACAGCGCTGTCGACTATTTCCCGCATCATCGCCAATGGCCTGACGCTTTCGCAACTGCTGGCGTCGACCCAGCCCTCGGCGCTACAAGCAGCATATGCACTGGCGGCCCAGCCCCTCGTTCCACCTGTAACCACTGCGCCGGAAACTACATCGCCAAGCGCGGCAGCACCGCTAGTGATAACACAAGCCACTACCGCTGGCTGGAACGGCACTCTGGCTACCACCGCTGCCCAATACGAACACGGCAGCAGTGACGAAACGGCGAACGCCTTCCAATCGACCCAGCCTTACTGTCGCGTAGCTGCATACAGTTTGGTGGCGGCGGATGGCAAGAAGTACTACCTGGAAATTCCGTTTCGCAAAGACAACAAAGCCATTGGTTTGCTGAAGTTTGGTGACGACGCCAGCTTTGCCACTTTGGCCCGCGTGCTCAACCCCACCAGCGGCATCAACATTGACATTGCCAACCGCCGCATCACCTTTGCCAACTTGCTGATCGGCACCAGCGCCCAGGGACTGACGATAAGCGGCTCCCTGGATTACCCCACCAACGTGGCTCCTGAAAACCGTTCCAGCTGCGGCTAAGCCCCATCACTTGAAAACAACCTCAATATGAAAACACACCCCATCTCCCCCCTCCTGCTCGTGGCCGCCAGCCTGGCTGCCCTGCTACTTGCAACGGCACCCGCCCATGCCAAAGACGAGTTAACGCCACTCACAGTGGATGCCAGCTTCAACGCGGCCGATGCTGCGGCCAAGGGTTTCACCATTGCTGATGCCGTGGCGCTAAAGGGCATCAAGCGCGTGGCCGTACCGGTATTTGCTTTGGAATTCATCGTGGCTGACAACGTCACCGCCACCACCTCAAGCTTTGGCAGCATGGGGCGGGCATCTTCCTCACAGTACTACAAATTGCTGGGGGTGGGAGAAGCCGACTTTCAGGCGATCACCGATGGGCTCTATGTGCGGTTTCTGGACGCGCTGCGTGCCAGCGGTGTGGAGGTACTGGATGCGGCACAAGTGACTGCAGCGCCCACGTACGCCAAGCTGGTGGCAAGCGGCAGCCCCGCACCCATTAAAAGCAGCAGCACCATGATGATGTCGCCCCCTGGGTTGGGTTTGTATGGGTTTGCCAAAATGGGGGGCGGAAACACCAGCTCTCAGAAAAGCCTGTTCAGTGCGTTTTCTGAGGTGGGCGCAGGTTTTGCAGCGGTGGGCGCCATCAGCGACACCATCCAATTGGGCAAAGAGCTGGACGCCAGTCTGCTTGAAGTTCGGATGCGTGTGAGCTTCGTGAAACTCAGCGACAACAACAAGGGCTTCTTCGGAAAACTGGCCGGTGCTGCTTCGACCACGGGGAAAACGCTGCCCAGCGTGGACAACGTGGCGATGAGTGTGCAATCAGGCTCGATGCGCAGCTCAGTCACCATGAAGCACACGCTAACGCTAGACGGAGCCGCTTTTGCCGACGTGCGCGAGAAGGCGACCACCGCGGGTGATGTGGCAGGCACTGTCGCCGTGGAACTGCTGAAGCTGGCCATTGGCAGCAAAGACAGCAGTAGCAGCCAAGAGTGGGAAGTGGTCGCCGCCCCGGACAAATACCGACAGGTTATTGGAGATGGCCTGAACACCGCCGGCAGCATGCTCGTGGCGCGTCTGCAGCAGGAGCGCTGAGCCAGGAAGCTGTTCGCTGATCGGATACTCTTCGCACCCATGGTGTCTTTGCCATAGCCTTTGCCCTAGCGCAGCGAAAAGAGAAGCTTCATGTCGATACCCGCCTCCCATTGGGCAGAAATCAAGGCCTTGTTTGATGCTCTGGCCGAGCTCAGCCCCCCGCAGCGCGAGTCATGTATCGCGGATTCAGCACTCAACGCGGCTGCGCTGGCCGAACTGCGATCCCTTCTGGCCAATCACGATCAAGCACAGAGCTTTCTGGCGATGCCCGCAGCCAGCCCGCTGGAAGACGATGCTCCGCGCACCGGCCTACGCATGGGTGCCTGGGAGATCGTACGGGCGGTGGGCGTGGGCGGCATGGGTGAGGTATTTGAAGCCAAGCGCGCCGATGGCAGCTTCGAGGGCCGCGCCGCGGTCAAGCTACTCAAACGCGGCATGGACAGCGCCGCTGTGCTGCACCGCTTTGCGCAAGAGCGCCAGGCCTTGGCCCGCCTAAACCATCCGCACATTGCGCGCCTGCTGGACGCGGGCGCGTCGGTCGATGGTTTGCCCTACTTTGTGTTGGAGTATGTGGATGGCCAGCCGCTGGACCAGGCGGTGCAAGGTATCCCCGTTCAGGCTCGGCTGAATCTGTTTTTGCAGCTGGCCGATGCAGTGGCCTATGCCCACCGCAACCTGCTGGTACACCGTGACCTCAAGCCCGGCAATGTGCTGGTGGACCGGGATGGCCAGGTCAAGCTGCTGGACTTTGGCATTGCCAAGGCGCTCGACCCGCTGGAAGGCCATGACGGCCAGACCACCGTGGGCGGGCACCGCCCGTTCACCCCCAACTACGCCAGCCCCGAGCAAGTGCGCGGCGAACCGGTCACTACCGCGACCGACATCTACAGCTTGGGCGTACTGTTGTACCAAATGCTGACCGGCACCCGCCCCACCGGACGTAACGCCACTACACCGGCTGAAGCGGCGCGCAGCGTGCTGGAAGACGCGCCCACCAAGCCCAGCCGTCTGTCGCCCCAGGAGGCGCTGGACCCGCAGTGGCTGCAAACCCGCAAGGTACTAGAGGGGGACTTGGACAACATCCTGCTCAAAGCGCTGGAAAAAGCCTCCGAACGGCGCTACTCCAGCGTGGAAGCATTGGCCGAAGATGTGCGCCGCTACCTGGATGGTTTTCCGGTGAGTGCGCGGCCTGCCAGCTGGAGCTACCACTTCAGCCGCCGCATTGCACGCAACCGACTGGCCAGTGCCGCTATCGCCTTGGGCCTGCTGGCTTTGGTGGTTGGCAGCACAGGTATCGCTTGGCAGGCGCATGAAGCACGCCAAGCCCAGCAGTTGGCCGAAATGCGCCTCAAGGAAGTGCGCCGCGTGACCCATGAACTGGTGTTTGGCTTTGGCGACAGCGTGGAATACCTGCCGGGCGGTATGAAGATCAAGTCGGATTTGTTCAAGGAAACCCTGGCCGCGCTGGAGCGACTGGTACCCACGCTGGGCGGCGATGAAGCCGCGCTGGCCGACATTGCGCAAGTGCATGTGCGCTTGGCCGAGGCTTATGCACCAGGCTACCCCACATCGCTGAACCAACCCGCGCTAGCGCGCTTCCATGCCGAAAAAGCCCTGGCCCTGGTTGAGCAGGTGTGGCCTGGGCAAAAGAACGATGTCAACTTTTCAGGCTACGCCAGCCGCGCTTACGCAGCAATGGCATCTACAGAAATGGACATAGGCAACAAGCAAAAGGCGGTTACGCTGAACCGCCGTGGCTTGGAGTTGGCCCAGCAGGCGCTGGACGCCGCCCCACCGGGGTCTGATGTGCTGCGGCTTCGCGGTGCTGTCACCGCGGGCCACGTGGCTCTGGCCATTGTGCTGGATGACAACGGCGTGGGTTTGGGCCAGCATGAAGAGGCCATGAAGCGCTATCAGGCTGCCCGGTCATCGGCTATCACCGAGCTGGACATGACCAAAGAGATGGCTGCGCTGGATGCCAAGGGTCGGCCGGGGCAGACCCGCTACGTGGCGGAGCTGGAACAAACGCTGGCCGTCATCAACGGCAGCATGTCGTCGTCCAAACTGCGCCGCGGGGACTACGAAGGTGCCACGGCGTCCCGACGAGAGGCCGTGGCTTATATCCGCAAGGCTCAGGCCAAACACCCTGAACAGGTGCAAATGCAGGCTGCCCTGCATAGCTCTTTGCGCCAGCAGGCCGGCCTGGAACTGCAAATCGGCCAGCCCGCTGCATCCTTGAAAACATTGCAGGAAGCCATGGAATGGAACGAACGACTGCTGGCCACCGACCGCAAGAATGCGGAGTGGCTGGACGACCGCGAGTTTTCAACCCTGTCCTTGGGCACCGCCCTGAGCCGCCTGGGCCGTAACGCTGAAGCCGTGCCCTGGCTCCATCGCAGCGTGGACTATTGGCGTGCCGAGCAAGCCAAGAGCGACACCCCGCGCGAACAGCGCACCTTGGCCATAGCCGAGTTCCGCTGGTATCGGGCCCAGGCCCTGCTGGGTGGTTCGAGCGCCGCGGCAGCCTGGCAGGCTGCAGGCACTTCAGCAGACCGCCTGCGCGCCCTGGCAGACGCCAACCCTGAGAGTCCCGATGGTTGGCTAATGCGCGCCGAGGCAGAAAACTGCCTGGCCACCGATGGCCCAGCGCCAGACCGTGCCAAGTGGCAAACGCGCGCCTGCGGATCTTGGAGGGAAGCAGAGATGCGCCGCGTGCTACCGCCTTTTGCATTACCCATGCAAGCTGCTACCTGTGGTTCAGGCCAGTGAGGCTACCCACTACGGCCCATACTGCGCGTGCCAGCTTGCAGATCGACGCATCTTCAGAAATCCCGCCGTTCTTGTGCCTGGAAATGGGAGGCAACAACTGGCCCAGCTCCTTCCACAATTGCGTGTGCCGCGTGAAATCTCATCACGCACCAAGATGAAAAGACTGGTTCGAATCTGGAGATATGAATTTCTAGCAACCCATGAGATCCAAGTGCTATTTCCTTGACACAGGACCTTTGTGTGGTGGAGAACAGATCAGCAGCACGCCAGTCAAATATCGTCAATTCAGAGTCCAGTGTGAATTTAAAAGCACACATAGTTGCAACCAAACCGAGACCCCAAAAAAAAGAAACATAGCCACGCAAGTCGCTCCGAAAAAAAGATAGTCAGCAAGCACACCGAGGAGCCTGTAGCAATGCCAAATCTTGAAGGCGGGACGGCCGTTGATTGTGATGTCGAGAGAGAAGAGTTGATCCGTCAAACTGCCTATTCAAACTATGTGGCGCGCAACTATGCGGATGGACACGAGTTGCTCGACTGGCTGCAAGCAGAATCCCATGTCAACCAAATGCGCGGGTAGGTTAAACGTCGCTGAACCTTTTTTTGGTAAACAGCCCATTCGCGCTCAGATTGAACTTCCAGGAACCGGCCGTTCGCCAGTACCCGCTAGCGCCCCACTGCGGGTCCAGACGACGGTCCATACTTGTCATTCAATTTATT
>CAIQBN010000194.1 GCA_903870065.1 uncultured beta proteobacterium | reverse complement strand
CTTCTTCTTGCTGGCGCAGGAAGCGTCGCTGCACCTTGCCCGTAGTTGTCATGGGTAATGCATCGACAAATTCGACTTCCTTGGGGTACTCGTAGGGAGCTAACAGGCTTTTGACATGGTCTTGCAGTTCCCGAGTGAGATTTGCATAAAACTGGGCTGTAGCCCTCGTATCACCTGCGTATTGCGCTACAAAGTCAGGAGCGACCACTACATAGGCCTTGACCACGGAGCCGCGCTCGGCATCAGGCTTGGGGACCACCGCGGCATTGGCTACCGCCGGGTGCTTAACCAGGCAGTTCTCGATCTCACCGGGGCCGATGCGGTAGCCTGCGGACTTGAACACATCGTCGGCACGGCCCTGGTACCAGAGGTAGCCATCGGCAGCGCGCAGCGCCTGGTCACCGGTGCGGCACCAGTCACCAGTGAACTTGGCACGGGTCGCAGATTCATTTTTCCAGTAACCCAGAAAGAAGATCGGATCGGGCTGGCCGTGCACGTCAAAACGGTTCAACGCCACATCGCCGGGCACGCCGACGGGGCATTCGTTGCCATCGTCATCAATCACGCGCACCTGATGGCCGGGATAGCCCATGCCCATGCTGCCGGGTTTGGACGGATACAGCGCATTGCAGTTGCCCACGATGTAATTGATCTCGGTCTGACCGAACATTTCGTTGGGCTTGACACCCAACTGTGCCTCACAGTACGTAAAGACGGCATCGCCAACGGCTTCGCCGGCGCTCATGATCGCCGCCAACTGAAGGCTGAAATTCTGGCGAACAGTGCTCTGCGGTGTGCCGGGAAATGCCTTCATCATCCCTTTGAGAGCGGTGGGAAACAAGAAGGTATGGGTCACACCGCAACGACTCATCAAATCCAGCGCAGTTTGGGCATTGAACCTTCCGTTGTAAGCCACGATCGGCCGACCAAAATACAGCGTGGGCAGCAATGCATCCATCAAGCCTCCGGTCCAAGCCCAGTCTGCAGGACTCCAGAATACGGCTTGTGTGCATTGCTTATTAGTGTCACAGCGGGGGTCAAACCCGAACCAGTTTTGGCTGGCGACAAAACCCGGCAGGTTACCGATCAGAGCGCGGTGCGCCAGTAGCGCGCCCTTGGGGTTGCCGGTGGTGCCGCTGGTGTAGATCAAAATGGCGGGCGCATCGGCAACCGTCTGTACCAGGGTAAACCGTGTACTGTATTGGGCCAGCGTATCGGCAAACTCGCAATCCGCCTTGCCATGCAGGGCCTGCGGATGACCCACGCCCATCACGGTATGCAGCAGGTGGCAGTGCTTGCGGGCCAACTGTAGGTCGGACAAGGCGGTTTCATCGGCAATGGCCATCACCGCTTCGCTGTCCTGCAGACGGTACTCCAGCGCGTCGGGACCGAACAGCAAAGACAGCGGCATGGCCACCGCCCCCATTTGCAGTACAGCCATGTAGGCCACCGCAGTTTCAAAGCACTGCGGCATGACAATGGCCACCCGGTCGCCTTGCTTCACGCCCATGGCCACCAGTGCATTGGACAGCCGGTTGGCCTGGACCTGGAGGTCAGCATAGGAATGCAAGACATCCTGCGCCCCCGGAAAATGGGAGTGAACAGCTATATTTTTTACAGCATCACTTCTGCCAGCCCATCGCGCGCAACAGACTTGCGCAATATTGAAGTGTTCTGGAACTTCCCAATGAAAATTGTTGCATAACTCGGTGTAGGCGCTTGGAACTCCACCCAAATTGATTGGATGCACCTTCCCTGACGGG
>CAIQBN010000193.1 GCA_903870065.1 uncultured beta proteobacterium | reverse complement strand
TGTGCGGATCGCGCACCAGCACTGAGCCGATGCGCAAGGCCTGAAATTTTTTGACGACTTCCAGAATGCTGGTGTCTGCATCCACAAAATGGGGCGCATGAATAAAGGCAGCGTCCACCCGCGCCATGGCCAAGGATTGCAGTTCATGCTGATTCTGCCGCTCGGACAAGGTGCTGAGCTTGCTGGACAGGTCAGAAAACAGCAGGGCGCCAAAAGTAGCGTTGGCCGCAATCAGGTCACTGACCGCCTGCTTGGCCAGTTGATAGGCCACCACCTCCTCAGCCGCAACAAACCGGCTGCTGACCTTGCCGGCCACCAGGCCGCGCCCGTCGAAACAGTCGTCCGGGCCGTACGTGGTAACCGCTTCGGTGCCGTCAAACTGCTGAACAAATCCCTTGATGATCACAAACAAGTGGCTGGGCTGGGCACCCAGGGCCAAAATCGTCTCACCCGCCGGGAAATAGGCCACGTCCACGTTGTCTTGCACCAGCCGCTGCTCATCCAGAGACAGGCAGTCAAAAGGGGACGCCGAAAAATTGAATGCGCCTGGCATAGAGGTCCCGAAGTGAAATAAAAAGACAGACTTAGGTTCGGACCATGCCGACCGGCAGGCGGGACGCGCGATCCCAGTCTGCGCCGTCAAACCACGTATCGCCTTCCATGTAGGCGCGCAGCATCGGCAGTGAATCCAAGCCCCAGAAGACCCGTCCGTCCACCTCCATGGCCGGCACACCGAACACGCCCTTCGCAATCGCCTCTTCAGCGTGGAAACGCAACTGCGCCTTCACCGATGCATCGCCCGGATCGCGCGCAGGCACCAATTGGCGGGTCAGCGCATCCAGTCTGAGCGGGTCCTGGGCGTCCTCACCACCCACCCAAACATGTTTGAACAGTGTTTCACACACATACCGGTTGGGCTGTCCCATTGAATCGGTGGCAATTGCCAGGCGCAGCAAGCCCAGCGGATTGAACGGATGGGCAGCCGGCAGCTCCAGCGCACAACCCTTGTTCTGCGCCAGCCATTGCACCTGGCGATAGGTCCAATCACGTTTGGCCGGGATTTCCGCAGGACCCAACTGGCCATGGTGTTTGAGCAGAGCGGCAAATAACAGCGGTTTGTAGGTGACGGAGTAACTCAGGCCCATGAGGGCCACCGGCAATTCATCGAACGCCAGCCAGGCGTAGGGCGAAATAAAGTCCAGATAAAAGTTAATTTGTTTCATGCTGCTGTCGGGTTGGTGAGCGCTGCCGCCCGGTCTGCAATGCAGGACCAGACCACTCTTTTTTCTGCGTCGGAGCTGACGCTCCAGAGTCGAATTTCGTCCAGCGTACGCAAACAACCTTCGCACAAGCCGTGGATTTCGTCCATGCGACACACTGAGACACAAGGTGATGGAACATTTTTGAGCATAGCCCTCGCCGTTATTGCGCGTGCCGCTAGCATTTTTATAGCAATCATAAGGTAATCAAGGCGGCGGCTGGGTGACATCCACCGTGGGAGCATCGGCCAGCCAGGCCAGGTCACGCGGGTGCAACTTGAAAACACCATGCGGATGGCCGGCCGCCGCCCAGATTTCATCGAATCGAAACAACTCCTGGTCCACCAGGGTCACCGGTGGCTGCGCATGGGCCAGGGGCGACACACCGCCAATGCTGAAGCCGGTGCGGCTCTTGACAAATTCCGCATCGGCGCGGCCAATGCGCCCAACCAGTGCTTCTACCTTTTTTTCATCAACGCGCCGGTCACCCGAGGTGACGACCAGCACGGCCACGTCGTCCGAACGACGGCGAAAGATGATGCTCTTGGCGATTTGTCCCACCGCAATGCCCAATGCGTCAGCCGCTTGCTGGGCTGTCCGCGCTGCATCATCGAGCATCCGCGGAGGATGCGGGTGATTCTTGGCCCGCAGCGCCGCTGCAACGCGCTGGACACCTTCTGGCAGAACAGGTGCCCCACTCTCCTGTGCGTTCATGGCTGGGCTCGTTTGTTGAGCAGCGCGGTGGCGGCCCGCGAGTTGGGTTTGCGCTGCAGGAAGTCACTGATGAACGCTCCGGCGTCCACCAATTTGTCGAGGTTTATGCCGGTTTCAATGCCCATGCCGTGCAGCAAATAGACCACATCTTCCGTGGCCACATTGCCGGTGGCCCCCTTGGCATAGGGGCAGCCGCCGAGTCCAGCCACAGAAGTGTCAAACTGCCAGACACCCATCTGCAAACTGGCCAACGTGTTGGCCAGCGCCATGCCGTAGGTGTCGTGGAAGTGGCCGGAAATCTGGTTAATGCCGTACACCGTCAAAGCGGCTTCGAGCGCGCGCTGCACCTTGAGCGGAGTGCCCACACCGATTGTGTCGGCCACACCCACATGCTGAACCCCAATGCCATGCATCAACCGCGCCACCATGGCGACGCGCTCAGGCGCAATGTCACCCTCATACGGACACCCGACTGCGCAAGAAATGGCACCGCGCACCGCCAGACCTTGCGCCAGCGCGGCCTGAACGACAGGCTGAAAACGCGCAATGCTCTCGGCGATGGAGCAGTTGATATTCTTTTGGCTAAACGCCTCGCTGGCCGCGCCAAATACCACGATTTCATCGGGTTGGGTCTTCACCGCAGCCTCAAAACCTTGCAAATTGGGTGTGAGCACCGAGTAACGCACGCCGCTTTGGCGCTGCACACCGGCCATCACAATGGCCGCGTCGGCCATTTGGGGCACCCACTTTGGCGACACGAAGCTGGTGACCTCAATTTCGGTCAGTCCGGCCGCTTGCAAGCGGTGCACCAATTCAATCTTGACCGCGGCAGGAACCGGCTGCTTTTCGTTTTGCAGGCCGTCGCGCGGTCCGACTTCAACCAGCTTGACCCGGGAGGGGATACGGGAGGGATTCATCTTCTGCAACTCACTGGATAGGACAGGTTCCCATTCTCGCCGGTTTACTGCCTCCCGCGCCTCGCCACCAGCCTAATCCTGATTCAAAAATCCGAGTGCAGTCGGATTGACTTGAACCGGATTAAACTGATGCTCAACCCAACAGGAGCCTGCGATGACCGCCATGATGAGTGCCATCAACAACAACGACGCAACACGGGTGCAGCAACTGATCGCCCAGGGCGTCGACGTCAATGCGCTGGACGCCAACCGGGATGCGCCATTGGTCATGGCGTCTTACCGGGGAAATCCCGAAATTGTCCGTTTGCTGCTGGAGGCGGGTGCCGATGTCACAGCGGTTGACCCGGGTATGCAGGCCACCGCCCTGCACGCCGCCGCCTACGCCGGCAACACGGAGGCGGCCAAGCTGTTGGTGCAATTCCATGTTGATATTGACAAGCAAGGGCCATTTAACGGCTACACCGCTTTGCACGACGCGATATGGCAGGGCCATCTGGAAACCGCACGGGCGCTGATTGATCTGGGTGCCAACCTGACGCTGCGCTCACTGCGTGACGAGACACCGCTGGCGTTTGCCAAGTCAAAACACCACGCCGCGATCGCCGCGCTGATTGAGCAAAAGATGGCCGTCAAATAAGCGGGTTTGCGGTATCCACGGGCTCGGCACTGATCTCCACAACCTGTTTGCCACGCACCCGCCCGCTGCCTTGCTCATGCAGGGCATGGGTCACGTGCTTAGCATCAAATTCCAAACGCGTGATCGGCAGGGCTTGAATCGCACCCGAGGTCAGCAATTCCAGAACCTCCTGACCGATGCGTGCCAGGTCCAATTGCGCATCGCGATCACCCGACAGCCATGCTCCGCCCAGGGTGATGAAATGCAGACTTGGCGCCAGACTGAACACATTGACCTGGGAGACATCAGGCAAATTGATCAGGCAGGCCATGGAGCCGGCATAGGCTAGCAGCCCCAGGTCGCGTTGCCCGCTGGCCCCGCCCAGAGAATCGAGCACCGCATCCACTCCCCGCCCCCCCGTCAAACGGGACACGGTCTTTGCGACATCATGGGTTCGGTAATCGATCACATGCGCAGCGCCCAGCTCCGTCACGTAAGCGTGATTGGCGCTCGAACAAGTGGCGATCACGGTGGCACCCCAATGCCGGGCCATTTGAACCGCGAAGCCGCCCACGCCGCCGGCGGCCGCCTCGATCAAAATGGTCTGCCCTGGCCGCCAGGTCTGCAGGTGCAACTTGCGGGTGAGCGCTTGCCAGGCGGTCCAGGCCGCGCAGGGAAGACTCGCCGCGGTCAACAGACTGACGCGATCAGGCACCTTGCAGACTGCATGCGCTTGAACGACCGCATAGTGCGCCAGGGTGCCCGGGCGCGTCAGGGGAAAGTGTGCGCAAACCCGCTCACCCGTGGCAAAACCGACAACGCCTTCGCCCACGGCATCGATCCACCCCGCACCGTCGACCGCGGGAATGTGCGGATAAGACCAGGCGGGGTGGCCGCCGCTGGCCAACTTGAAATCCACCGGGTTGAGCGCCGCAGCACACATCCGAATCCGGACCTCACCGGCGGCGGGCTCGGGCATGGGCATTGATCCCGCCCGCAGGTTGAAGGTGGCTAGCGCCTGATCCAGAAGTAAAGCGTTCATGCAATGCAGTGTAACGATGCAGGCGGCGGCTGCACGGTGCCGGGTTATCCCCTGAATCGGGGCGCCGGGTCCGGTGTACGATCAGGCGCGCACAATCAAAAAAGTCCCATTAACAAGCAGCCTGGCGATTGCTCGCAGCGGCTGCGCCCAACTGGAGAGCCATGAACAAGAGCATTGCCGGCGACGTCTGGGGGGGGCTGGCAGCCATGTTGGTGGCCTTGCCTTCGGCGATCGCATTTGGCGTCACCGTCTACTCCATCCTGGGTGGTGCACAGGCAGCCCAAGGGGCCCTGGCGGGAATATTGGGCGCGGTGGCACTGGGGCTGCTAGCGGCCACTCTGGGCGGCGCCCCGCGGCTGATTAGTGCGCCCTGCGCACCGGCGGTGGCGATTCTTTCCGCATTTGCGCTGGAGCGGGTCGCCCACGGTGGCGACCCCAACACCACAATCCTGATGCTGACACTGGTGGGGCTGCTGGCTGGCGGCTTCCAGATCCTGTTCGGGGTGCTGCAACTAGGGCACCTGATCAAGTACATGCCGTATCCGGTGGTGAGCGGATACCTCAGCGGTGTCGGGCTGATCATCATCGGCAGCCAGGTTCCAAAGTTGCTGGGCACTACTGGCGGACTCAGCCTTTGGGCGGCCCTGGCCACTCCAGCGCATTGGAGTGTCAGCAGCATGCTGATTGGTGGGGTTACGGCCGGTGTCATGGTGCTGGCACCGCGATTCATCACGTCAATTCCGGCGGCCATCCTGGGTCTGCTGGCGGGTGTGCTGGCCTACTTTGCACTGGGTCTGGCCGGCATGGTGCCACTGGTCAACACCGCAAATTCGATGTTGGTCGGTCCGCTGACCAGCGGCGAAGGTGGTGGTTTGCTGGCCTCCATGACCGCCAGGGGGCAGGCTGTTGGGCAAATGGGCCTGCAGGACCTGACCCTCTTGCTGTTTCCGGCGCTGACGCTGGCCGGACTGCTATCCATCGATACCCTCAAGACCTGTGTGGTGCTTGACGCCATGACGCGCAGCCGGCACGACTCCAACCGCGAGCTGATTGCACAAGGCTGCGCCAACATGTTTGCCGGCACGCTGGGCGGCATGCCGGGGGCCGGGACCATGGGCGCTACGCTGGTCAACCTGTCAAGTGGCGGCAATAGCCGGTTGTCTGGCATGGTCGAAGGGGTTTCAGCGCTGGCAGCATTTTTGCTGCTGGGGGCCTTGATCGCCTGGGTTCCGGTTGCCGCCTTGGCGGCGATTTTGATGGTGATCGGTGTGCGGATGATCGACCGCAGCAGCCTGCACTTCCTGCAGTCGCGTGGCACGGTGCTGGACTTTATGGTGATCGGATCGGTGATTACGACCGCATTGACGGTGAGCCTGATTGCGGCGTCTGCAGTGGGCGTATTGCTTGCCCTGGTGTTATTTATCCGCGAGCAGGTGAGCAACCATGTGGTGCGACAACGCCTGCTGGGCAGTGAAACATTCTCACGCCGGGTGCGCACACGTGACGAGATGGCCAGCCTGGTCTTGCACGGCGATCAGGTTGTGGTGTGTGAACTCCAGGGCAGCCTGTTTTTTGGAACCACGCAGCAGTTGTATAGCGCATTGGAGTCCGATCTCAAAACCCGCCGATTCATCATTCTTGACATGCGCCGGATACAAACCATCGATGTCACCGCCGCGCATATGCTCGAGCAAGTGCGCGACGTGCTCGCGGACCGCGATGGCCGTCTGATATTGGCCAACATCCCCGCCAGATCCCCTTCCGGACTGGATATCCGGGCGTATTTGAGTGAGGTCGGTCTGCTGGCGCAGCACGCGCAAGGCCACCAGGTCCGGGTGTTCGATGACGTGGACACAGCAATGGAGTGGACCGAAGACCTGATCATCAACGAAGCGGCACTAAAACAGGCCGCCGAGGATGCGCTGGATTTACATGAAATGGAGCTATTCAACCAGCGCAAGCAGGAAACCCTGAGTGCACTCGAGTCCAGCATGCAAAAGCGGGTTTTCAAGGCCGGGGAGAAAATTTTTTCCCGTGGCGATGGCGGCGATGAACTGTATCTGATCCGGCGGGGCGCCGTTCGTGTGCAGCTGCCCATCAATGACACGCAAAATCACCATTTGGGTACTTTTGGCCGGGGCGCATTTTTTGGCGAAATGAGTTTCCTCGATGGCGCCGTGCGATCGGCAGACGCCGTGGCCTTCACCGATACCGAGTTGTACGTGCTCTCGCGAAGAATCTACAACCAGTTCGCGGAAGAGCATCGCAAAGCTGCGCTCGCCCTGATGGAAGGCGTTGCCAGCGCCTTGGCCAGTCGCCTGCGCTACACCACCGCCGAGTTGCGGGCGCTTGAGTCATAGGGCTTGGCGCAGCCCGAGTGACTAAGCCATTAATTTGACAAACATGACTCCAGCCCTCGTGGAACGGACACAATGCGCTACAAGACTTATAGCAATAATTTTTCGGCAGTGTCTGCAGTTCACAGGGTTGGCAGGTTGGGGCCGTCAGGCGCTACCGATGATGAGCCGCGCCCTGCTGTGCCTGGCCTGTCTGCCGGCACTGAGCCAGGACACCTACCACCCCGCGGAACCTACCGTGCTGAAAACCGCACGTGCCGAGATCACCATCAATAACCAGATTACCCGGTCCGAAGTCCAACTGCCCTATGGCTGGGACTCTCACCACCGGGGGCTGGCAGGCAGTGCTGTTTTTCACATGGATTTTGAGGGGCCGGAGATAACAAGCTTGCCGTGGATACTGTACTTTCCACGGCTGGGCAATGCCTACATCGTCAAACTCAATGATGCGGTCTTGGAACACAACGGTGTGCAGGACAGTCGCTGGAACGCCGGGTCGGTCGATCAACTGGTCCAGGGTGACTACGCCAAGGTGCCGCGCACGATACGCATTGCGCCAAGCCTGCTGCTTCCACGCAACCATCTCGAGGTCACTATCCTGGCCGAAAGCGGGCATCGCTCGGGTATGTCGCAGGTATGGGTTGGTCCGCGCGACGCGGTAGACCCGATCTACCAAGCCGAATTTGCCTTGCGGGTGGGTGGATCGGTCGTGCTGACGGCGTTCAGCTTGATGGTCGGCATTTTTTCTGGCGCCCTGTGGCTCTCCCAAACCGATCCGCGTCCCGAGCAACGCGGCATCCGCGACCCGCTTTACTTGTACGCGGCCGTTGCCGAGTGCGCCTGGGCACTTTTTGTGGGCGATAGTCTGATTGAGCGCCTGCCCTTGTCCTGGCCGTGGTGGTCGGTCGTCACCAACATGGCCTTGGGCGTATGGCTGTCAGCACTACTGTTGTTTTGCCACACGCTGGCGGATTGGACACGCCTGCGCGCCAGTGTGTGGGTCCAGCGCTTCTTGTACATGCAACTGGTTCTGGGGCCGGTGTTCGCCTACACAGCAGTGAGCCTGCAACTACCCCTGTTATTGACAATTTGGCAGGCGGCATTTGCGTTGGTGTTCGTTCCCTCAGCCGCACTGTTCATTATCCAGTCCCTGTTCGGTGCCAGCGGCATGCACCAGCTGGTCGCAGCCGCATTGCTGATCAACGTGCCAATCGGTTTGCATGATTTCCTGGGCGTGCGACTGGGAGACGGGTTTGCTGGCCATTTCTACCTGCGGTACTCAGCCACCCTGTTCGGACTGGCCTTGGCGGTCATTGCGATCAACCGCTTCCGCACAGCCAACCTGCGTGTGCGCGACTTGCTCGACACCCTGGCGATACGCGTGGACGAGAAGCAAAAGGAGCTGGCACACAATTACCAGCAAATGGACGCGCTGGCGCGCGAGAAAGAACGCGTTCTGGAGCGCTCCCGCATCATGCGGGATATGCACGACGGCGTCGGCTCACACATCAGCTCCGCGATCCGGCAATTGCGGGCTGGCCCCGCCGACACTCACGAGGTGATGCTCACTTTGCAGGACTCACTCGATCAACTCAAGCTCTCGATCGATGCGCTGAACCTGCCGCCCGGCGACATTACCTCGCAGCTTGCCAACCTGCGATACCGCCTGGAACCCCGTTTTCAGGCCATGGGACTGACGCTGCAATGGGCCGTGCTGGATTTACCCCTTTGCCCCCAGCTTGATGCCGATGGGATGCGCCAACTGCAATTCATTTTTATGGAGGCATTCTCCAACGTGATGCAACATGCGCACGCCACCGTCCTTCGCATTGAAGCCACTCCGGCACTACCCAGACCCGGCGAATCGTTCGATCAGGGCGTGCGCATGCGGGTGGTGGACAACGGCAACGGCTTCGACGCCACCTCCGTTCGCAGCAACGGCCTTTTGTCCATGCAGGAGCGCGCGCGCGCCATTGGCGCCCAATTGACCATCAGCAGTCGCCCGGGTGAAACCAGCATTGAACTGCTGCTACCCCATCCGTTTGGGCTGGGTCGACAGGCGCAAGACACCCCGGTTCACCCGCATTCCATGGGGGACACCCAGCATGCGCTGTTGACGCCATAACCGGCACGCTTGCAAGCAGTTGCGCAGGCAACCCGCCTTCAGTAACCCCGCCGCGGGTCAACCATGCCAGCGACGGGCTCCCCGCGCTGCAGTGCCGCGATCTTGCCCGCAATCTGCGCAATGCTTTCACTGCGCAAGGTGCGCGCCGAGGTGTGGGGCGTGATCGTGATCTTGGGGTGTTTCCAGAACGAATGTTCTGCAGGCAGCGGCTCGGTGCGAAACACATCCAGGGTCGCGCCGGACAGGTGGCCGCTGTCCAGCAATGTCAACAAATCTTCCTCCACCAGATGGGCGCCCCGCGCCACGTTGATGACGTAGCCGCCGGACCTCAAGCGTGACAGGTGGTCGTGGTTCATGATGTCGCGCGTATCCGGCGTGAGTGGCAACAGGCAGACCAGTACCCGGCTGGCGGCCAGAAAGTCCTTGAACCCCTCGGCACCCGAAAAACACATCACGCCGTTCGGGTGACTGGGTGACCGAGCGGTCTGCTCCGTGTCCCCCGCCCGCGTTGCGGGCTCCTCCTTTACCTGCGCAGAACACTCGGTCACCCAGTCACCTGGCTTCTTGTGCGAGCGGCTCCAGCCATTCACAGGGAAATCAAACTGCGCCAAGGCACGGGCCACGCGCTGGCCCAACACGCCAAGCCCCATCACGCCCACCGGAAAGTCGGCCCGCTCCTGTGGCTTGCGAAACGACCACTTCCCGTCGCGCGTATCGGCCTCATAGGCGTCGAATTCCCGAAAATGCCGGATCACCGCATGGCACACGTACTCGGCCATCTGCACCGACATGCCCGCGTCGTCCAGGCGCACGATCAGCGCCTGCGGCGGCAAGCGCAGCTTCAGCAAAGCATCGACCCCGGCACCGATGTTGAACACCGCCTTGAGTTGCCCCTGCTCATCAAAGAACTGCTGGGGCGGCGCCCACACCACGGCATAGTCGGCTGGCACTGCGCCGGGCTCCCACAGGGACACGTCTGCGCCCGGCAGCGCGGCGCGCAAGCCCTGCAACCAAGGCTCGGGAGCCGTGTTGGTGCAGCAAAACGTGATGTTCATGTCAGGACCGCCGGGCCGTCGCAAAGGACTGAGCGCCCCGCGGGGAGGCAGTGAACGAAGTAAACGTGGGGGCTTGCATCTCAGCCAGCAACTTCCAG
>CAIQBN010000192.1 GCA_903870065.1 uncultured beta proteobacterium | reverse complement strand
TGCGAGGCTCACGCGCAATTAAGCGGCGAGTGCGAAACGTTCGTCGTTTGCAGTTAGTTTTTTTCTGCTGTTTTACGAGGTGACAGAACCTCGACATGCCCTGCTGCGCGTCCGAACCCACGTCGAAACCAGTGCAGCCCCCAGAGGGGTATTTTAGGCGTCAAACTCCGTTTTCAATAGCCAAACCTCACAATTTTCCGCGAAGTTAAAGATGCTTGGAACAAATTTCCAATCCTCGACGAGCTTACTTTGTGCCGATCTCTCGGTAATGTTCTCTGCGGCGCGCTTCAGAAACAAAATCTTCAAGCTGCGGATCCATGGCGTTGCGAGCGGCGATGATGCCGACAACCCGGTCATTGTCAACGACCGGTACATGACGAAAGCCCTTTTCATGCATCAAAAATAGAGCGTGCCCATACGACCTTCCTGGGGCTAATGTCGCCGGCGAAGGTGTCATCACCTCGTGAATCAATACCTGCGCTGCATCATGTCCCTTCGCTATCACACGGAAAACTGCGTCGCGCTCAGTAAAAATGCCGACCAATTTTTGATTGTCAATCACCAATACTGCACCGCAATTGCGGCTTGCCATTAGCCTAGCTGCCTCACTGACAGTCGTAGTGGGAGAAACCAAAATCAGTTTCTCGGGCTCCATCAGGCTCTTTATCGGAAGATCTAACATTGGCTGCAACTAGTCAAAAAATGAGAATGTCATGCTAACGACTCGAATGTTTGCCACATTGCCGTAGGTCAAACTCAGGTCAAAAGTTGTCAGTCTACTTTTTTCAGTTGTTTGAATCACCGAGTCGTGGTGAGTATTGCTAGTGGATCTTGCACCGCCGATTCAAATGCTTCTATGAACTGCCCTACGTGTAATCCGTCCATTAAGGCGTGATGTACTTCGACAGATAAAGGCATCCAGCAGCGTCCACCATCGTTATCGATGCGTCCAAATGCGATTTTGGGGATTGAGTCGTTTGGCCCCCATTGGCGGGCATTCGAGTAGCTGCTGAAGTGAATCCAGGGCAATGTGGTTAGATGAATCGTTGCGGTTCCGTGTTTGCTAGGCTCGAGAGGCACTTTGCTTTGTCCTGCCAGAGCCAACGAACTTGCACCTAATGCAGCGAAATGTCCAAAGTCAGGCTGATACTCCAGCGTTGCAAAACCCAATGATTCATCCGCACGGAGCACGGTTGTGCTGCCGTGCACTTGTGCATGAACCAGGACGCGTTCACCATCGAGTCTGTAGCGAAAAGGTGCTATTTCGTTTGCCAGACGAATTGCGATGAAATGGTAGGCCAACGATAACGTGCCATTTCCAACCTCTTTAACTGCTCGTTTAAGCCGCGTAACATCGATCTTGGTGCAGACATTGAAGCTTGGAATGTCAAACGCCCGAAAAAAATCAAATGCTGAACGGCGTGGCCAGTTTGCGAAGTCAAGGTGTGTTTGCCCGTCGGAGGGAATGACTTTGGTGTTCATTACCGTCTGCATTTTCTTGGTGAGCTAGACTGATTGCTATTGAAGTTATAGCTTAAGACCTAGATTGCACGAGGGCTAGGAGCAAATATGGCAAAGAAGAACTATTGGGTACCAAAAATGCGGTCACCAGCGTCACCGAGTCCCGGCAGGATGTAGCCATGCTCGTTGAGCTGACGGTCAATTGCAGCCGTAAAAATTTGCACGTCGGGATGTGCCCTGTACATCGCTTCGATGCCTTCGGGGCAGGTCAGTAGGCAAAGGAATTTGATCGACTTGGGCTTGCAGACTTTGAGGCGGGCCACCGCGGCGGCAGCTGAATTGCCGGTGGCCAGCATCGGGTCTACGATCACGATGTCGCGTTCTTCCATGTTCTTGGGCATCTTGAAGTAATACTCGACGGCCTGAAGGGTCTTCGGGTCGCGGTACAAGCCGATGTGACCGACCCGCGCACCAGGCACCACCGACAGAACGCCGTCCAAAATGCCGTTACCAGCGCGCAGGATGCTGACGAAGACCAATTTTTTTCCGTCAATGACTTTCGCGGTCATTTTTTCCAGTGGCGTTTCTATATCGACATCCTGGGTTGCCATGTCACGCGTGACCTCATAGGCCATCAGGCTGGAGAGTTCATTGAGAAGTCGGCGAAAGCTATTGGTGCTAGCAGTTTTGTTCCGCATCAAAGTCAGTTTGTGCTGCACGAGGGGATGGTCAATTAAGTGGACGTTGGCGCGCGCTTCGGGGGAAAGGGAGATCATGGTCAAGCGATGAAGGAGGAAGGTGAGTGGAACAGGAAGTCAAAAATGGCTTTTGCCAAACTCTAACGCAAATCCTCCGGCTACTGAACGCGGGGTAGCAATATTGATCGTTAATCTCGGGGCTTGGAAATGAGTCTGGCGTACATAAAAGAAAACGGGCAGAAGAACTGCCCGCTGGATATGTCGTCAGCCGTTGTATCAACGGCAAGACTGGTCAATCCCAGTTAGAGTATTTGGTGCAGATACGGTCCAGTTTTTTGCCACGTTCGCTATCGGCAAACTTGGAGAGATTGCCTTTGAAGTCGTCTGGTGTTTCGTTCCACAGGCATGTGCAATAAGCTTGTGCTTTGTTTTGGCGTGGGAACGGGCTCTTTTCGTCGCCGCCTTCATAGAGCTTGTTGACGCGCGCCAGGCACTGTTTGTACTGGACATCGCCCGCAGGCACTTCGTTGTATTCCTGAGCAAATGCTGTTCCAGCAAAAGCCAAAAGGCTGGTGGCTGCCAGTGTGGTCAAAAGGCGTTTCATTTCAGTTCTCCGCAGGAGTAGTGATCGATTAGGTAGGGTAGCAAGTGGCTTGCTGGGATCAGTATATCGGAGTCCAGTAGGCTTTGCCGCCGCCTGGCTTGGGGTAGGACTGGGGTTGTGGTCGACATTTTCTCGCCGGATAGCCTAGCGTCTGGAACCGCCAAAAATGCCGCCCAACACGCCACGAATGATCTGGCGCCCCACTTCGCGGCCAATGGAGCTTGCCGCGCTCTTGATCATTTGTTCGCCCACGCTGGCGCGCGTGCGGCGGCTGCCGCCATTGAGCATGTCGCCGATCGAATCGAGCACGCCGCGCTGGGGCGCTGCTGGTGGTGGGCTATCGCCCGGTGATGCGCCATTGGGCGCTTGAACTGTGCCCAAGCCGGGTTGGCTGGCTGTGGCTGGCTGGCGTGCTTGCATGCGGCCTTTGATCGCTTCAAATGCGGAATCGCGGTCTATTGCCTTCTCATAAACTCCTGCCACAAGTGACTCTGACATCAGCGTTTTGCGTTGCTCGGGCGTGATAGGGCCAATTTGACTGGAAGGCGGAATAACAAATGCTCGCTCCGTCACGCTTGGGCGACCCTTGTCATCCAAAAAGCTCACAAGTGCCTCACCAACAGCCAGCTCCGTGATCGCGCTTCCAATATCCAGTCCCGGGTTGGCCCGCATGGTTTCGGCGGCAGATTTCACTGCTTTCTGATCACGCGGTGTGAACGCGCGCAAGGCGTGCTGCACCCGATTGCCCAACTGGGCGAGCACAGAGTCAGGTATGTCAAGTGGGTTTTGGGTCACAAAATAGACGCCTACCCCCTTACTGCGCACCAGCCGCACAACGAGCTCGATACGTTCTATTAGCACCTTGGGTGCGTCGTTAAATAACAAATGGGCTTCATCGAAAAAGAAAACCATCTTAGGCCTGTCGAGATCACCTACTTCGGGTAGCGTTTCGAAGAGTTCGCTCAGCATCCACAACAAAAATGTGGCATACAGGCGCGGTGCATTCATCAGCTTGTCAGCAGCCAGAATGTTGACCATGCCCTGCCCGGCGCTGTCGGTCTGCATGAAGTCGGCTATGTTGAGCATCGGCTCCCCAAAAAACTTCTCGCCGCCCTGGCTTTCGATTTGCATCAATCCACGTTGAATGGCGCCAATACTGGCAGCGCTGATGTTGCCGTACTCGGTGGTGTACTGGCTCGCGTTGTCACCTACGTCCTGACACATGGCGCGCAAGTCTTTCATGTCCAGTAGTAAGAGGCCGTCATCATCCGCAATTTTGAACACCAGTTGCAGCACGCCGGCTTGCGTTTCGTTGAGGTTGAGCATCCTTGAGAGCAGCAGCGGTCCTAGGTCGCTTACAGTTGCGCGCACCGGGTGCCCTTGCTCGCCAAATACATCCCACAAGGTAGTGGGGAAGGGCTGGAATGCAGGTTCAGTCAGTCCCCGCTCCTGGATGATCTTGGTCAGTTTGGGTTGAGCAATTCCTTTTTGCGAGATGCCCGTCAGATCCCCTTTGACGTCTGCCATGAATACCGGAACGCCGATGCGCGAAAAGCCCTCCGCCATGGTTTGCAGGGTGATGGTCTTTCCAGTGCCGGTGGCACCGGTGATAAGTCCGTGGCGATTGGCTTTGTCGGGAAGCAGACTGCACAAAGTGTTGCCATGCTGGGCAATGAGGATACTTGCGTCGGAGGATGCCGCCATAGGTGTGATTCTCAAAAAGTACAATTCAACCAGTAGCGTAACGAACTTTTGAAGGATTTGACGTGGCAGGACATAGCAAATGGGCCAATATTCAGCACCGTAAGGGTCGACAAGATGAAAAGCGCGGGAAAATTTGGACGCGCATCATCCGCGAGATCACGGTGGCGGCCCGAGCCGGCGGGGGCGACGTCAGCGCCAACCCCCGTCTGCGCCTTGCCATTGACAAGGCCAAGGCAGCCAACATGCCCGCAGATCGGATCAAGTACAACATTGACAAGGCTACGGGAAATGCTGAGGGGGTCAACTACGAGGAAATTCGTTACGAGGGCTATGGTATTGGCGGCGCGGCCATTGTGGTGGATACCATGACTGACAACCGCGTGCGCACTGTGGCAGAAGTGCGCCATGCATTTAGCAAGCATGGTGGCAATATGGGAACCGAAGGCTCGGTGGGCTTTCAGTTCAAGCATTGTGGGCAATTGATATTTGCACCGGGTACAAGCGAGGACAAAGTCATGGAGGTGGCACTGGAGGCGGGCGCAGACGACGTGATTTCTGACGACGACGGTGCAATCGAAGTGCTGACAGCCCCTGCTGATTATGAAGCTGTGAAGCAGGCATTGGAGCTGGCTGGCTTGCATCCGGAAATCGCTGGCGTGACGATGCGCCCCGAGAACACAATTGAACTCAGTGGTGAGGATGCGGCACGCATGCAAAAATTGCTGGATGTGCTGGAAGATCTTGATGACACGCAGGATATTTACCACAACGCGGCACTGTGACATATGGGTATCCCGTTTTTTCTTCGTGAAATGTCGCATTGGAGTTGTGTATGAATGTCCTGGTGATTGGTGGCGGAGGGCGTGAGCACGCCATGGCCTGGAAGTTGGCACAGTCCGACAAAGTGCAAATGGTTTATGTGGCCCCGGGAAACGGCGGCACGGCACGTGACAGTCGACTCAAGAACATTCCCATTACCGATGTAGTGGCTCTGCGCGAATGGGCGCAGATCAACAAGATTGGCCTGACTGTGGTCGGGCCGGAAGGCCCCTTGGCGAACGGTGTGGTGGACGAGTTTCGCCTGCACGGACTGCGCATTTTTGGCCCCACCCAAGCTGCGGCGCAACTGGAGAGTTCCAAGGCATTCTCCAAGGACTTCATGCACCGCCATGGTATTCCGACTGCTGCATATGAAACCTTTACTGACCCGGTGGCAGCACACGCCTATGTGCAGCGCATGGGGGCACCTATTGTGGTCAAAGCTGACGGGTTGGCCGCGGGCAAAGGCGTAGTCGTTGCGATGACACTGGAGGAAGCCCACGCCGCAGTCGACTTTATGCTGGTTGACAATGGGCTGGCTGTTGTGCACAACGCCGGTGAAGGCGGGCACGCGGCACCGCGGGTTGTGATCGAGGAATTTCTGGAGGGCGAGGAAGCCAGCTTTATGGTTTTGTGTGACGGCAAGGATGTGGTAGCTCTGGCCACCAGTCAGGATCACAAACGGCTACTGGACAATGATCAGGGACCCAACACGGGTGGCATGGGCGCCTACTCGCCTGCGCCAGTGGTCACACCGCAGGTCCACGCTCGGGCGATGCGCGAGATAATTTTGCCCACACTCAAGGGCATGGAGCAAGACGGCATTCCGTACACCGGTTTCTTGTATGCCGGATTAATGATCAGCCCCGCCGGCCAGGTCAAAACGCTGGAGTTCAACTGCCGCATGGGTGACCCTGAAACGCAACCGATTTTGATGCGTTTGAAATCTGATTTTCTGGATGTCTTGTGGGCAGGTACAGAAGCGGGGGGCCTTGCGAACATGGAACTTGATTGGGATCGTCGCACCGCGCTAGGCGTCGTGATGGCGGCACATGGTTATCCTGGCACACCGCGCAAAGGCGATGCAATTTTGGGCTTGCCCGCGCCGATTGATACTGCCATGGTTTTTCACGCCGGAACCGAGCAGCAGGGCGGCACTACCGTTACGAGCGGCGGGCGCGTGCTTTGCATAACTGCCTTGGCCGAAAACGCCAGAGCAGCGCGCCAGTTGGCCTATGACGCAATGGCCGGCATCCGGTTTCAAGGTATGCAGTACCGCGGCGACATAGGGCATCGCGCCATGAAGCCGCTCCCCGATAACAAGGCTAGCAAATGAGCGATACACGGGTTAGTCTGGTTCGCAGTTACTTGACCAGCTTGCAAAATCGTATTACGGAAGCTGTGACCGTGATCGATGATCGCGTGTTTGTGTCAGATGGATGGGAGAAGTCCCCTGGCGATTTGCTGCTGGGCAGTGGCACGACCCGCATTTTGGAAGGCGGGTCGTTGTTTGAGCGTGCTGGTTGCGGCTTTTCGCATGTGCGCGGCCCCAAGTTGCCGCCGTCAGCGACACAACACCGCCCCGAGTTGGCCGGTGCTCCGTTTGAGGCAATGGGCGTGTCCTTGGTATTTCATCCCCGAAATCCCTTTGTACCGACTGTGCATATGAACGTGCGAATGATCTCTGCGGGTCATCCCGGGGACGAAGGGGTCTGCTGGTTTGGCGGTGGCATGGATCTGACGCCGTATTACGGAAATGAACAGGACGCGGTGCACTTCCACAGCGTGTGTCGCGATGCCGTGCAACCCTTTGGTCAGGACAAACATCCGCAATTCAAGAAGTGGTGCGATGACTACTTTTTTCTCAAACACCGCAATGAGCAGCGTGGGATTGGCGGTATTTTTTTTGACGACTTTTCCGAGGGTGGATTTGAGAACGGGTTTTCGCTGATGCAATCCGTTGGCAACGCCTTTTTGCCAGCCTATATGCCCATCGTCGAACGTCGCAGGGATGCAGTCTACGGAGAGCGCGAGCGCGCTTTTCAGTTATACCGGCGTGGCCGATACGTTGAGTTCAATTTGGTATGGGATCGCGGCACCCACTTTGGGCTGCAGTCCGGCGGACGAACCGAATCCATCCTGTTATCCATGCCACCGTTGGCCAGTTGGTCGTATCAGTCGGCGCCGGCAGAAGGATCTCCCGAAATGGAGTTGTATACGCACTTTCTGCCACGCCGGGAGTGGGTTTGAATGGGGCGGCAGCGCCAGCGCGTCGCGTTGGCGTCTTTGGTGGTGCGTTTGATCCTCCACATTTGGCACATGACGCGCTGGCGCGGGCTGCGGTTGCCCAGTTGCAACTCGACGAGTTGCGAATCGTTCCAACCGGACAGGCCTGGCATAAAAGCCGTGCGCTCACAGCAACTGCGCATCGACTTGAAATGACGCGGATAGCGTTTGCTGACGTTCCAGGCGCGATGGTGGACCCCCGGGAGACCCTGCGCCGGGGACCGAGCTATACCGTCGATACTTTGCAAGAGCTTTCTGTCGAGTTGGCTAACGCGCAACTCTTTCTGATCATTGGTCAGGATCAAGCCCGCGCTTTGAACACTTGGCACTGTTGGCAGCGCATAGTTGAACTTGCTACAATATGTGTAGCTGCCCGCGCAGGTATTGCGAGGGCCGAGGGCATATTGAATGCAATATCTCTTGGAAGCAAGCCATGGAAAGTGATTGACTTGCCGCCCATGGACGTCAGTGCCACTGACATTCGCCAGCGTGTGGCGAGCCACCAAAGCGTTGCGCCGCTGGTTTTTGAGCCCGTTGCGCGTTATATTGCCCTCCACCACCTTTATCAAACAGCCTGATGAATAAACCTACCGTTGCCAAAAAAGACGTGACCAAGCTCCAGCGCGCCATTGTGGACGGACTCGAGGACGTCAAAGCCCAGGACATTCAGGTCTTTGATACCGAACACTTGTCTGCCCTGTTCGAGCGCGTGATTGTGGCTTCAGGTACCTCCAACCGACAAACCAAGGCTTTAGCAGCGAGCGTGCGCGACGCTGTGCGGGATGCGGGTTTTCCCAAGCCCCGTATGGAGGGCGAGACTAACGGTGAGTGGATTATTGTGGATTGTGGTCAGGCGGTGGCGCACATCATGCAACCTACGTTCCGGCAGTACTACAACCTGGAAGAACTGTGGGGTGACAAACCGGTTCGCGTCAAGCTGGGTTCTGCCAAGCCAGTGATTGCCGACAGTGTGAAGCCGGTCAAGGCAGTACCCAAGGCGGAGCCGAGCCTGAGGCGCTCAAATGCGGCAAAAAAGGGTGTTGCAGAGGCATTTCCCTCCAAGGCACAATTAAAAAAGGTCGCCGACAAAGCGGCGGCTCCCAAGGTGTCGGCGCGCAAATCGGTTGCTCCCAAGTCGCCTGCCGAGCAGGCCTCGCCCGCCAAGAAGTCAGCACCGAAGAAGTCGGTTGTCACTCGGTCCGCAAAAGCTGTAGTCGTCAAGGCGACCGTCAAGACTGCTGCGAAGTCGGCTGCTAAGTTGCCTGCCAAATCAACTGTGAATACGGTCGCGAAATCCGTGTCAAAACCGGCTGCCAAGAAGAGCGCTTCCCGCAAAGCCTGATTGTTCTGTGAGGTTAATCGTCGTTGCCGTGGGTCAGCGCATCCCTGGTTGGGCGCAGACTGCATGGGACGATTACGTTAAGCGCTTTCCGCACGAACTACGTGTTGAACTCAAGACGGTCAAGACGGAACCTCGGGCGTCCAAGACAATTGACAGCTTGTACGCTGCAGAACGTGCGCGAATCGAGGCTGCCATTCCGCGCGGCTCGCGCATTGTTGTGTTGGATGAGCGGGGCACCACTCTGACCACAGTGGCGCTGGCGGCAAAGCTGACCGACTGGCAGTTGGGCGGGGATGATATCGCATTGGTTATAGGCGGCCCCGACGGTCTGGACCCGGCGTTTCGCAAAACGGCCCATGAACGCATTCGACTGTCTGATTTGACACTCCCGCATGCGTTTGTGCGGGTACTGCTAATAGAACAGTTGTACCGTGCATGGTCCATCAATGCCAATCACCCCTACCATCGCGAGTGAAGCCAGTGCCAGATTTCATTTACCTTGCGTCACAAAGTCCACGGCGAAGCCAACTGCTGGACCAAATGCATATCCGCCATGTTTTGCTGTTGCCTGATGCAGACGAAGACGCCGAGGCACTTGAAGTGGTTTTGCCTGGAGAAGCACCCAAGGCCTATGTGCAGCGGGTGACCGCACTCAAGCTGGAGTCGGCCGTGAAACGACTGGCTCGCAGGGGCCTGCCCTCGGCCCCAATTTTGTGTGCCGATACCACCGTTGCGTTAGGACGCACCATCTTTGGCAAACCGAATGACGCACAGGATGCAAGGCGCATGTTGCGGGCATTGGCGAACCGGCAACATCGCGTAATTACTGCAATCGTATTGGGCTGGGGTGAGCGCCAGGTTGGGCTATGCAGTGAGTCCAAGGTCAATTTTGCCGACATGAACGAAGCGGCCATTGCAAGTTATGTTGCTTCTGGCGAGCCGATGGGTAAGGCCGGCGCCTATGGAGTGCAGGGCAGGGCAGCGGCCTATATTGCCCGAATAAGTGGCAGTTACTCTGGCATCATGGGCCTTCCCTTGTTTGAAACCCATCAGGCACTGCAAATTCTGGGTTTTGTTCATTAACCAATTCACCGGAACTTCCAAGATGCAACAGGATATCTTGATTAATTGGTCTCCCCAGGAAGCCCGTGTGGCGATTTTGGAAAATGGTGCTATTCAGGAACTCCATATCGAGCGTACCCTGGAGCGCGGCCTTGTGGGCAACGTCTACCTTGGCAAGGTTGCCAGAGTGCTACCCGGAATGCAATCTGCGTTTATTGATATCGGGCTGGAGCGCGCGGCCTTTTTACATGTTGCAGATGTATGGCATCGTCAGCCAGACGGAGAGGCGCCGTTCATTGCCAAGGGCGTTGCGCCGGTTGTGCCGATCGAAAAGCAAATTTTCGAGGGACAATCCCTGATGGTCCAAGTCATCAAGGAGCCAATCGGGACCAAGGGCGCGCGTTTATCAACTCAAATCAGTATTGCCGGGCGACTACTGGTGTTTCTTCCGCAGGACGATCACATCGGTGTGTCGCAGAAAATTCCCGGCGTTCAGCGTGATGAATTGCGGTCGCGTCTACAACAATTGGCGGGTTCGCAAGGTGGAGGCTTCATCTTGCGCACCAATGGCGAGGATGCATCGGATGCTGAATTGGCCGACGACATCGGGTACCTTCGCAAGGCTTGGGCAAGGATTAAGGATGCGTCTACTCGAATGCCAGCACAGTCATTGTTGCATCAGGACTTGAGCCTGCTGCAGCGTGTGCTGCGAGATCTGGTTGGTGATTCGACCCAGACCATTCGGGTGGATTCACGGGAGCAGTTCGATGCATTAAAGGCATTTGGAGCCGAATTCATGCCCATGGCGGCCGAAAAGCTGCAGCATTACAAAGGCGAACGTCCAATCTTTGATCTGTTCTCGATAGATGAGGAAATCGCCAAAGCCCTGGGACGACGTGTTGATCTCAAATCAGGCGGTTACCTGATCGTGGATCAAACCGAAGCGTTGACAACGTTTGATGTCAATACGGGCGGCTTTGTCGGGGCGCGCAATTTTGATGACACCATTTTCAAGACCAATCTTGAAGCCGCGCAAGCGATTGCCCGGCAATTGCGATTGCGCAATCTGGGTGGCATCATCATCGTGGATTTCATTGACATGGTGCGCGAGGACCACCGTGATGCGGTGCTGGCAGAATTTCGAAAACAATTGGCAAGAGACCGCGTGAAGACGATGGCTGGCGGATTTTCTCAACTGGGTTTAGTGGAGATGACGCGCAAGCGCACGCGTGAGTCGTTGGCGCATATGTTGTGCGAGCCATGCGCTGCCTGTGCAGGCAAGGGCATGGTAAAAACGCCGCGGAGTGTGGCCTACGACATTTTTCGTGAAATTTTGCGTGAAGCGCGGCAGTTCAATCCGCGTGAGTTCAGGGTGGTGGCGTCGCCCAAGGTCATTGAGTTATTTCTGGACGAAGAAAGCCAGCATCTGGCAGGATTGAGCGAATTCATTGGTAAGCCGGTTTCTTTGCAAAGTGAGGCGGCCATGGGTCAGGAGCAATACGATATTGTCCTGTTGTGATCAGGGTTGCAGATGGCATGGCTGCTCCCAGTCGTTTTTCTGATTTGCATGGGCCTGGAAAGAGGCTGCGGGTCGCGGTTTTGAACCGGATATTCAAACCAACCGGTGGCGGAGCCGAACGGTATTCAATTGCGCTAGTCGAGCAGTTGGCACAACGCCACGAAATTCATGTATTCGCCCAGGATATTGACCATCAGTGTCCCGGGGTGACATACCACAGAGTGCCAGCACCTTTTGTCAGGCCCCGCTGGATCAATCAATTGTGGTTTGCCTTTGCAACTTGGTGGCTGACGCGGAACGGGTTTGACGTCGTGCATTCCCATGAGAATACATGGCATGGGCAAGTGCAAACGGTTCATGTTGTGCCGATTAAATACAGTTTGTTACAGGGGCGAAGTGGTTTGGCGTTAGCCATACGGTTTTTGAAAATTTTTACCAGTCCCCGCTTGCTTGCTTATTTGGTGTTGGAGTCTTTGCGCTACGCGCCCAAAGCAGGCCGGTGCATCGCGCTTGCGTCACAAAGTCTGCGTGCAACCATGCTGGAGGTCTATCCACATACTGCCGCTTCGATGGTTGTTGTAACTCCTGGCATTGCCAATGTTTTTTTACCCGCGGAGGGTCAAGAGAAAGTCCAGGCACGCACTCAATTGGGTCTTCCAACGAGCGGGCGATGCGTACTTTTCGTCGGCAACGACTACCGGAAAAAGGGTCTGCCCGCGTTGTTGATCGCGATGAGAACGCTTCCTGCTGATTGTTATTTGGCCGTGGTAGGCAACGCGGCACAAAAGGTTCGCTTTCAGAACGAAGTGCGTGATATGGGGCTTGCAGATCGGGTGTATTTTTTAGGGGCACTGAAATCGGTCGATCTGGCCTACCGGGCTGCAGACTGTTTGGCACATCCGACGCTGGAAGATACTTTTGCCATGGTTGTGTTGGAGGCGCTGGCGCATGGGCTTCCGGTCGTAGTCAGTGGGGGTCGCTTTTGTGGTATTGCTGACCTGCTAGCTCACGAATCCAATGCCTTGATACTGGCAGATCCCCTCGATTCTTCGGCCCTGGCACAATCTTTGAAACGCGTGCTGGATGACCCGGTGTTGAGAGTTGGTTTGCAGGTTAACGGTTTGCAGTTCGCGCAACGGTATCTTTGGTCAGAAATTGCAGTTGCGCAGGAGCGTATTTACAACTCAGTTGCCTGAGTTTTCAGGTGCATTTGCAGTGGTTTTGGAATCAAAGTTTTCCAATCCCATTTGATACAGTCTGGCGTAATGCCCATTCTTTTCGATCAGTTCTTGATGCGTTCCGGTTTCCACCACTTGTCCGGCATTCATTGCAATGATCCGATCCGCATGCATGACGGTGGAGAGACGGTGGGCTATGACCAGAGTTGTTCGGTTGTGCATCAAGTCCTGCAAGGCATCTTGTACGGCGCGCTCTGATTCGGTATCGAGTGCCGATGTTGCCTCGTCCAAAATCAGGATGGGAGCATCTTTGTAGAGCGCTCGTGCGATGGCCAGACGCTGGCGTTGACCACCGGACAATTGCATCGCGTTGTGCCCGACCAGCGTGTCGATACCCTTTGGCAGCTCGGCAACCAGTGCGCGTAGATGGGCGGCGCTCAAACAGTCTTCAATTCGGGAACGGTCTATTTCCATCCCCAGAGCAACATTGGCTGCAATGCTGTCGTTGAGCATAATGACATGTTGGCTAACGAATGCAAATTGGGAACGTAACGACTCGAGCCTCCAATCGGATATATCGTGTCCGTCAAGCAATATTTGCCCTGAACTCGCATCGACAAATCTCGGCAACAAACTGACCAAAGTAGACTTTCCCGCCCCCGATGCACCAACGATTGCGACAGTTTCTCCTGATTTCACGTGCAGATCGAGTTGATCAATGACGGGTTGGGATCCGGCAGAAAAGCGTACGCTGACTTGCTTGAATTGGATGTCCCCTTCGGCGCGCAGTTTAAAGAATTTCCCTTCAGTTTCCCCGGGGATATCGTTGATGAGACGCAGACCGCGCTCGAGAGCCGCAAGGCCACGGGTGAGCGGACTCGATACCTCAGAGAGTTGTCGTATTGGGGCAATGATCATCAGCATGGCGGTGACAAAGGCCACAAACCCACCTACCGACGTGCCACTACTCGCGCTTTGAACCAGTGCAACAGATATCACGGCAGACAAGGCCATTGCCGCCAGCATCTGTGTCATTGGCGTCATGGCTGCGCCTGCAACCGTTGACTTCATCGCCAAATGCCGAAGCGATTCACCCAATCGCTCGAATCGGTCTGCCTGAGAGCGTTGTGCGCAGTAGAGACGAACGTCTCGATGGGCGAGGACATTTTCTTCGACAACGTAAGCCAGACTGTCTGTTGCATCCTGATTGGCCTTGGTCAATTTGTGTAGGCGGGCTGTCAGCACGCGCATGACGTAGGTCACGGCAGGGAACACGGCGATCACGATGAGGGTCAGCTTCCAGTTCAAATAGAAGAGGTATCCAGTGAGCGCCAAAAGAGTCAAAGCGTTGCGTGTCAAACTGAGCAAGGAGTTGATCAGCATTGAGGCACCAGTTTGGGTCTCATAGACAATGGTGTTAGACAGGCTGCTGGAGCTGTGCTGGGTGAACAGCTGAAGGTGCGCGACTAGAATTTTGTCAAACATCTCCCGCCGCATCGTCATCAAGCCCTGGTTGGTGATGCGTGACAGGCCAATTTGGGTCACATAGCCGGCCAGTCCACGGACACCAAAAATCAGAAGTAATACCGCCGGGACAGTCCAAAGTTCCAGTGCGCCTTTTTTGAATCCGAGGTCCAGCAAAATCTCAAACATGGCCGGAATCAGGGGTTCAGTAGCGGAGCCGACGATGGCTCCAGAAGCCACCAGCAGCCAAGTCCCGGGATAGGTGCCAAAGTAACGCCAAAGGGGCCGCATGCGCTGGATCAGACTGTCGGACCGACGCTTCGAAACATCCGTCAAACCGGAATTGGGTATGTCAGTCGTCATTTGCGAGACTTCATTTGCGTCTGCTCGGTGTCATGTCGTTTTGTAGTCAACGCCGCGACAACCGTCAAATTTCTGATGTGGGCTGTGCGGGCGCCTGCCATTGCGCTCCTTTTTGAATTTCAATCGCTTTGACATAACGATAGAAGGTGCCCTCGAAATTGCCCAGGGCAATGACGAAACCTGCCCATCCGTCGAGAAAGCCCAACTTGAACACATAGTGCTTTACAAAAGCCCAGAGACCGTGGGAAAGCGCTGTTCCCATGGAAATTTGGCGTGCTGCCACCCGCTGTGCTCCAAGTGTCGAGTAACGATTGGCCTTATGTAAAACCTCACCCATGTTCTTAAACGGAAACTGCCAGATCGGATTTTGCAGATGGCCAATCAGCTTGCTCGAGTGCAAAACATAGCCTTCATGTACGGGTTTCAAATCGTAAGTCATGCAACCCTTTCGAAAGAGTTGGGGTTGACGGTAGTTGGGATACCAGCCTGAATGCTTGATCCAGCGGCCCATGAAGTAGTTGCGCCGTGGCATCCAGTACACATCGGCAGCACCGGGGTTGGAGATGATGGCCCGAATTTCGGTCTGAGCCTGCGGGGTGCAACGTTCATCGGCATCCAGACTGAATATCCATTCGTGGCTGCATGCGGCTATGGCCTGATTACGCAGATCGCCGAATCCCTTGAACTCAACTTGCACCACCCTGGCACCCAATTGGGTTGCAATGTCGGGTGTCCCGTCGGTGCTCCAGGAGTCAACCAGGATCACCTCATCAGCCCACTTTGCACTTTCAATGGTGGCAGCGACTTTTTCAGCTTCATTGAAAGCGATAATGTAGACGGAGATTTTGCTCATCGGGGTGGTAGTATTCGGCCACTTCTGAATGGGGCAATCAGGTTGGCTGCCTTGTAGTCTAGTTCAAAATGAATGCTTCCCAAGCCGCATCCGTGGTGATCACCACCTATAACCGCAGTGACGCATTGTTGGCGGTATTGCGCGGACTGGTCATGCAGACCGACCGCAATTTCGAGGTTGTCATCGCCGACGACGGTTCTCGCGTAGAGCACCAGAATCAGATTTGGAGTGCCGCCGTGGCGCGTCAACTGAATGCGGTCCACGTGTGGCATCCCGATGTCGGCTTCACGGCTTCCCGTGTGCGAAACCTGGGGGTCGCTGTTGCCAGCGCCGCTTACATTATTTTTTTGGATGGCGATTGTGTACCGGAGGTGGATTTTGTCGAGAGGCACAAGGCCTTGGCTGAGGAGGGGGTCTTCATCAATGGCAGTCGCGTGTTGTTGTCGCCCGAGTTGACACAAAAGGTGTTGACCGGTGACGAGGTCATTTCTGGCCGCTCAATGGCCTATTGGGTTGCCAAGCGTTTGAGTGCACAGGCAAGCAAGCTCTCCGGATTGCTGCGCTTGCCAGACAGCGCTTTGCGAGTCCGACACGGCTTTTCCTGGAAGGGAATTCGCAGTTGCAATCTCAGCGTATGGCGCTCCGATTTTGAACGTGTCGACGGTTTTGATGAGTCGTTCGTTGGATGGGGACATGAAGATGCAGATTTTGTGCTGCGGCTTCATAACAGCGGGGTTGCCCGAAAGAACGGGTTTTGTGCAACGGAAGTTTTTCACCTCTGGCACCGGGAGGCGGCGAGGAGCCAGGAGTCGCAAAATGCAAGGCTGGTTTTTGAGCGGTCCAAGACTTCGGTGACTCAACCCACGCTCGGGTTTTCTCAAACGATGCTCAGAGATGATGTTGTGATTACAAGACTGGGATAATGTGATGATGTTCAAGCGATTTGTTGGATTTTTTTTGGCCGCTCTGATGTGTTTGCCTGCCTTGGCACAGTTTCGAGTCGAGGTGTCGGGTGTTGGTTTGACCCAGGTTCCTATTGCCATTGCGGCGTTTCGTGGCGATGAGTTGGCCCCGCAGAAAGTCGCAAGCATTGTGCTGGCGGATCTGGAGCGAAGCGGTCAATTCAGGTCGGTGGATACGGTGGGCGCGGTCATGGACGAAGTCGCGCGCCCGGAAGTGTCGGCGTGGCGCCAAAAAGGTGCGGACGCTCTGGTCACCGGTAGTGTGTCCCGATTGGCAGATGGACGCTTTGATGTGCGGATGCGGCTTTGGGACGTGGTTCGCGGCCAGGATCTGGGCGGGCAGAGTTATGCAGTGACGGCAGGTGATTTGCGACTCGTTGCGCATCGGGTGGCCGATTTTGTCTATGAAAAGCTCACCGGCGACAAAGGCGTTTTTTCAACTCGAATTGCCTATGTCACCAAGGTCGGTCAGGTATTTAACTTGTGGATTGCCGACGCCGATGGGGAGAACGCGCAAAGTGCCCTAAAAAGCGGGGAGCCAATCATTTCGCCATCATGGGCCCCCAACGGAACACAGATTGCCTACGTGTCGTTTGAGTCACGCAAGCCAGTAATTTTTGTGCACGATGTGGCAACGGGAAAGCGCCGTTTGGTTGCGAATTTCAAGGGTTCCAATAGTGCACCGGCCTGGTCGCCGGACGGAAAAACCTTGGCTGCAACTTTGAGTCGCGATGGGGGATCGCAGTTGTATGTGCTCGATGCAAATGGTGGCGAACCCAGACGCCTGGCTCAGTCAAACTCAATTGATACCGAGCCCACATTTACGAGCGATGGACGTTTCATCTATTTTGTGAGTGACCGCGGCGGCGCTCCACAAATCTACCGGATGCCTGCATCCGGCGGTAACGCAGAACGTGTGACTTTTGCTGGAACTTACAATATTTCCCCTTCGGTCAGCGCGGATGGGAAGTGGTTGGCATACATTTCTCGGGTGAGTGGCGTTTTTAAGTTGCACATCATGGACTTGTCTTCTGGCGCCACCAGCGCGATTACCGACACTACCTCAGACGAAAACCCAAGTTTCTCTCCGAATAGTCGTCTGATCATCTATGCCACTCACCAGGGGGGGCGTGAGGCCCTGATGACCACGACACTGGATGGAAAGATAAAGGCGCGCCTGGCCGGGCAAAGCGGTGACATACGAGAACCCGACTGGGGTCCTGTTCAGAAATAATTGTTATTCAAAAAAGGAGAAGTTAATGAATCGATTGATATGGGCTGCAACCATTGCAGTGTTGTTGAGCGGCTGTGGATCGGCGGTCAAACTCGACACCGTTCCAGTGGAAGATAAGTCAGGAACTGCAGTTGCGAGTGTTGACAGCAAAGTTGGCGGGACGGGTGTCGGGGAGCGCGCTGTTGCCGGCGTTGCGCTGGACAACGCTAGTTCCAATGCGGCCATGATGGCCACAAATAGGGTCGTGTACTTCGATTACGACAGTTTTGTCATTCGTCCAGAGTTTCAATCCGTTATCGAAGCCCACGCCAAATTCATTAAGGCCGACAAGAATAGGCGCGTTGCGATTGAAGGACACACCGACGAACGCGGTGGCCGCGAGTACAACCTTGCGCTTGGTCAAAAACGAGCCGAGGCTGTGCGCCGCGCGATGGTTTTGCTTGGGGTTGCCGACACCCAGCTTGAGGCCGTAAGCTTTGGCAAGGAAAAACCAGCGGCGCTAGGGGCTACCGAGGCCGCAATGGAGAAAAACCGCCGCGCCGAGATTTCCTACCGATGAAACCGCTGCTCTCTTCATTCCGCGCGCGATGGGCCAGTCAGACAGGAGTTGCCTGCCTCGCATTGATGTGCTGCCTGACTACAGCGAATGCCGGGCTGTTTGATGATGAAGAGGCGCGAAAGGCAATTTTGGATTTGCGACAGAAAATGCTGGAATCCCAGCAAAAGCTGGACGACGTGACGCGCCGGGCTGCCGAGGATACGTCTCAATTGCGACGCAGTCTGATTGACCTGCAAAATCAACTCGACGCCACGCGCAGTGAAGTTGCGAAGTTGCGGGGGCAGGATGAGCAAATGGCGCGTGATTTGGCTGAAATGCAACGACTGCAGAAGGATACGGCGCAGGTACTGGACGAGCGCTTGCGCAAATTTGAGCCCTCGCGAGTCTCGGTTGATGGTAAGGAGTTCTTGGCTGAACCTGCCGAAAAACGTGACTTTGAAGCTGCCATCGCAAGTTTTCGTAAGGGAGACTTTGCCGCTTCACAATTAATTTTTGTTGATTTTTTGAATCGATATCCTAAGACGGGTTATCGGCAATCGGCCTTATTTTGGCTAGGCAATGGCCAGTACGCGACCAAAGACTATAAGGATGGATTGGCCAGCTTTCGAGCGCTGGTTGCCCTGGGCGGTGAGCATGTGCGTTTAGCGGAAGCAATCTTGGCTATTGCAAACTGTCAACTTGAACTCAAGGATAGCAAAGGCGCACGAAAGACGTTAGAGGAGTTGGTGGCTAACTATCCGTCATCTGAGGCAGCCCAGGTCGCCAAAGAACGTTTGGCGCGATTGCGGTAACGATTTGGCGGCCATTTCCGACTCGGATTCGTCTCCAATTCACCAGGCAGATCTGCTTCGGCGGTTTGGGGGAATGGATCGCCTGTATGGAGTTGTTCCCGCTCAATCGATTCGAGATGCGCACATCGCGGTAGTTGGAATTGGTGGAGTTGGCTCCTGGGCTGCAGAAGCGTTAGCACGTAGTGGCGTTGGACGCTTGACCTTGGTTGATTTGGACCACATTGCTGAGTCCAACATCAATCGCCAGGTGCACGCATTGAGTACCACATTGGGCCAGGCTAAAGTTCAAGCAATGCGGGAGCGCATTGCGCTGATAAACCCGGCTTGTGAAGTGCAGTGTATTGACGCGTTTGTGGAACCCGGCAACTGGCCCGACATTCTGGAGCACGAAGTTGACGCGACGATTGATGCCTGCGATCAAATGAAGGCCAAGACAGCGATGGCTGATTGGGCTCGCCAAAGTGATTCCTTGTTTGTTTCCGTTGGAGCTGCCGGTGGCAAGCGCAGTGCCCATAAGGTGGACGTCGCTGACTTGAGCGAAACCACGCATGATCCTCTGCTTGCGCAATTGCGATACCGCCTGCGCAAGTCACATGGCGCTCCGCGTGATGGCAAAAGGATTGGTGTGACCTGCGTGTTCAGTCGTGAAGCGGTCAAGGCGGCAGACGAATCCTGTGTATTGCAATCAGACAGTTCGCTGAACTGTCATGGCTATGGCTCAGTTGTTGCCGTGACCGCAACCTTTGGACTGTGCGCTGCGGGCTGGATTATTGACAAAATTTCGACAACGAATAAATCAAGACGTTGAAAAACGATATAATTGAGGGCTTCGCGGGAAGCGGTGAGGCAACTTGCCGCAACCTGTCGGGACGTTAGCTCAGTTGGTAGAGCAGCGGACTTTTAATCCGTTTGTCGTGGGTTCGACCCCCGCACGTCCCACCAAATTTTGCCCTGTTGGGTATGAGGAAAACCTGCTTCTGCAAAGACAGCAGGTTTTTTTTCGATCAACCGAACCGGATTTAGGCGCTCTAATGGACTTCATTGGTTTTTTGATCGACTTTGTGCTGCACGTCGATAAGTACCTCGAAGCGTTTGTGCAGAACTACGGCCTTTGGGTCTATGCGTTGCTGTTCCTGGTGATATTTGTCGAGACCGGCGTGGTCGTCATGCCCTTCTTGCCGGGGGATTCATTGCTGTTTGTGGTGGGTGCGATGTGCGGAGTGGGTTTGATGAGTTATCCCTGGTCAGTGGGATTATTGTTTTGTGCGGCAGTGCTCGGCAACCAGTCAAACTATGCAATTGGTCGTCATATCGGCCCCCGGGTCTTCCAATGGGAAGATTCGCGCCTTTTTAACCGTGCTGCTTTTGACGCCGCACATGCGTTTTATGAGCGCTATGGTGGCATCACCATTGTTGCTGCGCGCTTTATGCCCTTTCTGCGCACCTTTGCTCCTTTTGTAGCTGGCGTGGCTGAGATGAATCGGGCGCGGTTCATCGTGTTTGATGTGCTGGGTGGTGCATTGTGGGTCGGTGGGATCATCACAATTGGTTATTTTTTTGGCAACTTCCCCTGGGTAAAAACCAACTTGGACAAAATCATCTGGGCGATGATTCTGATTCCGGGTTTGGTGATCATGTGGGGTGCATGGCGTTCCAAGCGCAACTCAAAGGTATGAGGGGCGATTGGTTTTTTAGCTGCGTACCCGGTTGCGTGCCAGCGGTGGATTCTTCGCGAAGTAGCGTTCGATGCCCCGCATTAGCGCATCGGCTAATCGGTTCAAATACTCTGCATCGTTGAGTTTTGCCTCTTCTTTCGGGTTGCTGATAAAGGCAGCTTCGACCAGCACGCTGGGTATATCGGGCGCCTTTAACACGGCAAAGCCTGCCTGCTCGACTTTTGCCTTGTGTAACTTACCGACGCGACCTATTTCCCCCAAAAGTGTTCCGCCGAGTTTGAGGCTGTCATTGATTTGCGCGGTTGTGCTCATGTCAAGCAGCGCGCGCTGGACGCTGGCATCCCTGCTTTGAACATTCAGGCCTCCGATTGCATCTGCCTTGTTTTCCTTGGCCGCCATCCACCGAGCTGCACTGCTCGATGCGCCACCCTGGCTTAGCGCAAAAACACTGGCGCCTTGGGGGTCTGGCGTAAAAAACGCATCGGCGTGCAGACTGACGAACAAATCTGCCTGAACGCGGCGTGCCTTTTGAACTCTGACTTGCAGCGGCACGAAAAAGTCTCCGTCACGCGTGAGGTAGGCACGCATGGGATTGCCGTTGACCTGGGTGGCGTTTATTCGGTCGCGCAGCAAGTGCGCAAGGCGCAGCACAACATCCTTCTCGCGTGTGCCACCGGGTCCGATGGCCCCAGGGTCTTCGCCACCATGTCCAGCATCCAGTGCGATGATGATGAGACGCTCCATCGTCGACGGCTTTGACGGATCGCCTTTGACCAAATTGTTAAAGCCAGATTGGGCTGTAGCCCTCGTGGTATCTGAATTATTAGCTATACCTTTTGTAGCGTTTTTCTGTTCAATCAGTTCACCCAATGGGTCGGCTGCAGGCGGCGTCGGGGCTGATGCGGGTTGCAAGGCGGGCCCAGTCATCGCGGCGGGTTGCAAGTGTTGGGATATCAATGTTTCGAGCGGATCGTCTTCAGCTGCCGGGTAGAGATCAAGTACCAGCCTATGCTGATAGGCCGCAATCGGTTTCAGCGTGAAGACCTGTGGTCGGATTGGGAGCTTCAAATCCACCACCAGGCGAACGACAGTGGGTGTGTATTGGCCAACCCGTATCCCGGCAATGTTGGGATCATCGGCACGCAGTTTTGCTACAAGTTCCTTGAGCGCCGGGTTCAGTGTGACACCCTCGATGTCAACAGCCAAGCGCGGTGGGCTTGGCACAAAAAGTGGTTTGGCGTCCAAAGCGCCGTCCGATTCAATGGTTACCCGCGAGTACTCTGGTGCCGGCCAAATTCTTACTGTCAATATCGTCGCTCCGCGTGCAAGTTCTGCTGCACCGAGCATCAGAACAACCGGGCCAGCCTGTAGCAAAATGCGACGATTCAGCAAGTGACGCCATCCTGATCGGTCGGCGCGATTAACGCTTTGCCGATGGGGGTATGTGCCAGCAGGGTTATCGCACGTCTGGTGTCGGGCAAGGCGACGATAGCAATTTCCAGGTCGGGGCAGGGCAACATCGGAGCCGCCTTTTCAGGCCACTCCGCCAGTTTCAGCCCATCACTGGCGAAGATATCCCTGAATCCGGCTTCCTCCCATTCCCGTGCATCCGCGAAGCGATAGAAATCAAAATGCCACACATTCAAGTCAGGCAGTTCATACGGCTCAACCACTGTGTAGGTTGGACTCCTGACGCGTCCGCGAACCCCAAGAGCTTGGAGCAAGTGACGCACGAAAGTGGTCTTGCCGGAACCCAAGTCGCCATTCAGCGCAACAAAGGCATGACGGATCTCCGGCACTGCGGCAAGTGATTTCGCAAATGACTGCGTCTGCGCTTCACTTGACCAGAGCAGGGTTTTTACAATAGGGGGGTGACAAATATTGGCAATCAATTCGACGGCAATCTGCTGGTTTCTCAGGTTGATGTGTGGGCTCGTGCCTTGGGATTCTCGCAAATTGGCATTGCCAGTGTAGATTTGTCGTCGGCTGAATCGGGTTTGATGTCCTGGTTGGAGCATGGTTTTCATGGTGACATGGCGTATATGGCAAACCATGGTATTCAGCGGGCGCGACCTGCCGAGCTAGTTCCGGGCACCGTGAGCGTGATCACTGCGAGACTCAATTATCTTCCCCAATCCACTCCGGTTTCTTGGCCAAGACTGGAACTCGACAGGCTCGATCGTCCCGGAGAGGGCATTGTGTCACTGTATGCCCGCGGACGTGACTACCACAAGGTGGTGAGAAGCAGGTTGCAAAAGCTTTGTGATCGCATTGCTGTAGAAATTGGCGCATTTGGACATCGGGTGTTTGCCGATTCTGCGCCCGTCCTGGAGGCCGAGTTGGCTGAACGCAGCGGTCAGGGATGGCGCGGAAAGCATACCCTGCTGCTTAACCGCGATTCCGGTTCCATGTTTTTCCTGGGTGAAATTTATGTCGATCTCGCCTTGCCCACGAGCAGTCCACTATCAGATCACTGTGGATCGTGTGTTGCATGCGTCAATATTTGCCCAACCCAGGCCATTGTGGCGGCGCACCGGCTGGATGCGCGGCGTTGTATTTCGTATTTGACGATTGAGCATGCGGGGCATATTCCCGTTGAGTTTCGAGCGCCTATGGGCAACCGTATTTATGGTTGTGACGACTGCCAGCTGGTGTGCCCTTGGAATAAGTTCGCGCAACGAACTGCATTGTCTGACTTTGATCCACGCGAAGGCATGAGCGGTCAACAACTGGTGTCTCTCTTTGAGTGGACGGAAGATGAGTTTTTGAAGCGTACCGAGGGCAGCCCCATTCGGCGCATCGGCCATGAGCGCTGGCAACGCAACATTGCAGTTGCGCTGGGCAATGCCCGGCGCGCAGGTGCCGATGTGGGTGCCATGCTACTGCGCCATGCGGAGCATCCCAGCGCCTTGGTGCGCGAGCATGTGGTGTGGGCGCTGAGACAGAGCGCCTAACGCGAAAGGCGGCAACGTTCGCTGTGCGATGATGCCCGCCAAAACCACAGGCGCTCATCCTATGCAACTCCCCAATTTGCTGGCCTCCAAAAACGGGCGGCTCACGGCCTTCTTTCTGCTGTATGTGACCGAGGGCATTCCGTTGGGGTTTGCCGCCACGGCCGTGGCCACCCGACTGCGTCGGCTGGATGTAGGCCCTGCTGAAATCGGGGCGTTCATCGCGTCGTTCTACCTGCCGTGGGCATTCAAGTGGGCGTTTGGCCCGCTGGTGGACGTGTTCTCGTCAGATCGGTTCGGCCGCCGACGAGCGTGGATTTTGGGCACGCAGGTCTTGATGGCGCTCACGCTACTGTCCACCGTCATGCTGGACCTGCCTCAGCAATTGGGTCTGTTTACCATCATTCTGCTGTTTCATAACACCTTTGGGGCCATGCAGGACGTAGCCATTGATGCGCTGGCTTGCAGTACGCTGCAGGACGACGAACGGGGCCTGGCCAACGGCATGATGTTCGCCGGGGCCATGATTGGCAGCATGGTGGGCGGCAGTGGGGTCCTGTTCCTCAGCGGCGTCACGGGGTTTCAGCCCACGTTTTTCTTCGTAACCGCCTGCATCTTGGCAGTGACGGTTTTTGTGGTGTGGCCCATGAAAGAGGCGCCTGGTCCGGCGCGCGCCGCCGTGGTCGGATCCCGGCTGGCGCAGGCGGGGCGCGAAATGCGGGTGTTTGCGGTGGACTCGTTTCGCTCGTTTCTGGGTAGCCCAGGGGCTTTTGGCGGATTGCTGTTTGCGCTGCTGCCCGCCGGTGCCATGTGTCTGGGCCTGGCGCTGCAGTCCAATCTCGCGGTGGAGTTGGGCATGGATGACGACCAGGTCGCTGCGCTGGGGGTGTGGTCGTCCATCCTGAACGCGGGTTTTTGTGTGCTGGGTGGCTACCTGTCGGACCGGTTTGGCCGCCGCCGCACGCTGTTCATCTATCTGGCTTTGATGAGCGTGCCGGTGTTTTATCTGATGAACGAGTTGTCCCGCTTTGGCTGGATCATGCCGGTCAGCGTGACAGCCGAGAACCGGCCGCCCGTGCCCGCCGCCTTGGTGACTGCGTTGTGGATTTCCACTTTGGCCTATGCGGTGTTCCAGGGGCTGATGTACGGCACACGCTCAGCCATCATGATGGATGTGACCAACCCCGCCGTGGCGGCGACCCAGTTCACCGCCTATATGGCGCTGATGAACCTTGCCATTTCCTATTCGGCAACCTGGCAGGGCATTGCCATCGAAGCCTGGGGCTACCCCACCACCATGATGGTGGACGGTATTTTGGGCTTGGCGTGCCTGTTGGTGTTGCCCTGGCTCCGACGTTCAGGCGCACCCAACGGCGGGGAAGCTGGCAGTGGACACGCGGCCATCCCGACAGACTTTGCCGATGCACTGGGACCCAATCGCGCGCGCCGCTTGGCCACCGGTTTGGGTCTGCTGTGCCTGGCCTGGGTGCCCTATAACCACTGGAGCGAAGCCTTTGGCGCGGCCAAGCCCATCATGGGCACGTTGTTCACGGTGATCTTCATTGCCTCGGCCCTGTTCCTGCTCGCCGGGCATGCCGTGTTGGGTGATACCGGCGGGCGTATTGCACAGATAGGAGCCTGGACAGCTCCATTGTTGATCCTGATGTATGCCCGCTACTTTTTGGACCGCCTGGCTGGCTGGCTGTTGCCTGCCGGGGTTGATGCGGCCAGTTTTGTGGCGGTGGCGCAAAACGTCATGCTGGCCATTGCCGTGCTGGCTGGGGTGTTGCTGCTGCGCCTGGGGACACAGCCCTGGAAGCAATTGGACGCCGCCCTGGGGTGATTGCCCGGCGGACAGTGAGTCGCAGGTTCGACGACAGTTCGCTATAAATTTAATAGCTACTCATGTATGTATTGCGAGGGCTGCAGGTCATTTTCGCTTACAAATTGCTATGAAACGAAAATATACCCATGCTGGGTATACGCATTGGCCGCTACCCCAGCAGCCCCAGCGCCAGCGGCAAACTCAGCATGCCCAACAGCGTCGACAGTGTTACCAGTCCGGCCACGTAGGCGCCGTCATAGCCCATGCGGGCTGCCAGCACGTAGCAGCTAGACGCGGTAGGTAGTGCCGAAAATGCCAACAGCACTGTCGTCTCGGCAGCGTTCAGAGCAAAAAACCGTGTCAACCCGAACGCCACCAACGGTAGTATCAGGTGGCGGATAGACAGCACGGAGATTGCCAAGACCTTGGCTTTTGCCAGGGCTCCGAACTGCATGCCGGCACCAGCGGCCATTAAACCCAGGGCGATGGATGCCGCGCCGATGCGCGAGACAGACGGCTCCAGCCAGTGCGGAATAGTGAATCCCAACAGGTTGGCGATCAACGCTGACGCTGTGGCAAGAATCAAGGGGTTGCGCAGCATTTCGCGCATCAGACTGCGCTTGGCATGGCGCACCATGGGCCAGACTGCGCCCACATTGAACAGCGGCACACATACGCCAATCAGCACCGCAATCAGTTGCACACCTTGCGGGCCGGCCAAGCGATCAGCAATGGCAAGCCCTATGAAGGAATTGAAGCGAAATGCAATCTGCGCGCTGGCGGCGTGATCGCGTCCGTCAACCCAGCGCTGCAGCATTGGCAAATGGGGCAACACATAGGCCATCGCGATGCCGGTCACCCCTAAAGTCCATCCCGCGCCGATCAGGCGGGATGCGGCATGTACGTCCAGCGGGCTTTTGACAATGGATTGAAACAGCAGAACCGGGAACAAAAAGAAATACACCAGTGTCTCCACCTGCTCCCATACCGACCGGTTGAGCGCGGTGTATCGACAAACCAGGTAACCGCACAGGATGAGAGAGAAATCGGGGAAGAGCAGCTGGGCATAGTTCACTGGCTGAGAATAACAGTGAACGCACGGTGCAACTGTCGCAGCTGCGGTTACTATTTGGCTCTGGTGTCAGCAACAATTATTCGGAGATTACCTACATGCGAACCCGTCAGCTCTTAGCCTTGAGTCTTTCCCTTGCCGCTGGCGCTTCGCTGGCGCAGGGCTATCCCAACAAGGTTATCAAATTGCAGGTACCGTTTGCGCCCGGTGGCACGACCGACATCATCGCCCGCACCATAGCCGATCCGCTGGGAAAGATACTGGGTCAAAGTGTGGTCGTCGAGAACAAGGCGGGTGGTGGCGGAGTGGTTGGCGCCAACGAGACCGCCAAGGCAGCCCCCGATGGCTATTCTTTGGGAATGGCCACCGTTTCGACGGTGGCAGCCAATCCGGCTATCAATCCAAAAATTCCGTATAACTCTCTGACTGATTTCACACCGGTTATCAATGTGGCGGCAACACCCAACGTCATAGCCGTGCACCCGAGCTTTCCGGCTAAGGATTTCAAGGGCTTTCTGGCCGAAATCAAGTCCAGTCCGGGCAAGTATTCATACTCTTCGTCGGGCACGGGTGGTATTGGCCACCTGCAGATGGAGTTGTTCAAGAACCTGACCACCACCTTCATCACCCATATCCCTTACCGGGGGGCCGGTCCCGCGTTGAATGACACCGTGGCCGGGCAGGTGCCGATGACGTTTGACAACATGCCTTCGGCCATGCCCTTCATCACATCAAACCGGCTGATTCCGATTGTGGTGGCCGCTCCCCAGCGACTTGCGCAACTGCCCAACGTGCCAACGTTCAAGGAAGTCGGGCTGGAGCCTGTGAATCGGATGGCTTTCTATGGCATTTATGGACCCAAGGGGATGTCTAAAGAAGTCGTTGACAAGCTCAATGCAGCGGTGCGAAAAGTATTGGAAGATCCCGCAGTGAAGAAGCGTATTGAAGACACCGGTTCTTTGATCGTTGGCAATTCACCAGATCAATTCGCAACTCAGATCCGGGCAGAGTATGAGGTGTACAAGAAAGTGGTCGATTCCGCCAAGTTGCGTTTGGAATGATGGGGGAGCGCACGCGCACCTCTTCAGAAATTGATGCTTTTGTCGACGCACTTTGGCTTGAGGAAGGCCTTTCGCTGAACACGCTGACGGCTTACAGAAGGGACTTAGCCCTCTTGGGTGAATGGTTGAAGATCCGACTGACTACCCTGCCTCAGGCACGTGAGTTGGACCTGCAGCAATACTTTTCCGAGCGCCATTCAACGACTCGCGCGACGACGGCAAACCGGAGATTGGCGGTTTTTAAGCGTTACTTCAGATGGGCCTTGCGCGAAGGCTTGATTGCAGTTGATCCGACCCTGAAACTTGAATCTGCCAAGCAACCGCTGCGTGTCCCAAAAACGCTGACCGAGGCGCAAGTGGAGGCTTTGCTGGCGGCGCCCGATACGTCTTGCGCATTGGGACTGCGCGATCGCGCCATGTTGGAATTGATGTATGCAAGTGGGCTACGGGTGACCGAGTTGGTGACACTCAAAACCCTGAACATCAGCCTGCAAGACAACATCTTGAGGGTCTTGGGTAAAGGCAATAAAGAACGCTTGGTTCCATTTGGCGAAATTGCCAGTCGATGGTTGCGCCAGTATCTGGGAGCGGCACGCGGCGAGTTGCTGGCAGGCAAACAGACAGACGATCTGTTCGTGACGGTTCGCGGCTCCACGCCGGGGCAGGCGATGTCGCGCGTCATGTTCTGGATGGTTGTGAAGAAACATGCCGCGAACGCAGGAATTCATGTTCCGTTGTCACCCCACACGTTGCGCCACGCATTCGCAACCCATCTGCTGAACCATGGCGCTGATTTGCGTGCGGTGCAGCTATTGCTCGGACACGCCGATATTTCGACAACAACGATTTACACACACGTGGCACGTGAACGCTTGGCCGTACTGCATCGGTTGCACCATCCACGCGGTTAAATGTGCTTGGGAATCGAGCTCATACCCCTAAGGACTCGGCCCAAACGAGTGCCTGCACATGAGCCCAGTTCACTTGGTTGTTATTGAGTCCCAGTTGATTTGCAGTGCGTGCGAAGGATGCATCATCTCCCGTTTCACATGCTTCAGTTAGTTCCAAAAATGGCGCTAATGGTCCACTGCGGTGCAGCAATGCTTGCGTTACGGCTTCCGGAAGCGCTACGGTAGCCAGTGCGGCTTCCATGGACATCCCCAGCATGGTGTCAAGGAGGGAAAAGACTCCAACCACAAAAGCGTTGTCACACTCTTCCGGGGGCAACAGTTCAGCTGCCAGGAGTTCCATCAAACGTCCGCGCGCAACCGCTGTTGTACCCACCGCAGGCGGCATGTCGGCCTTGTTCGAAGTGGTGAGAAGAAGCGCTGCCCATTTAAACAGGCGGTTCAATCCGAGCAGCATCACGGCATGCTTGAATGATGTTATTTCGGAGCGCATTCCAAAGCCCGCCGAATTTATGAATCGCAATAGGTTGAACGACAGCGTCGGGTCTCTCTTCAACAATTCCTCAATCTCCGTCGTGCTGGCTTGCTTGCGGACCAGGTTAATCAGCTGCAATATGGTTGCCTGTGTTGGGCGGACTGTTTGTCCCTGCACCAGAACCGGTTTGGCGAACCAATAGCCTTGAAAGAGCTTTATTCCAAAGTTGGAAACCATGGCGTACTGCGCCGGAGTCTCCACGCGTTCGGCGATCAGCTGCGCGGTGGTCTTGGCTTGTGCTAACTTGATGAAGGAGCCAATGGACTGCGGTCGAATGATAGAGAGGTCGAATTTGATAAAGGAGGCGAGTGGCAACCACGCCGCGTAAGGCTGGGTGAGCACAGAGTAGTCGAAGGCCAATCGAAAGCCGCGCCGCCTGATTTCTTCGAGATTTGGCAAACGGGTCAAAATTTGATCAACATCAGAAACGCCCACTGGCGGAACTTCCAGTACCACGCGTTGTGGGGCGACCAAGTCCAGATGCCCGCCAGCAAGGCTATCGTGTGTGCAATTGATGAAGACGGTCTTGTTTCCGATGGGCGATTCGATATCCCCAGAACTCAGGACGTTGAAAAGTAGTTGCGCGTCGCTCGCAGCCGTGTGGCTGTTGGTATTGACAGACCGGTCAAACAGTTCATAGCCAATGATTGCCTTGTTTTCATCCAATATTGCCTGATGTGCAAACGCAATCGAAGTCGCAGCGGGATTTAAATTTGGGGGCGCGGAGGGCTGGGTATCAGACATACGGGTGTTTGTTAGGTCAGGCGGTGTTCAAAATCGGTCAATGGCATCGGGCGTCCCATCAAATAGCCCTGGTAGGCATCGCAGCCCTGCTGATGCAAGTAGTCCCGCTGGGCCTGGGTTTCAACGCCTTCGGCTATGACGGTCAAACCCAGACTATGCCCAAGCGTAATCACAGCGCGCGCAATTGCGGCATCATTTGCATCGGTCATCAGATCGCGTACAAATGATTGATCAATTTTCAGCTGATCCAGGGGTAGGCGCTTCAAGTAGGACAGCGACGAGTATCCTGTGCCGAAGTCATCCAGTGAAAAACCTACGCCGCGTTCCTTGAGTGCCGTCATCTTGATCGTTGTGTCGTCCATGTCATCCACCAGCAGGCTTTCCGTGAGCTCAAGCTTCAGGCGCCGGGGGTTTACCCCCGTGTAACTGATTAAATCCAGCACATAAGGCATGAAGTCGGGTTGCCTGAACTGGCGCGAGCTGACGTTGACCGACAGTGTCAAGCCTTTCATTCGGTCATTGTGAGCCCATAAAGCCAATTGTGTGCAGGCGGTCTCCAGAACCCAGTTTCCCAATGGCAAAATTAGGCCGGTTTCTTCAGCCAGTGGAATAAAACTGGCCGGTGAAATCATTCCTCGCTCAGGGTGCGGCCAACGCAGCAATACCTCTGCGCCAGTGGTGTTGCCGTCCCTGTCAATTTGTGGTTGGTAATAGAGTTGAAACTGATCTTTCAGTATGCCAGCGCGAATATCGGATTCAAGTCCAACACGGGCGGTAATCACGGCCTGCATGGCCGGATCAAAGAACCGCAGCGTATTTCGTCCAGAAGACTTGGCCTGGTACATGGCGAGGTCAGCTTGTTTGAGCAATTCATCAGTGGATTGATGTTGATCCGTGTACAGCGTTACCCCGATACTTGGTGTGATCAGGTAGTCGAGTCCGGCAAGTCGGTAGGGCTGACAAATGGAAGTCAATAGTTTCCCTCCGATACTTTCGGCTTGCGCGGCGGCCATTTCATAGTTTTCGCTGAGGTCTTCGATCATGACCACGAATTCATCGCCGCCAAGTCGGGCCACGGTGTCGCCTTGCCGGATGCACTGGGTCAGTCGTTTCCCAACCTGCTGCAGCAAAAGATCTCCCATGTCGTGCCCCTGGGTGTCATTGAGTGTCTTGAAATTGTCGAGGTCAAGAAATAGTACCGCGCCCATGCGTCCGCTTCGTGCGCTGATGGCCAGCGCCTGACGAAGGCGGTCAAGCATAAGGCGTCGGTTGGGCAACTCCGTCAGGGGATCATAGAAGGCAAGCTTGTTGATCTCTTCCTCGGAAGACTTGCGTTGGGTGATGTTGCGTGAGAGGACAATGAAGCGTGACTCACAATCCGTTGAGTCAAGTTTCTTGGTTAGTGAAATCTCAAACCAGGATAAGCCTGTCTCGGTTTCAAGGGCATATTCCTTGCCCTCGGAGTGACCTTTGGAGTCAGCCTCCTGGAGTGCCGACATTACCGACATTGCTGCTTCGTTGGGCAGCACATCCGCAACTTTCTTCCCAAGAAAAAATTCAGAGGGTGGAAAGGAACTGTTGGACCTTGGGGCATGGTAGTCGTGGAAGGTTCCGTCAAGCCCCATCTCCAGCATGACATCCGGAATGGCTTCAAGCGTTGCTTTGAGCTTGCTTTGTGATGCGGCAATTTCCCGAGTACGCAGCGCAATCAGGGCTTCTTGGCCGCGTTCATGTGACTTCAGTTCAATCAATAGTTTGCTTGCGTACGCAATTAACAGGCTAAATGCAAGCGCCAGCGCGCCCTGGAGAGTCAATCTGTGGCTGTTACCCCAGCCATTGGTCGGCGCAACGCTCAGTGTCCACTGACCGTTTGGCAGGTTGATGTAATGCTCGACCGGTGACGCCAGTCGTCCGGCGATGGACGATGCAATGACCTGGGGCGAACTTCCTTCAGGGGAGATTCTCCATAGAGAATAGTCGAGTCCGGACTCTCGCAGCGACTCAAGCCTCGTTCCCGAGAGTGCCTGCGGGAAACGTATCACTGCGTAGGTCAACCCCCAAAAGAACGGCTTACCATTTCCATCTTCCAAATATATTGGCAGTCTGCCCACGGCTCCCAAACCACCCTGGACCAATTGCAATGGACCAGCCAGTGTCAGTTTGCCTGACTCCTTGGCCAGCCTGGCCTCGGCTCCCTGAATCGGATCTTTCAACTGGTCAAATCCGATCGACTTTTCGTTGCCCGCCAGTGGCGCAATTCGCCGAATGACACCGCCAGGGCTGAGGCCCAAAATGGCGACGCCAGGGTACCAGGGCAGCATTTCACTGGCGATGCCTTCAAAATCGGGCGCGCTGCCTTTGCTCTGGCGTACCATGGCGGCGATCGAGTAGGTGGCCGACAATGCGCGTTCCATTGTGGTCTGAATTGCCTGCGCATGGCTTGCGGTTAGTGCGCTGATACGCAGGCGCTCCGACTTTAAATTGCGATCCTCAATTTCCCAGGCAAACCCAAATGAAGTGATAAGAGCAAGCACAAAGACCATCACCGCCACCTTGCGCGGGTGAGCTAAGTATCTATTTTTAATGGGTTTGCTCTGAATCATCAACGCAATGACGGTAGTTAGCGGTGTAAGCTGATGCTACATCGTCTTGATGCTTGACTTAACGGGTAGAAACCATGCAGAAACTAGCCCGATGTCGATAGCGCATCAATTTCGGATTGTGTAAAGCCAGCTTGCATGCGCGCCTCCAGATTAAATGGGGGTTTCAATCGCGGTGCGTTGTGTTGCCTGGCCGCCAGGGCGTAGAACGCAGCGCCATCATGTTGGTCACGTATGCACAACCAGTTGTACCAGTAATTTCCTATAGCGACATGGCCGATTTCGTCGGCGAGGATGATGTCCAAAATTGCGACTGCAGCCAAAGAGTGTGATGCCCCGACCCTGCGAAGTTTGGCCTGAATGATGGGTGTCGCGTCGAGTCCGCGTGCTTCCATCGTTCGGGGTACCAGTGCCATACGGGTCGTCAGGTCACGGCTGGTGCTTTCGCACATCGTCCATAGACCGTCATGTGCCGCGAAGTCACCATAGTCGTGCCCATGCTCTCGCAAGTGGTTTCGTAAAAGTGTGAAGTGCACGGATTCCTCTTGTGCGACGCGCAGCCAGTCCAGGTAATAGGCGTTGGGCATGCCCGGAAAACGCCAGATCGCGTCCAAGGCGAGATTGATGGCATTGAATTCAATGTGCGCGATCGAGTGGATCAGTGCGCAGTGTCCCTCCAATGTAAACGGTGAGCGCCGAGGCACTTCCTGTGGATGAACCAAGACCGGTCGGGCCGGTCGACCTGGCAAACCGTCGCTGATCAAGTTTGCGCTGCTGTCAATTGGAGTGGTATCGTTTACTGCGATCGTCTGCACTGCAGTCACTTTTTGCATTGGTTGAGTGAGGCCAAACACCTCAAGGCAGAGTTGTCTAAGTTCCATACTTACAATTCTAGGTAATGCATCACGTGGGATGCGCCCACAAATCATTGGAGCAATATGGCAATTTATCAACTAGACCACATAGCGCCGAGGATGGCGGAGTCCACCTGGGTGGCTGACAGCGCACAAGTTATTGGAAATGTGGAGTTGGCAGATGACTGCAGCATATGGTTTGGTGCGATCGTCCGGGGCGATACGGAAATTATCCAGGTTGGTCGTGGCTCCAACATCCAAGACGGGAGCGTTTTGCATGCAGACATCGGGAAGCCCTTAATCGTGGGTGAATATGTCACGATTGGACATCAGGTCATGCTGCATGGTTGCACCATTGGCGATGGCTCACTAATCGGAATCGGAGCGGTGGTCCTCAATGGTGCAAAGATCGGTAGAGGATGTATTGTTGGAGCAGGCGCTCTGGTAACGGAGGGGAAGGAATTTGCCGATGGTTCCATGATCATCGGCAGCCCTGCAAAAGCCGTACGTCAGCTTAGCAGCGAGCAGCGAGACGCGCTGAAACTCAGTGCTCTGCAGTACATCGACAATGCACGCCGTTTCAGGACCGGATTAAAAAAACTTGACCAGGATTGATCACCGTGCAGTGGTCGCGCAATATATTGGGGTAGGGTGTGTCTGAACTTCACAAATTTTTGTTTGATGGTTTGCCCGTGCGGGGCATGGTCGTTCGGTTGACCGACACCTGGACCGAGATTTTGCGCAGACGTGCATCCAACAACATCACCGGTGGTTATGACGCTCCGGTCAGGGATATGTTGGGTGAAATGGTGGCCGCAGCGGCATTGATGCAGGCCAACATCAAGTTTGACGGCTCGCTCGTGCTACAAATTTTTGGGGATGGCCCGGTCAAGCTTGCCGTGGTTGAGGTGCAGCCTGATTTGGCCCTGCGCGCTACTGCGACGGTGGTGGGGCAAGTGGATGTCGCGGCCACTCTGAGCCAGATGGTCAATGTGACTAACGCGGGGCGGTGTGCTATTACGCTCGATCCCAATAGCAAGTTTCCTGGGCAGCAGCCGTACCAGGGCGTGGTCCCCTTGTTTGATGACCGCAATCACAAAATCGAAAAGATCAGCGAAGTGTTGGAGCATTACATGCTGCAAAGCGAGCAACTCGACACGGCACTCGTGCTGGCAGCCAATGAGTACGTGGCTGCAGGTCTGTTGATTCAGCGTTTGCCGGTGCAAGGAACTTCCAATTTGTCGGGCAGCATGGTGAGCAAGGAAAATGAAGATCGGATTGGTCTGGATGAGCACTACAACCGCATCGCCATACTCGCCGGCAGCCTCAAGCGCGAAGAACTGTTGAATCTGGATGTGGAGACCATTTTGCGTCGCCTGTTTTGGGAAGAGCAAATAACACGTTTTGAACCACTACAGGGCGACACTGCGCCACGCTTTGCGTGCTCCTGTAGCCGCGAACGTGTGGGGCGCATGATTGTGAGCCTGGGTCGCGAGGAAGCCCAAAGTATTCTGAGCGAGCGCCCCGATATTGAAGTGTCTTGCGAATATTGTGGGGTGCAATACCACTTCGATGCCGTTGATGCAGCGCAGCTTTTCACTGCATCGGTTCAGCAATCAGATGGTGGGGCGGCGACGCACTGAGCGCGCGGAGACTAGCGTGCTATCTGAACGTAGATTTCATTGGCTTTTACCATGCCTAGTTCAGCGCGTGCCCGTTCCTCCACGATTTCGAGACCTTCACGCAGGTCGCTGATTTCGGCGGCCAACCGTTCATTGGCCCGTGTTGCCTTGGCGTTACGTAGTTGCTGCTCATCGAGTTGTCGCACCAAGCGAGCCACATTCGGCACGCTACCCCTGCCAAACCACAATTGCCCATGCAGGATAACCAGCAGGGCAATCAAGGCGACGGGGACAATGCGATTGCCCACTAGGAATTACTTGAGGTTATAAAAGGCGGCCCGACCCGGGTAGCTGGCGACGTCGCCCAGGTCTTCTTCGATGCGCAGCAACTGGTTGTATTTGGCCATGCGGTCGGAGCGGCTCAAGCTACCGGTCTTGATTTGCCCCGCATTCATGCCGACTGCGATGTCGGCGATCGTGGAGTCCTCCGTTTCGCCCGAGCGATGGCTGATGACGGCCGTGTAGCGGTTTTCCTTGGCCAGTTCGATGGCGTCGAGAGTTTCTGTGAGTGTGCCGATTTGGTTCACCTTCACCAGGATCGAGTTGGCAACACCTTGGTTGATTCCCTTTTGCAGGAAGTCCACGTTGGTCACAAACAGATCGTCACCGACGAGTTGAGTCGTGGATCCTAG
>CAIQBN010000191.1 GCA_903870065.1 uncultured beta proteobacterium | reverse complement strand
TATCCATACCCTTCCAGAAGCAAGTTGTCGCAGCGGACGTGATCGTGATGCCACGCTCCTGCTCTTGCTCCATCCAGTCCATGGTGGCCGCACCATCATGCACCTCACCAATTTTGTGATTCACGCCGGTATAAAAGAGAATACGCTCGGTCGTGGTGGTTTTACCAGCGTCGATGTGCGCGGAAATGCCAATGTTGCGATAACGCTCAATGGGAGTAGTGCGAGCCATGATGGATCCTTGGTTTATCTGTGGGTTCAATTTGCCAGGCTGTCGGCCCACACGGGCCGGGCAAGCTGGCGGGCGCCACCGGCCTGGGGCGGGCGCCAATACCGCGTTTAGAAGCGGAAGTGCGAGAAGGCCTTATTGGCTTCTGCCATGCGGTGAACTTCGTCACGCTTCTTCATGGCACCACCACGACCCTCGGTGGCCTCTAGCAATTCGTTCGCTAGGCGCTGCGCCATGGATTTTTCACCACGCTTGCGAGCAGCTTCTTTAATCCAGCGCATGGACAAGGCCAGACGGCGAACGGGACGAACTTCGACAGGCACCTGGTAGTTGGCACCACCCACGCGGCGAGACTTCACTTCAACCATGGGCTTGACGTTGTTGATTGCAACCGTAAAGGCCTCAACCGGGTCTTTATCGGGGTGCTTCTTCTCAATCAACTCAAGAGCGCCGTAAATAATGCGCTCTGCAACTGCTTTTTTTCCGCCTTCCATGATCACGTTCATGAATTTGGATAACTCGACATTGCCGAACTTGGGATCCGGCAGGATTTCACGTTTAGGGACTTCGCGACGACGTGGCATTTTTCACCTCATATTTGCTTCAGTTGGCATCTTTTCAGATACCGCGAGAGTCATTTAAACCCCCACTTACTCGACCCACACGGACAATTCCATGCTTCGGGTCACTTCGCTGCGTCACCGCGCCACGCGGGAAACAGCACCGATTGACTTCAAAAACAGAACTTACTTAGCCTTTGGCTTCTTGGCACCGTACTTGGAACGCGACTGCTTGCGGTCTTTCACGCCTTGCAAGTCCAGCGAACCGCGAACGATGTGGTAACGCACACCAGGCAAATCTTTGACACGACCACCACGAACCAGCACCACGCTGTGTTCCTGCAGGTTGTGGCCTTCACCGCCGATGTAAGAAATCACTTCAAAACCGTTGGTCAAGCGCACTTTGGCAACTTTACGCAATGCGGAGTTAGGTTTTTTAGGCGTTGTGGTGTACACACGGGTGCATACGCCCCGGCGCTGCGGAGAGTTCTGCATCGCAGGACTCTTCGACTTGATGGTCTCGACCTCACGGCCTTGACGCACGAGCTGGTTAATGGTTGGCATTGATAAAACGTCCCTAAACGTTTGAATTTGTACGAAAACGTGAACCCCTTCGGAATTTCCGAAAAGCCTTCTAATGTATCAGATTAATGACTTCTGCGCAATGGCATTCGGCGACATTCGGCGACATGGCATTCGGCGATCATTCTCAGCTGAAACGACCCTTCAACGTATCCAAAGGCGTAGCGCATCCCATGCACGCCCCAGAATGCCCGCTTGCTCCACCGCATCAAGTGCCAACAAAGGAACTTCCCCAACCGCCTGATCGCCCGCCAGAATTTTGACAACCCCAACCTGCTGCCCCTTCGCAACGGGCGCAAGGAGCGGTTCAGTGCGGATGACCTGGGTTTTCAATTTGGATGCTGTTCCACCCGGTACGGTGACAACAATTGCCTGTGACCGACCCAGTCGGACGGAGTTTTGCGCGCCCTTCCAAACACTGGAAGTGACAACTGTCTGGTCCGCCTCAAACAACTTTACTGCCTCAAACGCCGTAAACCCCCAATTCAGTAACTTTTGCGACTCATTGGCGCGCGCATTTTCGTTTGCGGCTCCGAGAACAATGGACAGCAAGCGTCGACTTCCGGCGGTTGATGGCGCCCCTGCCGGCGCACCGGGATTGGCCAGGTTGGTGAAATCCCGGCGGGCGGTTGCGACCATGCAATATCCCGCAGCCTCGGTGTACCCCGTCTTCAATCCATCCACCGTGGGGTCTCTAAAAAGCAACAGATTGCGATTGCTGTCATTGGCGGCGGGAGTGCCGGGGTAGCGGTACTTCTTGATGGCATAAAAGCCGACAAAATCGGGAAAATCCGCAATCAATCGGGTCGCCAGCGTACTAAGGTCCCGTGCAGTAGTGGTATGGCCAGCCTCCGTCAGACCTTCAGGATTCTTGTAGCCCGTTGAGTTCATGCCCAGCGCCTTGGCCTGTTCGTTCATCATTTGGACGAATCCCTCGGCCGAACCGCCAACCCCCTCGGCCAAGGCCATCGTGGCATCGTTACCGGATTGCACAATCATGCCCTTGATCAGATCCTCCACCGGCACCTGCATCTTTGGGTCGATGAACATGCGCGAACCCGGCATCCGCCAAGCCCGTTCACTCACGGGCAAGGTTTGCCGCAAGTCCAATTTCTTGGTGCGCAAAGCATCAAACACCAAATATGCCGTCATCAGCTTCGTCAGCGACGCTGGCTCAACCGACATATCCAGATCTTTGGACGCCAAAATTTGATTGGAAGTGACATCCATCAACAAATAGGCCCGGGCAGCCACTTCGGGTGGCTGTGGAGTTTGGGCCGCCACCGCGAAACAAGCGGTAGCCAAAAAAGCTAAAAAGAGTGATTTCATGGAATGGGTTCAATAGCCCGGGTTTTGACAACCCGGCAAAGGACAGAATGCAAAAGAATCAACAAATGGGTCGGCAGACCGCATGACTAGGTAATGGTGGCAGATCCGGCTTGCAAATGGCGCACCACCAAGTGACGTAAAAGTGGCAATTGTCCATGAAAGAAGTGAGAGCCCCCCGGAATCACCGTCACGGGCAGGGTTTGAGGGCGCGCCCAGTTCATGACATCCAACAACGGAACGGTGTCGTCGTGCTCACCATGCAGTACCAGGGTTCGTTCATGCAGTGCGTGCGCGATCGGTGCAACCTCGAAGCGCGTCGCTGCCGTTCCCACCAACACCAATTGCTGCGGCGCCCGCTGCGCCCCAAGAGCCTGCACTGCATGACTTGTTACAAATGAACCGAAGGAAAAACCCGCCAGCGCCAGCGGGATATTTGGCGACGCATCCATACCGACCCTATGGGCACGCGTTGCATGCTCAATGACAGCCAGCATGTCCAAAAGCTCGCCACGCCCCCCATCGTGCACCCCTTGTGTCGCTCCGACACCGCGAAAGTTAAAGCGAATCGCGCGCCAACCACAATGCACAAAAGCGCGGGCCAGGGTTTGCACAACTTTGTTGTCCATGGTGCCGGCAAACAACGGATGCGGATGCGCAATCACAGCCGCGCCCCGCTCGACGCCACCTGGAGGAAGCTGCGGCAGGTCCTCGGCTGCCTCAATGCAACCAGCAGGGCCTTGAAGCATAAATCGACGGGTGTGTAAATTCACAATGAATTACTCTTCTTTTAGGAGCAAACAATTGATATTTCACGAGGCCTAAAGACCATTTTTATTTCCCGTATCGCAAGTGCTAGCGACCGAGGTGCGCGGGCGTGAGCAATCGATCCACGACTTTGCCATTCTTCAGATGTGATTCAACAATTTCGTCAATGTCTTGCACATCGACATAGGTATACCAAACACCCTCGGGATAAACGACGGCAACCGGTCCTGCCGCGCAGCGGTCCAGGCAACCGGCCTTGTTAACCCGAACTTGGCCAGGTCCACTCAAGCCGGCCTCCTTGACCCTTTGCTTGCATCGGTCAAACCCGACTTGTGCATGGTGCTGGGCACAGCATTCTTCACCGTTCTGGCGCTCGTTCAGGCAGAAAAAAATATGGCGCTCATAGTAGGGCGCAGGTTTTTGGATATTCGCATTCATTTACCGATTCTAGTTTTTTGTGTCCTGTTGCCAGATCAGGGACAGCACATACGACAATGTGGCGTAGGGCCATAACCAGCCAAGCCACTGGGCGAGGCCATGAAATCGAATAAAGCGCCCTTGCTCCCAGGCATGCAAGGTTTGGGCAAAATAAGCGCTCTCGGGGGCCTGATTGAGCAGGCTTAAGTAAATCCCCAGCGACAGCAACAGCAAGGCAGCACTGGCACGCCAAGGTGCAAAAGCCAGTGCCAGCGACAACAGCATCGCCATTCCCACACCGACTTGCACTGGCAAATTAAGCCAGGCCCACGCATGTGCCGGCCCCCAACTCAGGGCCGCCGAAAGTGCTGACACACCGATCCCAAATAGCACAACCATCACCGCGAACACCATACGGCGCGCTGGATGGCGAATAACGCAAAAGGCCAGCAGGCACGGAATCAGCAAACCCAGCAGGACGCACACAACTTCTCCGCCAGGGAGCAAGGGCTGCAATTCGGTCTCGCGCACCGGCAACCAATCCAGAAACGGTGTGTCCGCCAGTTGGTCGCCCACTGCCGTTTCCAACCGCTCCAAGACTTGCCCCAGCCCAAATGGCACTGCGGGCGGGAACAGAAGCGCCAGTGGCCACAACGCAAGCAGCACGATGCCGCCGCGAGAATGCTGCACAAACCAGCGTGCACGAATTTGGCTCCACCGATCAATTGCCCCCAACTTGGCCAAAACGACGGTAATAAGGGCTCCTGTTACTGC
>CAIQBN010000190.1 GCA_903870065.1 uncultured beta proteobacterium | reverse complement strand
TGGGCAAGCCAGCAGTTGTGGTTCTTTACCGGTTTGGGTGTGGTACCCAACTTGACCGCATCCAATGATGCACTTGCACTGCTTTTGTTCTTGATGGTGATGCCATTGATCGGCACGCTGATTGGCCCCGTGTTTGCACAGGTATCACGGCGTCACGAATTTGAGGCAGATGCCTATGCGGTAAACCAGACCAGTGGCGCGGCGCTGGCGAGTGCACTGCTCAAACTGTTCGAGGACAATGCGTCAACCCTGACGCCTGACCCTGTATATGTGCGGTTCTACTACTCGCATCCGCCGGCAAGCGAACGTTTAGGGCGGTTGTTAGGCAATTCTGCAGTCTGATATGACTACGCCGCCTGCGCTAGAAAGTGGACTCGTTATTGCCGGGCATGGCCGGCATGTCTGGATTGAAACACCGGATGGACGGCGTTTAATTTGCCACCCGCGTGGCAAAAAAAACCAGACTGTGGTGGGTGATCATGTGCTGTGGCTTGCGAGTGAAGATGAAGGAACAATTGAAAAAGTCCAGCCCCGGCGCAACCTCTTTTATCGGCAGGATGAAATCCGCACCAAGTCGTTTGCTTCCAATTTGGACCAAGTCTTGATATTGATAGCGGCGGAACCCGAGTTTTCCGAAAGCCAACTGTCGCGTGCACTAATTGCCGCTGAGGCTGAACATATCCGCCCAATTATTGCGCTCAACAAGAGCGATTTGTCCCAACCGTTTGAGCAAGCCTGGCAACGCACAGCCATGTATCGCGACATGGGGTACACCATGCTGCCGATGGCGCTCAAACCGCGCAGTGAGGCATACCCGCAAACAGAGCAGCCTCTGGAAGCCATTCTGCAGGGGAAAACCACGTTGGTGCTCGGACCGTCTGGCTCAGGAAAAAGCACGCTGATCAATCGTCTCATTCCCGATGCTCAAGTGCTCACAAACGCAATATCAACGGCCTTGAACTCCGGCAAACACACCACCACTAGCACAACGCTGTACTGGATTGACATGGAGCGGACCACGGCGGTCATCGACTCGCCCGGCTTCCAGGAGTTCGGCCTCAATCACATTGAACCTACACAACTCGCCGGGCTAATGCCAGATATCCGGGCGCACGCAGCACATTGCAAGTTTTACAACTGCAGCCACCTTCACGAACCAGGTTGTGGCGTGATCGCCGCTGTGCACGCATCGTCAGACGAGAATTCACCCTCTAGCCCTCGTCAAATAAGCCTGAGACGCTATTCAATATATAGCAATTTATATGCTGAGTTGTCCACCAAGAGGTATTGAATTTCTTATTTAGCCGAGCAGCCGGGCCAGCGACAACAGTGCCAGGAACACCATCCACATCACCACCGTACGCCAGACGAGCCCGACAACCGCCCGCAAATGAACTGCCTGCGGAGCTTGCCCAGAAGGGACACCCTCCTGTAGCCCCAATTTGACATTAACAGCCCCCGCAGTGGCTGCCAATACGACGCCATCGTTATCGTTCGGAAACTGCGCTTCCTGCTGGCGCCAGCTATCAACCGCGTCTTCGAAACTGCCGACAAAGGCAAATCCCAGGGCGGTAATACGTGCAGGCACCCAATCCATGGCGTACCAAGCCGTGTGCGCAATCGTTTTCAGCGGATCACTCAACGGAGTTGATGCTGGTCGACTAGGACGGTTGGCATACCGAAAGAAATATTCACTAATCCGATAGACAACAGCGCCGGCAGGACCGAGCCCCAGCGCAGCAAGCAGCGAGTACCACGCGAAGACTCCGAAGACGTGGCGGTGCGCGCACAATACGGAATGCTCAATAACGCGTCGGACGATTTCACTGCGCGGCAGTGCGCTGCCGTCGATTCGCATCCACAACGCAAGGCGGCTGCGGGCAAGGTCTTCGTCGCCAGCTAACAGCGCATCGCGGATTTCAGTGAAGTGGTGGCTGAACTGGCGAAATCCGAGGGTCGAGTACAAAAGCGCAGTGCTCCATATCGCGGCGGCGATCCAACCGAGCGACCAGACCAACATCCAGTGGATTGCGGCCGCCAGCGCGCCAGGGCCAACAACTGCAATACACCACGCCAACCACCCGTGATGCACTTTCCCTGTATCCAGGCTACGCACAACCCAGCGAATCCAGCTTCGCACCGCCTGATGCACCGGATTGCCTTGCCCCAACGGTCGGGCTTGCTCCAGCAACAACGCAAACAAGATCGAAAGAAAACTCATGGAGCGATCATAGCGGCCCCGGGTACCGGTGCAAGATTGCCATTTGCGCCGATCCGATTCACCACGTCAAGCCAGCAAAAAGCGATAGAAATTGCGCAACATTCCCGCAGTTGCACCCCATATGAAGCGCTCTGTCTGATCATGCGAATACGGCATCGAAAACCACTCCCGTCGCGTGCCCGCCCACTCAACTTCGTGCCGACGGTGGTTCGCAGGATCCATCAAAAAAGACAGGGGAACCTCAAATGCATCTGCAACCTCATGCGGATTGGGAACCATCGCGTAACTTGCGTTCACCAAGGCCACGACCGGCGTGACGATGAAGCCACTTCCCGTGGTGTAGACCGGCAAGGTACCCAAAACCTCGACAAAGTGTCGCTCCAATCCAATCTCTTCTGCGGACTCACGCAATGCAGTTTCTGTTGGATTGGCATCCTGCAGGTCTGTCTTTCCACCCGGAAACGCTATCTGACCGGAGTGGCTAGAAAGATGCGCAGTGCGCTCGGTCAAGAGCACGGTGAGCCCGTCTTGCCGCTGGACCAAAGGAATCAGGACGGCCGCATCCGCAGGCGGTCGGTTGGAAAATCGCGGCTCACCACGAACTTCAGGAGTCCAGATCGGTGGATATGCAAACCTTTGGACCAAAGCCTGGGGTCGCAGATCTTGAACTTTGACTTTCGGTAAATCGGTATCCACGCCAGTGACAGGAACCCTGCGCGGATCAAATGAAGGTAAGGCAGTGGAAGTCATAAAAAAACCGCCTCAAGCTTGCGCCGGGCGGTTTTGTGAAACCCTGTATGGACCGAATCAAACAGCCGCTGTCTTCTTTGCTGGCAGCTTCTCTTTGATACGTGCCGACTTGCCGCTGCGGTCACGCAGGTAATACAACTTGGCCCGACGCACATCACCGCGGCGCTTGACTTCGATGCCCGCGATCAGGGGGCTATAAGTCTGAAACGTTCGCTCAACACCTTCCCCACTGGATATTTTGCGGACAATAAAGCCGCTGTTAAGACCACGGTTGCGCTTGGCGATGACGACGCCTTCGTAAGCTTGCACCCGTTTGCGGCTACCTTCAACCACGTTGACGCTCACGACCACCGTATCACCAGGGGCAAATTCGGGGATGGTTTTACCGAGACGAGCAATTTCTTCTTGCTCAAGAGTTTGAATCAGGTTCATATTTTCCTTCGTGATCATATAAGCGCCGGCACCGGTTGGTGCAAAGCTTGCGATTCGCAGCTTTGGCCGTACAGAGGATCGGTTAGCCCGCCATTATAGCAAGTTCAGCCAGACTGCCTCAACAATGCTTCATCGATTGAAGTGAGTAACCCCGCGTTGCGCGCTGCTTCAATAAGGTCCGGTCGATGCAGCGCGGTTAACTGCAATCGTTGATCACGGCGCCAGCGCTCAATGTGCTCATGGTGACCCGACAAAAGGACGCCAGGAACGACCTTGCCTGCCCACTCTTCCGGTCGGGTGTAATGCGGACAGTCCAGCAAGCCATCCAAATTCGGATTGAAGCTGTCCATTCGGTGGCTCTCGGAATCCGACAACACGCCGGGCTGCAACCGCGCGATGGCATCGAGAAGTGCCATCGCTGGAATTTCTCCACCGGACAGCACAAAGTCACCCAGACTAATTTGTTCATCCACATGGGAATCGATAAAGCGCTGATCGATTCCCTCGTATCGACCACATACCAAAATCGCACCGGTGCTGCCAGACCAGCGCTGTACTTCGGCCTCATCCAGGCGTTTACCAATTGGCGAAAACAATACAACTGGTGCAGCATCGTTTCGTGACACCCGTATATGCGCAACGGCCATCTCCAAGGGTTGTGCCAGCATGACCATGCCCGGCCCGCCACCGTACGGGCGGTCATCCACGCGACGGTAGTTATCAGTCGCAAAATCACGGGGATTGGAAAACTTCACATCCACCTGTCCAGACTCAAAGGCTCTGCGGGCAATTCCAACCGTCAGAAACGATGAAAAAAGCTCAGGAAACAGGGTTACGACGTCGAATCGCATGCACCAGCGGCTCAGTAGTCAGTCTGCCAATCCACGAGGATGCAGCGCGACTTGAGGTCCACCTCATCCACGTACGCGGCTACAAAAGGAATCATGCGCTCGGTGGGCTTGCCGTCGTGCAGATACTCCAACACCAAAACGGTTTGCGGACCGGCTGAGAGCAACTCCTTGACCGAACCAAGGCTTTCTTTCTGCCGGTTAACCACTGGCAGGCCGATCAAATCAACCCAATAATATTCGTCGACCCCAATGGCTGGAAAACTGGATCTGGAAACAAATATTTTTGATCCGCGCAGCGCTTCAGCAGAAGATCGGTCGTTGACTCCAAGTGCGGATGCCACAACCGAGTCTGAGTGTTCTTTAACCACTTGAACTTCCATGCGAGCCACGCCCTTGAAGGATGGCACGCCGCGCTCAGTCGGCAAAAGAAACCAACTCTTTGATGAAAAAAGCGCCTCAGGGTGGGCGCTATACGGCAGGACTTTAAACCAGCCTTTGATTCCCCACGCGTCAGCGACCCTTCCAACCTCAACAGCATCCTCTGGTAATTCAGCAGCTTGGAGTCCGGAAATCATGCGCGTCGGGTGCCAGTCGGAAGGCCTGTTGCCCTATGACTGGCTGTCAGGTCAAGCCGCCTTCTTGGCAGCTTGCTGAATCAGTCGCTCCACTGTGGGAGAAGCCTGGGCACCAACACCTTGCCAGTAAGTGAGACGGTCCTGGGCAATGCGAATGCTCTCTTCGGAGGCGGTTGCAATCGGATTGTAAAAACCGATGCGCTCAATAAAGCGCCCATCGCGACGTGTTCGCTTATCAGCCACAACAATATTGAAAAACGGGCGAGCTTTTGCACCGCCACGGGCGAGTCGAATGACGACCATGATTTATCCTTTGGGTGGCAGAAATTACTTTTCAACCATTTAATTCAAAGTTGAGACACGCAACTGACCACCCGGCCAGTGACACTCTGAATAGCCCTCCATTATAACCTGATACGAATTCATGACAAGCATACGACCAAGCCGCGACGCTGACATACACGCCATCACTGCCATTTACGCTCACCACGTGATCAATGGAACCGGCACCTTTGAAACTGTGCCGCCAAGCGCCGAAGAAATGGCGGGTCGCCAGGGCGACGTGTTATCCAAGGGACTGCCGTATCTGGTGATGGAGGATGCGACGGGAATTACGGGATTTGCATACTGCAACTGGTTCAAACCGCGCCCGGCCTACCGCTACTCGGCAGAAGACTCAATTTATCTTGCAAAAGGGGCGCAGCGCAAGGGTTTGGGTCGACTGCTTCTGCTCGAACTCATGACACAAGCGGAACGCTGCGGCGTGCGCAAATTGATTGCAGTGATTGGCGATTCGGCAAACATTGGGTCCATCGGACTGCACAGCAGTTGCGGCTTCTCCCATGTCGGCATCCTTAAAGACTGCGGATGGAAGTTTGACCGCTGGCTTGACGTGGTGTTAATGGATAAGTCCATTGGTCACGGCAGTTTGACGCCTGCGTCACAATCGCACCATGAAAAATAAAACCCTGGCCGCCTGGTGCGCTTTTATGGGTGGCCCTTTTGGACTTCACCGCTTCTACTTATTTGGCGCGTCCGATCGTTTAGGCTGGATATTACCTTTACCCACTTTGATCGGCCTCTACGGCATTTACCGCGCGCGCGCGCTAGGCCTGGATGACCGATTGAGCTGGTTATTGATTCCAATGCTTGGACTGGTCATCGCAGCCTGTGCAGTCAACGCGCTGGTGTTTGGACTGATGGCCACTGACAGATGGAATCTGCGATTCAACCCATCAGCGCCAGAGGACTGCGCGAGCGGGCGAACGACTTGGTTCACCGTAGCCGCTCTGGTGGGATCGCTGCTCATCGGTACCACGGTCCTGTTAGCCAGCCTGGCATTTAGTTTTCAGCACTACTTTGAATACCAAGTAGAAGCTGCGCGTCTGATATCGCAGCCCTCCGAAACTAAAAAATCTGCAGACTGAGCCAATACGCTGTTGCGGCTACAAAAGCACTGGCGGGTATTGTGAAAATCCAGGCCCACACAATGTTACCCGCAACACCCCACCGCACTGCGCTTGCGCGCTGCGTGGAGCCAACACCAACAATTGCTCCCGTTATCGTATGGGTAGTCGATACAGGTATGCCCATGGCGGTGGCGAGAAACAAGGTAATGGCGCCACCGGTTTCTGCGCAAAACCCGCCGACCGGCTTTAGTTTTGTAATTCGTTGCCCCATGGTCTTGACAATTCGCCATCCACCAAACATGGTCCCCAATCCAATGGCTCCGTAACAGCACACAATAACCCAAGTGGGGGGTGCTGCAGAACCTGCAGCGCTGTATCCGGTAGAGATCAGAAGCATCCAAATGATGCCAATGGTTTTTTGTGCATCATTGCCGCCATGGCCGAGGCTGTAGGCTCCTGCGGAGACCAATTGCAGCCGTCGAAACCATTTATCGACTTTAGAGGGTCGTGTTCGACGGAACAACCAAGCGACAGCAACCATCATTAAAGAGCCCAGTACAAACCCCAGCAATGGCGAAACAAAAATAAAAATCACCGTCTTGACAATTCCGCCAGACACCAAGGTGCCGGCACCCGACTTCGCAATCACGGCACCGACAATTCCGCCAATCAACGCATGCGAGGAACTGCTGGGTATACCGTAATACCAAGTAATGACATTCCAAGTTATGGCACCAATCAGAGCACCGAATACGACATGGGTATCAACAACTCCAGGCTGCACAATACCTTTCCCTACGGTTGCCGCCACGCTTAACTGGAATACCAATATCGCAATGACGTTAAAAAACGCAGCAAACAAAATCGCTTGACCGGGCTTGAGCACTCCCGTCGAGACAACCGTTGCAATTGAGTTAGCCGCATCATGAAACCCGTTCATGAAGTCAAACATAAACGCCAGTGCAACCAGCAGAACTACCACCCACAGGGTCGTTTGTACGGATTCCATCTTTATCCTGCCGACCAAGTCAGGAGTTTTCGAGGACGATGCCCTCAATTACATTCGCCACATCTTCACATTTATCAGTAATCGTCTCCAACAGTTCATAGATCGCCTTCAACTTGATAACCTCACGCACGTTGGGCTCTTCACGAAACAGCTTGCTCATCGCCGTTCGCATGACGCGGTCAGCATCCGACTCAAGTCGGTCAATTTCCTCGCATGTCTTAAGCGCGGCTTCTGCAGTCGATGGCTCAGCAATGTTGCCTAACAGCTTGACTGCATCACGCAATCGCTCACAACACTTCACGCTCAAATCCGTCAGGCGGGTAATTTCTTCCGTCATATGGTGGATATCGTAAAGTGCCATCGTCTCAGCAGAGTCTTGAATCAGATCTGCCACATCGTCCATCGTATTAATCAGTGAATGGATCTGCTCGCGATCGATTGGCGTAATAAACGTGATGTGGATCGCCTTGTTGCATTCATGGGTTACACGGTCTGCGGCGCGTTCGGCATCATCAACTTCCTGGTTGTACTTGGCGCGCAAATCGAGATCACTGTAATTGGCCACCAATTTGGAAAATGCATGGGCAGCTTCCACGATGCGATCCGCATGCTGATTGAACATCTCAAAAAAGTTGCCTTCTCGCGGCAATAGTTTTCCAAACAACATTGGAGACTCCAAACAGGATAAACGCAAAAAAATCTGCAAAAATTTAGGACCGAACAGAGTTTAACCGGCCAACTCCCGTGCATTTCCGGTCCGCCGTGATTCCGCTAAAAAGTCAATACGGCCCGATTTTATTGACCGCAATGAGCAGATGAAATGAGAGGTTTCACACAGCAAAAAAATGTGCACGAGAAAAAGGCCTTGCAGCTTGCGCTGCAGGGCCTTTTTACTCAGGACACCAAGCAGAGGTCTCCTATTGCATGACGGATCAAGACCTACACGCCGGCGGCAGCCTCGGTATAGTCGCTGATCTTGTCAAAGTTCAGGTACTGGTAAACCTTATCGCTGGCGGCAGTGAGCACACCCATGTCGGCCAGGTACTCTTCCTTGGTCGGGATGCGCCCCAGCTTCGAGCAAATAGCAGCCATCTCGGCTGAACCCAAATAGACGAAGCTGTTCTTGCCCAGACGGTTGGGGAAGTTACGGGTGGACGTTGAGAACACCGTCGCGCCTTCCTTCACTTGCGCCTGGTTGCCCATGCAAAGGCTGCAACCCGGCATTTCCATG
>CAIQBN010000189.1 GCA_903870065.1 uncultured beta proteobacterium | reverse complement strand
GCCGTCATAGGCCTGGGGCCCAACCTGTTCTACAACTCCCCGATGGAGTCGTGCGTAGTGGTCTGCAACCGCAAAAAGCCCACCAAGCGCAAAGGCAAGGTCATCTTCATCGACGCGGTGAACGATGTCACCCGCGAGCGGGCGCAGAGCTTTTTGAAGCCGGAGCACCAGCAGCACATTCTGGACACCTTCAAAGCTTTCGCCGACGTACCCGGTTTTGCCAAGGTGGCAACCCTGACTGAAATCACCGCCAACGCTGGCAACCTGTCGATTCCGATGTACGTCAAGCGCCTGGCAGCCGCTGCCAGTCTGGACAGCAACGGGCAACCGGCTTCATTGCAATCGTCTTGGGCGCAGTGGCAAATCGAAGGCCGGTCGTTCTGGATGCAAATGGATGCCTTGGTCGAAACACTGGACGGTTTGGTGGCGGAGGATGGCGAGCATGTTTGATGGCACTCAACAATCCAAGCTTTCAAACGCTATCAATTCATTAGCTGGTTACGATGAGAATACGCGGGCTAGAGGCCATTTTTATGCATAAATTCTCAAGCGTAGATGATTTGAAACCTGGCTGGAAGGTTTTGCGATTTGAACAAATGGCGACCAACGTCAATGCCCGCATAGATAACCCGTCAGAGTCGGGCATGGAGCACTACGTTGGGCTGGAACACTTAGATGCAGACTCACTCAAGATTCGACGCTGGGGTAGTCCGAGTGATGTCGAAGCAACCAAACTATGTTTCAAAGTAGGGGACATCATTTTTGGGAAGCGTCGCGCCTATCAGCGAAAACTCGGTGTCGCAGAGTTCGATGGCATTTGCTCGGCCCATGCGATGGTGCTTCGAGCAAAATCTGAAGTTGTTCTACCTGAATTTTTGCCGTTCTTCATGCAGAGTGATCTGTTCATGAACAGAGCAATTGAAATTTCTGTTGGCTCACTTTCGCCAACGATCAACTGGAAAACTTTAGCCACACAACAATTCGTGTTGCCACCTACCGATGAGCAGGCTCGGCTGGTTGAAATGCTCCTGGCGATTGAATTGGCGAGTTTCTCGAACGAGGAAATCGGCCGTCGCGCCGATCAATTGCATCAATCACTTCTAAGCGAAGTACTTGGTCGCAAATGGCCGATAGTTGAGCTAGGCGCAGTCGTACAAGGCACGCAATACGGTCTTTCAATTAACGCAGGATCGGAGGGGCAATACCCAATGCTGCGGATGATGAACATTGAAGAAGGGCTATGTGTTGAGAACGATATCAAATACGTGGATCTCAACGAAAAGGACTTTGAAACCTACCGACTGGTGAATGGCGATGTGCTTTTCAATCGAACAAATAGCTACGAATTGGTAGGCCGAACCGGGGTCTACGAACTTCAAGGCGATCACGTTTTCGCTTCCTATCTGGTCCGAATAAAGACGCTTCCTGACAAGCTCGAGCCCAAATTTCTCACTCTTTACCTTAACTCGAATTTTGGACGCCGACAGGTTCTTGCATACGCTACTAAGGCGGTAAGCCAAGCAAACGTAAACGCCAGCAATTTGCTCCGTGTTCGCTTGCCGCTACCACCCCTGGACGAGCAGCAGAAACTACTGGACTTAATTGACAAAACAAAGTCAGCAGAAAAGACGGCGCTTGGTCGTCGAAAAATATCTGAGGCCATGAAAAAAATATTGCTGGCCAGTATGACAGGGAGGCATGAGTGAGTTCTTTCAATGAATCAAACACCGTGGAAGCCTACGTCCGCGACCTGCTCGCTGGCACTGTAAAAACGGTTCCTACCAATGTTGCTCAGGAGCCTCAGGCCAGTTATGGCACCAGTCCCAAAGGCATCGGCTGGCGTTACAAGGCACCAGCGGACGTGCCGCGCCAGATTCAGGAGGTATTGGTCGAATCCTGGCTGCGTGATGCGCTGATCCGCCTAAACCCCGAGATCGCCGCCCAGCCTGACCGTGCCGATGAGGTGCTCTACAAGCTTCGCGCCATCGTTCTATCGGTGCGCTCCGACGGACTGATCCGCGCCAATGAAGAAATGACCGCTTGGATGCGTGGTGAACGATCCATGCCGTTCGGCGACAACAACCAGCATGTGCCGGTGCGCCTGATTGATCTGGACGATTTGACACAGAACCAGTACATCGTCACTCAGCAATACACATACCGCGCCGGGCCTAATGAGCGTCGTGCCGATTTAGTGCTGCTGGTCAACGGCCTGCCATTGGTGCTGATTGAGGCCAAAACGCCGGTCAAGAAATGCATCAGTTGGGTGGATGGTGCT
>CAIQBN010000188.1 GCA_903870065.1 uncultured beta proteobacterium | reverse complement strand
GATATCCTCAAGCACCGTGGTCCTGATGATGCTGGTTTGTGGATAGGCCCCGATGGTCAAGTTGCATTGGGGCACCGCCGTCTTGCTGTCATTGACCTATCTACAGCAGGTCATCAACCAATGGTGAGCGAAGATGGTCGCTATGTGGTTGTTTTTAACGGCGAAATATACAATTTTTGCGAGCTTAAGCGTGAATTGCAGCAGCATGGGTATCACTTTCGTACCAATAGTGATACTGAAGTCATATTGGTTGCCTATCGGGCGTGGGGTGTATCTTGCCTCAGCCGCTTCAATGGTATGTTCGCCTTCGCTATTTACGATCCAGGCGGGCAGGATTCACCGCCCTCATTGGTTTTTGCCCGAGACCGTGCCGGTGAAAAACCTTTTTACTATATACGCACAAATTCGACATTTCAGTTTGCTTCTGAACTAAAGGCGTTAGATCACTCCAGGCAGATCAACCTACAGTCCCTGAATCACTATCTTTCCTTGGGGTATATCCCCGCAAATATGTGCTTGTTCGAGGGTGTTCAAAAGCTGCCAGCGGCTCACTATGGAAGACTTAATCTCCAAACAGGTGATTTGAAAATTCGTCGGTATTGGGAATTGCCGAAAAATCGACCTGACGCAGAGCTTGATGGAACGCAATTGGCCCAGAAGGCAGGGCTGTTGATTGAGGATTCAGTGCGTCTGCGTCTGGTCGCGGATGTTCCGGTGGGTGTGCTGCTCTCGGGTGGACTCGATTCGAGTTTGGTGACGGCCGCTGCCGCTCGCGTGAGCAGTGCACCTGTTGAAACTTTCACAATAGCGCTGCCGGGTTCATCTCTTGATGAGGCGCACCACGCGAAGAAGGTCGCCAGCTACTTCGGCACCCGACATCATGTGTTGCCACTAGACAAGCCAAGTTTAGATCTGCTTGACGGATTGGCACCTTTCATCGATGAGCCTATTGCAGACTCATCCATCCTTCCTTCCTGGTTGGTGTTCGGTTTGGCGCGTAAGCAGGTGACGGTCGCCCTTGGAGGTGATGGGGGCGATGAATTGTTCGGCGGTTATTCGGACTACACGACTAGTCTGGCAGATGAACGGCGTTGGGGCTCGGTGGCACCGCTGGTGATGCATGCCGTGGCAACTGCTGCATCTTTTCTTCCTGCTGGGGTTCGTGGGCGGAACCGGCTAGCCTCCTTGCGGGGGGGGGCTTTCCAACAACTCATCTGGGGGCGCCCATATTTCGACAGTCGGCTGCGGCGTCGACTTTTGAAGCCAGGCGCAGCAGCAGAGTTGGGCGCTGGCCTGGAAGCCCCAGAACACTTTCTTCTCGACCTTTTTCATCAAGGTACCGATCCGCTGGACAGTATGACCCGTACCCACTTCGGCAGCATCCTTCCTGACGATTTTCTTGTGAAAGTGGACCGTGCCAGCATGGCGCACAGTCTGGAGGTGCGCGCGCCCTTCCTTGACCATCGGCTCATTGAGTTTGCTTTTGGTCAAGTTCCTTCGCATTGGAAAGTACAGGGGAGTGAATCTCGGCGCTTGGAACGTTTGCTCGCCAAACAATGGCTACCTCCGGATTTGGACATCAGCCGAAAGCAAGGTTTTTCTATCCCAATCAATGAATGGCTTCGCAATGAAGGAGAGCAAGGTTTGATGGCCAGGATGTTAGGCCTGCCTGAGGTGATCAATCTTGACGAAGTTCGTCGCTTGGTGCTCGGACATATTGCAGGCCGCGCAAATGGGGGGCGGATATTTGCACTCATCATGCTAGCTATTGCCATGAGAAACATTCAACAATGAACCAAACACCACTTTAGAAGAGTTGCACCCCGACTTACAAATCTCGACGATTTGCTTGCCTAGCTGTAACCCCCCATCCCATGTCGTATCTTGATAGATCCATTCACATCCTCTCGCCTGCCAAATCAGATTTCCTTAATCTTGTGCGCTGGGCTGCCGCGCTGGTGGTTGTCTTGGGCCATGCCGACTTGTATCTCGGGCAGTTCGGCGGCAGCCCCGAGCGCTGGGCTTCATTCGGCTATTTGGGCGCGCATTCGCATGCCGCCGTCATGATATTTTTTGTGCTGAGCGGTTACGTCGTCGCCTATGCAACCGGGAAAAAGGCCGAAGGTGAAAATTATGGGTTCAGGGCGTATTTTCTTGATCGATGGTCCCGGATCTATTCGGTTTTGCTGCTGGCGATAGTGTTCACACTTGCGATCGACTTCGTCGGGAGGAGCGTAAGCCCGGCATATCACGATCCCACCTTCCTGCCGCAAAGCGGCTTTGCATTGCGCCTGTTTGCCAACGTCTTCGCCTTGCAGGGGGTCCAGGGCCATCGCATCCAATTGGGCAGTAATCCGGCGTTGTGGTCCATCGGATACGAGTTCATTTTTTATCTATTGTTCGGTGTGCTGTTCTTCAGGGGGCAGTTGTTTCGTCGGCGCTGGGCATTCTCCCTCGTTTTTACCATTGCGCTTGTTGTGATTGGCTGGCAGATGGCAGTGTATTTCAGTGTCTGGTTGCTGGGCGTACTGGCCTACCGGGCGTCCCGTTCAAGTGCTTTTGCGGCATTCAAGGTTAGCCCGTGGCTGTTGCTGCTTATACTTCTCGGAGCGAACCACCTGATCGTTTTTGCCAACGTTTTTGGTTTGATGGAAGTTTTGCAGGACATTTTGTTCGCCTGCGTGGTCGCGGCGCTGCTTGCAGTTGAGGTCCAGTCCGAGAGCAAACCATCCCATTGGCGAATTTCGGTCAATGCGTATATGGCCGATTTCAGTTATTCGCTGTATGCTTTTCATATGCCGCTTATATTTTTTCTTTGCAGCCTTTTTTTTGCTCGATTTTTCCAGCAAATGCCGCAGCTTTTGCCTGGAATCCTGCTAACTATGGCGTGCCTGGTGGTGGGCCGGATTCTTTTCGTTGTCGGTGAATCGCGGCGCGCGTTTTACAGGCGTGTTGGCGATCGCGCTTTGGCGAGGTTGGGACTGTGAGACCTCTTCTTTCGGTTTGCATTCCGGCTTATAACCGCGCCAACGTGTTGCCCGCACTGCTTGAATCAATCCTGATGCAGGACTTTGATGGCTTTGAAGTAGTTGTCAATGAAGACGGTTCCCCCGAACGAAGCGCAATCCGCGAGATCGTGACGCGTTATTCGGTGTCCTACCCGGCGAGGATACGGTATTTCGAAAACGACCGAAACCTCGGCTTCGATGCCAACTTGCGTTCCCTGGTAGAGCGATCCAAAGGGGAATATTGCGTCTTTATGGGGAACGACGACCTCATGTGTAAGGGCGCTCTAGCTATTTTGGCCGACGCCATCAAGCGGCATCCACAGATTGGCGTCGTAGTGCGAAGCTACGCATCGTTTGATGGGACGCAAGATAACATCAATCAGATTTTTCGTTATTTCCCGGATGAACGTTTTTTCACAGCTGGGCCCGATACAATCAGCACCGTCTATCGGCGCTCGGTGGTTATCCCAGGAATGGTTATTCATCGCGACGCCGCGCATCGGCATGCCACGGCCGAATTCGATGGAACGCTGCTGTACCAGCTGTACCTGGTTGCCAATATCCTGGTCGAGATGAACGCAGTATTCCTGCCGCAGATCATTGTCCTTTACCGCAATGGCGGGGTGCCTGATTTCGGCAATGCCGAAGCCGAAAGGGGCAAGTTCGTCCCGGCAGACCGCACGCCAACGTCGTCATTGCAGTTCATGCGGGGCATGCTCGATATCGCCCGCGCAGTGGAACTGAACCGGGGCGTTCTGGTGTACCGCCGCATCGTTTCCGATATCGCCAATTACTCCTATCCCATACTGGCCGTGCAGGTGTCGAGGCCATTGAATATTTTTGTGAGCTACTGGTGGAGCTTGGCTCGCATGGGTTTTGGAAGGGCTCCCCTGTTCCATCTGTACTTCGTCTCGCTAGTCTTGCTCGGGGCGAAGCGTTCTGACGCTTTGATCGCCATGATCAAACGACGAGTGGGCCACACCCCCAACTTAGGGGCCCTTTTCGGGGGAAAGAAGGCTTGAAGGTCCTCGTGGTTGGGGACTGGCACTCAGAATTGCATGAGCAGGCTGTTTTTGAAGCGCTGAGCAAGCTGGGGCATGATGTCGTCGCTTTTCCGTGGTTCCAGTATTTCCGGCCTCACGTCGGCCGGTGGTCGTGGTTCGATTCTCTTTTCAAGCGCGCTCAAAACAAGTATTTGATTGGCCCGCTATTGGCCCGCATCAATCGTGACGTGCTGACTGTTGCGGCCCGGGAGCAGCCCGAGCTGGTACTTGTCTACCGTGGAACGCACATCTTCCCTTCAACATTGCGCAGGATTCGCGAGGTGTCGCCATGTGCTGTCATTGTCGGGTACAACAATGACGACCCGTTCGCGCCAAACCAGTTCCATAGGCTCTTCAGGCATTTCCTCAACGGGGTTCCCGACTACGATTTGCTGCTGGCTTACCGGCATCACAATCTGGATGACTTCCGAAATGCGGGTGCCAAGATCGTTCACCTGATGCGATCTTGGTTTATCCCGGAACGAAATTTCCCGGTGGGTCTTGATGGGGATGGCCTTCGCGACTATGGCTGTGATGTAGTTTTCGTGGGGCACCATGAAGATGATGGGCGAGTGGAATTGCTGGAGGAGATCGTCCGGCGGGGGTGGAAATTGCGTCTTTTTGGTCCGGGCTATGATTGGGACCCGGCTATTCACCATTCGACTGAGTTGTCGTCGCTTGTGCCCGTCAGGCTGGTGTGGGGCGAAGAGTACAACAATGCGCTTTGTGGTGCAAAGATTGCACTTTGTTTTCTTTCAAAACTCAATCGGGACACCTACACGCGCCGTTGCTTTGAGATTCCCGCGACCAAAACGATGATGTTGTCGGAATTTAGTGGAGATTTGGCTGGTCTTTACCGTGAAGGCGAGGAGGCCGAATTCTTCAGGAACAAAGATGAAATGGTCAGTAAAATTGAATATTACCTGGCCCATGACGCGCAGCGCGAGGCAGTTGCCGAAGGGGGCTGGAAACGGGTTCATTCCGATGGTCACGACGTGGTCTCGCGCATGCGCGATCTGATTAAACAAGTCGAAGACCTTCGAGGATAGATAGCCATGTGGACTGAAGAGTCGTTTGTTATGCGCGCTTTGCGCTGGCTGAGCATGGACTCGCTAGCCTGGTCGCTGCGCCGGTACCATTGTCCGGTACCCAAAGACGCGCTGGTGCTTGAGGTCGGCTCTGGCGGCAATCCCTACGTGCGCGCTAATGTCCTCCTCGATGCTTATGAAGACACGCGTGAACGGCACTGGGCTCCCCTGGTGTCCGATCGACCTACCGTTCTCGGTTTTGTCGAGAATCTGCCTTTCCGGGATGGGGCATTCGATTTCGTGATCGCCTCGCACGTTCTTGAACACTCAATACAGCCTGAAAACTTCCTGGCGGAGCTTCAGCGCGTAGCGCGCGCCGGCTACATTGAAGTGCCTGATGCGTTCATGGAACGTATTAACCCCTACCGCGATCATCGTCTGGAGATAACAGTGCGCGACAACCGTCTTGTCGTGCGAAAGAAGGCCGGCTGGCAGGTAGATCCGGACCTCGTTGAATTGTATGAGGCCCGAGCCAAACGTCCGATAACCCAGATGTTGATGCCCGCTCGCCCGTTTGATTTTCACGTCCGCTATTACTGGTCCGACCGGATTGATTTCGAGATCGTGAACCCGGAGACCAACACCCATTGGCAGGCAGCTGCGGACACGTTGCGTCCGCCAGCCGTAGGTAGTCACTGGAGTTTTCGCACCTGGCTGCGCAAACTCGTTCGCTTGGTCGCATCTCAGGGGCACAGAAACAGAAGTATCGATTTGCTTCCCCTGCTTCGCTGCCCTGTCTGCCATGGCATTGACCTCAAACCCGCGCAGGCGAGATTGACGTGCTCGACCTGTCGCACCGATTTCTCTCTGATCAACGGGATCCCGAGAATGCTCGCTTCCTATCAGCACGGATCGATTGACCTATGAAATTGCTTCGCCAAACCATCGAGTTCACCACGCTCACGCTGGGCAAGTTGAAACGCAACCAGCGTTGCAAGGTACAGCTTGGACAAGTTGTCAAGGTCAATCTCGGCTGCGGCCTGGCGATAGCTTCCGGCTGGGTCAACATCGATGGAAGCCTGAATGCGCTGGTCGCAAACCTGCCACCTTTCATTCATCGGCTGGCCTACCGGATGACCGGATCGAACCGCTATTACACGGAAGACGTGTACTGCAACTTGTTGGGAAACAATCGGTTTATCCATCATGATCTTGCGGCGGGGATCCCTCTTAATGACGCCGTAGCCGATTACACCTACTCTTCACATTTTGTCGAGCATCTCTTCCGGCGGGATGCGGAGCATTTGTTGGCGGAAATGTGCCGTGTCCTGAAGCCTGGCGGAAAGGCGCGCATCAGTGTGCCCGACCTGGAATTTGCGGTGAGCCTATATGCCGCTGGCGAGAAGGAGAAGATGTTGACGCAGTATTTTTTTAACGATGATGAAGACAATCATTACTCACGTCACAAGTACATGTACGATTTTCCAATGATCGTGGAACTGCTGCTGCGTGCAGGATTCCGTGAAGTCAGGCGCTGTTCCTTTGCCCAAGGGAGCGTTCCCGATATTGACATCCTTGATAACCGCCCCGAGGACTCGCTCTATGTTGAAGCGATCAAGTAACCGTTCCCCAAATTTGCAACTGCCCGCATGAAAACGGAAAACCGTTTCCTTTTCAACTTCGCCGTTTCATACTCGGGTGGGGGACACAAACGTCTATATGAATATGCCAAATGGTTCAACGGCAATGGCGGAGCCTGGTTTGTCGTTCATCCCAGCTGCGAGTACCTCGTCACGGAGTTTCCGAATAACCGGTGTTTTGTTGTGTCCCAGACGAGGTGGCAGAGGCTGTTCAACGATTGCGGATACCTTGGGGCCATAAAGCAGGAGCTTGGGCAACCAGACTTGTATTACTCGTACGGGATTCCCATCTACGCTCGCTTCGGGAAGGTCAACTGGTTCCATTTGAGCAATGTGCTGCCGCTCGCGCCGAAAAACGTTCCAATCACGCTTTACGACCGGTTGAAGCTGTGCTACCTTGGCCGGCGTATCAGGAAAAATTTCAGCAACGCAGACGTTATTTCTGCAGAGTCGAAATATTCCCTTGGAGTCATTGGCAATGAGCACGGTAACAAGCTGTTTTTGTCCGTCAATGGCGGGGACGATGAGCTTGCCCAGATTGCCAGCAACACTGTCTCGGCGAAGGGGGACTTTGCGACAGTGGTCGGAACTTACAAGTACAAGGCGGTGGACCATGCTGTACTCGTTTTCGAGATGCTCAAGAAAGCCAGACCCCGACTGAAACTGCGGGTCATCGGTAGTGAGGCGACTCTGCCTGCCACGCTGCGCCGCCGGGAAGACGTTTTAGTCCTGGGTTTGCTGAAACGGTCCGAGGTGGTCGATTTCCTGCGCGAGTCGAAATATTATATTTCCATGACTTACATCGAGAATTCATATAACGCCGCATCCGAGGGCATTTTCCTGGCTGATGAGTCCTATGTTTCTGATATCGGTCCACACCAAGAATTGCTTGAGAGCACGAAGTTCAGGAAAATGGAGGTGCCGGGCATCGACAGGATGATGTTGCACGTTAAGCGGGACGAGGTTTTGGGGCGCACCCTCAAGGCATGGAACGATGTGATTTCTGAGATGATTTTGAGGTTCGAAGAAAGCAACGCAAGGACCAGATGACGGTTGTTTGCTGAAAATACCGTCGCGTCAAGTCGCTTTGTCCCAGTTAAACCGACCATTTAAATACAAAAGCATGCTGAAAAATTCCACATTGTTGATTACCGGCGGAACGGGCTCTTTTGGTAGCGCGGTGCTAAGGCGTTTTCTTCAATCGGATTTGCGTGAAATTCGTATCTTCAGTCGTGATGAGAAAAAGCAGGACGATATGCGCAAGCGCTACAACAGTCCCAAGCTCAAGTTCTACATTGGTGACGTGCGTGATTTGCGCAGCGTGTCAGCGGCCATACGTGGGGTGGACCATGTTTTTCACGCGGCGGCGCTGAAGCAGGTCCCTTCGTGCGAGTTCCACCCCATGGAAGCAGTGCGGACCAACGTTCTGGGCACCGAGAATGTGCTTGAAGCCGCCATTGCCTCCGGCGTCAAGCGCGTGGTGTGTCTGAGCACCGACAAGGCCGTGTACCCTATCAATGCCATGGGTATCAGCAAGGCCATGATGGAAAAGGTGATGGTGGCCGCTAGCCGCAACCTTGAGGGCACCAACACGGTGATTTGTGGCACGCGTTATGGCAACGTGATGGCCTCGCGTGGTTCGGTGATCCCGTTGTTTGTGGAGCAGGTGTTGGCGGGTAAGCCAATTACTGTCACAGATCCCGCCATGACGCGCTTCATGATGACGCTGGACGATGCGGTGGAGTTGGTGCTGTACGCGTTTGAGCATGGCAGCAATGGCGACATTTTTGTGCAGAAGTCCCCTGCCGCAACGGTGCTGGTACTCACGCATGCCATTCTGGAGTTGATGGATAAGCCCGCGCACGAGGTGCGCCAGATTGGCACTCGCCATGGTGAAAAGTTGTATGAAGCGTTGCTCAGCCGTGAAGAGATGGCCTGCGCTGAAGACCGGGGTGACTACTTCCGCGTGCCACCCGATGGGCGCGATTTGAACTATGCCAAATTTGTGGAGCAAGGCGAGCAGCGCATCACCCAAAGCACACACGGTGAAGACTACAACTCGCACAACACCACCCGGCTTGATGTGGCGGCAATGAAGGCGCTGCTGCTCAAGCTGGACTTTATGCAGCGCATCGCCCGTGGCGAATACGCACTGGCGGAGGAATAGCACCATGAAGGTGCTGATTACCGGAGCCAACGGGTTCGTCGGCAAGAACTTGCAATTGCACTTGGCAGAGCGCCAGGATGTGCAGGTGGTGCGCTTCACCCGCAGCGATGATGCGGCGGAACTGCCCGCCTTATTGGAGGGCGTCGACTTTGTGTTTCATCTGGCAGGTGTTAACCGCCCGCAAGACCCGAAAGAGTTCATCACGGGCAATGTGGACTTGACGCAGGCGCTGTGCCACGCGGTTTGTGCCGTGGCGGAGATGACAGGTAAAAAGGTACCGATCGTTTACACCTCGTCTACGCAGGCTGGACGCAACAACCCCTATGGGCAGAGCAAGCTTGCAGCGGAGGGAGCCTTACTCGCCGTGTACCGCAGCCATTTGGTACCGGTGCATATTCTGCGGCTGCCCAATGTGTTCGGTAAGTGGTGCAAGCCCAACTACAACTCGGCCGTGGCAACGTTTTGCCACAACATTACGCGTGAACTGCCCATCCAGGTGCATGACCCGGTGGCAACTGTCACGCTGGTGTACGTGGATGATGTGATCGAGTGCTTAGTGCAGTTGATGGATGGCGTCGATGCGGTTGTGGGGCCGGATGGCTTTGCCACGGTGGCGACCCAGTACATCGCCACCGTCGGAGAGCTGGCACATCATATTCAGGCATTCAAGGACAGTCGAGCCACGCTATTGACCGAACGCGTAGGGACGGGGTTGGTTCGGGCCCTATATGCCACTTATGTGAGCTATCTGCCCGTGGAGTCCTTTGCTTACCCCGTTCCTCAATATGCGGATCTGCGTGGCGTATTCGTGGAGATGCTCAAAACGCCAGATGCCGGACAGTTTTCTTTTTTCACGGCGCACCCCGGCATTACCCGGGGTGGACACTACCACCACAGCAAGACCGAGAAGTTTTTGGTCATCAAGGGACGGGCGCGTTTCAAGTTCAGGCATATGCAAACCGGCCAGGAGCACGAATTGGTCACCGTAGGTGGGAAACCTGAAATCGTAGAAACCGTACCTGGCTGGACGCATGACATCACCAACATCGGCATTGACGAGATGATCGTCATGCTTTGGGCCAACGAGGTGTTTGACCGATCCCGGCCAGACACGTTTGCTTGTTCGCTCTAAGCGACTTCAGGAAATTGCGATTCTTGCCCATGAAAAAACTAAAAGTTCTAACGGTGGTTGGTACACGACCCGAAATCATTCGACTGTCGCGCGTACTCGCTCTCCTGGACGAGCATTGCGAGCATGTGCTTGTGCACACTGGGCAAAACTACGATTTTGAGTTGAATCAGGTCTTCTTTGACGACTTGGGTGTGCGTAAGCCGGACCATTTTCTGAACAGTGCAGCGAATAGCAGTGGCGCAGCCCACACCATAGGCAACCTCATCATTGCCGTGGATCTGGTGCTTGCCGACGTGAAGCCAGAAGCAATGCTGGTGCTGGGTGATACCAACAGCTGCCTTGCCGTCATTCCAGCCAAGCGCCGTAAGATCCCGATCTTTCACATGGAGGCCGGAAACCGCTGCTTTGACCAGCGGGTGCCAGAAGAAACCAACCGACGCATAGTGGACCACACGGCCGATGTAAACCTGACTTACAGCACCATAGCGCGCGACTACTTGCTGCGCGAGGGCCTGCCGCCGGATTTGGTCATCAAAACCGGGAGTCCGATGTTTGAGGTGCTGACCCACTATCGCCCGCGCATCGAAGCCTCTGATGTGTTGACGCGCCTGGGGCTGGAGGCGGAGCACTACTTCGTGGTCAGCGCCCACCGGGAAGAAAACATCGAGTCCCCCCAATCATTCACCAAGCTGGTGGCGGTACTCAACGCCGTGGCGGAAGAACACAATCTGCCGGTGATCGTGTCCACGCATCCTCGCACGCAAAAGCGTATTGATGCCACAGGCGCGCTCTTCCATCCGCTGGTGCGGCTACTCAAGCCATTGGGATTTAATGATTATGTGAAACTGCAGTTATCGGCAAAGGCTGTTTTGTCAGACAGTGGCACTATCAATGAAGAATCTTCGATCCTGAATTTCCCAGCACTGAACTTGCGCGAGGCGCACGAACGTCCTGAGGGAATGGAGGAAGCGGCTGTGATGATGGTAGGTTTGGAGGTGGAGCGGGTCCGGCAGGGCTTGTCCATTCTGGCTACGCAACCGCGCGGCGATAAACGCACTGACCCTCTTGGTATTCATCAAGTGGCAGATTACTGCATGCCGAATGTATCCGGCAAAGTATTGCGCATCCTCCATAGTTATACGGACTATGTGAACCGCGTGGTCTGGAAAAAATATTGAATGGCCGATAGATGCGACTGCTTGTTGTTACGCAATACTTTTGGCCTGAGAACTTCAGGATCAATGATCTAGTAGCTGAGTTGGCTAGCCGAGGACACCAGGTCACGGTGCTGACGGGACTTCCAAACTATCCTGATGGCAAGGTATTCCAGCAATTTCGAGACGCGCCCGACCGCTTTGCACAGTATGAGGGTGCAGAAGTCGTTCGCGTGCCGATGATGCAAAGAGGGCAAGGTGGCCTACACTTGATATTGAATTACTTAAGCTTTTCTGCCAGCGCATCAGTTATTGGTCTGTGGAAACTTCGCAGGCAGCGGTTTGATGCGATTTTTGCTTACGAACCGTCTCCTATCACGGTAGGCTTGCCTGCAGCAGTAATGCGTTCAGCCAAGCAAGCGCCACTCGCGCTTTGGGTGCTTGATCTGTGGCCAGATACTTTGCAGGCAGTTGGAGTTGTGCGCTCACGCACTTTGCTGAGTGCTGTCGGTAAACTCGTCAATTTTATCTACAGGCGCTGTGACTTAATCTTGGCACAATCAAGAAGCTTCATCCCCAAAATACAGATGCGTGTGGATTGCCACCAAAAAGTAAAATATTTCCCCAACTGGGCCGAATCAATATTTAGTGATGAAAGTCCTCTCTTCGCCAAAGAGATTCAAATAATACCTGGAAGCTTTAACGTGATGTTCGCAGGAAATATCGGTGAATCACAGGACTTCCCAGCCATTCTGTCTGCAGCTGAAATATTAAAACCCTGCAAAAACATTCGATGGCATATCGTAGGCGACGGAAGGCTAGGAGATTGGCTGAGGCAGGAAGTCGAGAAACGTCAACTCAATAGTTGCGTGCAATTATTGGGCCGCCATGAAGTGGAAAGAATGCCTTCCTTTTATAAGCATGCGGATGCAATGTTGGTCAGCTTAAAGGATGAGCCGATTTTTTCAATGACCATACCTGGAAAACTACAATCGTACTTGGCGGCTGGCGTTCCAGTGCTAGGTATGCTGAATGGAGAGGGCGCTGAACTAATCGGGACTTCACGAGCGGGATTGATTTGCGCTGCAGGAGATCATGCGGGTTTGGCCATGGCCGTATTGAAGCTTTCAAAAATGAATAGGGAAGATCGAGACTCAATGGGCCGAAATGGACTAGCTGTCAGCATGCTGGAATTTGATCGCCGCACATTAATCAACAAACTGGAAATGTGGCTTATAAACCTGCGTAATTTGGACCACCAAAAACAGTCCCAGTGATTCGAAAATGACTTGAACTGCGAAGCAGCGGGACGTTATCGGCCGAAAAAACAAATTGCTTCAATCCCTAAAATTTTCATCGGATGTACCTCCTCTAAGGGAACACCCTCAATTCCCAGCGCAATTCGTTCAAGTGACTTATAGATTAGAAAAAATGGAATGATAATTGTGTCTACATTGAAAATTTCACCAACGGATTGCCATTGGAAGTCGAAAAACTGATTCTGATAACGGGCTCTACTGGCTTCATTGGAAGCGCAACCGCCACATATCTGACTGGTCTTCGCAATCGCCCAGTGCGAGGCGTTTTTCGCTCTATACGTGCCAGAGGAGTCCAAGACGGGCAAGATGTAATGGCTGGCGACCTTGCGGCACGTTGCAGTTGGAAATCTGAATTGGAAGGCGTACGCATCATCATCCACACCG
>CAIQBN010000187.1 GCA_903870065.1 uncultured beta proteobacterium | reverse complement strand
GTCGTTGAAGACCTCACGATTGAGGAAAACCTCATTGCCGCTACCTACGCCCTTACGGGTAGACAAGGTGCAAAGCCTGATTTCGATCTGGTCTACACCTACTTCCCGCGCTTGCACGAACGGCGCACCAGTCTGGCGGGCTACCTCTCGGGTGGCGAGCAGCAGATGCTGGCCATTGGCCGCGCGCTTATCGCCCAGCCTCAACTGATTCTGCTGGATGAACCTTCGTTGGGCCTGGCGCCCAAGTTGGTCGAAGACATATTTGCGATCATCGCGCGCATCAACGCCGAGCGCGGCGTGTCCATGCTGCTTGTGGAGCAAAACGCCACGGTTGCGCTGGCGGTGGCGCATAGCGGATACATCATGGAAAACGGCAAGATTGTCATCGATGGCAGCGCCGAGCGGCTGGCTTCTGACCCCGATGTACGGGAGTTCTACCTCGGGATGGGCGGCGGTGGAGAGACACGCAGCTTCCGTGACGTCAAACACTACAAGCGCCGCAAGCGCTGGCTGTCCTGAACATGCACGCATCCACCGAACTTTCATCGATGACGTTGCCGCAAATGCTGCGCGAGCGTGCGCGCACCAGCCCTGAGCGTATCGCCATACGGCAAAAGGATTTTGGCATCTGGAAGCCTTTCACCTGGGCCGACTACCATCGCCGGGCCTGCCATTTTGGCCTGGGTCTGCGCGCTTTGGGGCTGCCCGCGGGCGGACATGTCGGCGTCATTTCCGAGAACCGTGTCGAGTGGGTGCTGGCCCAAATGGGTGCCGGGCTGGTGGGCGCGGTCACGGTGGGGGTGTATCCCACCAGTCCCACATCGGAGGTGGCCTATGTGGTGAGCCACGCCGACATTGAAATCATGGTCTGCGAGGATCAGGAGCAGACTGACAAAGTACTTGAAGCGCTGGACCAGTTGCCACGCTTGCGCAAAATCGTAGTGATTGAAACCAAGGGCCTGCGCAGTTTTACGGTTGAGGCACGGCGCCTGATCACCACCTTCGGCGAAGTCGAAAAAATGGGTGCCACCATTGGCAACCAGGCGCTGATCGACGAAGCACTTGCGCGCCAGACGCTGGATGACGTCGGGTTGATGATCTACACCTCGGGCTCCACCGGCAAGCCCAAGGGGGCGATGATCTCTTATCGGAATATTCGAGGCGTGGTCCCGGGCATCGTTGAGCGCTTGCGGCTTACACAGGACACCACCCACCTGTCGTACTTACCTCTTTGCCATGTGGCCGAGCAGATGCTCACCACCTTCTGCCCCATCTACACAGGCTCACAGGTCAACTTTGGCGAATCCATCCGGACAGTGCAGGAAGATTTGCGAGAAGTTGCGCCCACCATGTTCCTGGGCGTGCCCCGCATTTGGGAAAAAATGCACGCCTCCATCAGCATCAAACTACAGGAAGCCGGCGGCTTGCGACGTGCGCTGTTCGACAAGGCCTATGCCGCTTGCAAACCGATGGCTGAAAAGTCACGCACGAAATGGACATTTGCTGAAAAGCTGACTTACTTTGCAGCCTACTGGACCATCTTCAGAGCTTTGCAGAACTTCATTGGCTTGCGCAACGCTCTGGTTGCGCTGACTGGCGCGGCGCCCATACCACCCGAAATTGTGCGATTTTTCCGGGTATTGGGGGTTCCGCTGGTCGAGGTGTATGGATTGACCGAGTCCACCGGCATGGTCACAGGTCACCCGCTCGACAAAGTGATCATCGGGACAGAGGGCACGCCCACCCTGGGAGTGGAGTGGCGCATAGGCGAAGCTGGGGAGTTCCAGATGCGTGGTGACATGGTGTTCGCGG
>CAIQBN010000186.1 GCA_903870065.1 uncultured beta proteobacterium | reverse complement strand
GTGTTCAAATTGATCCCGAACGCAACGCGCTGGCGGTGAGCGACGCCGTCATGGCAGTGCACCATCCACAAAGCAAGGTTGAGATCTGGGTGGTTCCAACCGACGAAGGGCGTGTCGCAGCGCGTGATGCTGCCCGTCTGACAGCGTAATAGGCTAACGGCGTACTTGCGTAATTCTTTAAGGCGAATAGGCCTCTAGCCCTCGTCATTTAAGCACATACCGCTCCTAAATATGTAGCGAAATGCTGATACCCCCAGACCCGGGGCGCAGCCTGATTTTGCGGCATTCCGGAGCTGTACCGCCGGGCTCCACGACAATGGCGACCATGACAATCAACCGTTCTCGTATGGGCCGCTGGAGGCCGTGGCTGGTGCGAACCGGCAGGCTGTGCGCCGCGTTGTTTGTGTTTGCACTGGTGTTTCTGCTGGTAGCCGTTGCCTATTTGTACCCCGGGTTACCCGATACAACCGAGTTGTCCCATTACCAGCCCAAGCAGCCGCTACGGGTGTTTACTTCAGACGGTGTGGAAATTGGTGGATTTGGTACCGAAAGGCGGGTCTACCAGCGCATTGACCAAATACCGCAGCTGATGAAAGACAGCTTGCTTGCGGTTGAGGACACGCGCTTTTATACCCATCCCGGACTCGACCCGATTGGCATTGCGCGGGCATTCCTGTCGATTGTCACCGGCGGGCGTATTCAGGGTGCCTCGACTATCACGCAGCAAGTTGCGCGCACCTTTTTTCTGGATCGTTCGGTGACGCTGGAGCGCAAACTCAAAGAGGCGATGCTGGCATTTCGAATCGAGACGCAGCTCACCAAAAATCAAATTCTCGAGCTGTACATGAACCAGATCTATTTGGGCTCGCGCTCCTACGGATTTGAAGCGGCAGCGCAGACTTATTTCGGCAAGACGCTTTCTGCCTTGACCGCTGCGGAATGTGCCATGTTGGCCGGATTGCCACAAAACCCCTATTTTGCGAATCCGAACCGCAACGTCGAGCGGGCCAGCAAACGCCAGCAAGTTGCACTGGCCAGAATGCGCAGCCAGGGTGTGTTGGACGAAGCGCAGTACCGTGCGGCTAAAGCTGAAAAACTCCTGTTGCGCAAAGCACGCGATGTTGAGGTCCATGCCGAATACGTGGCGGAAATGGTGCGCCAGCAGGTCTATGCCCAATTCGGCGAATTGACCTACACCACCGGTTTGAATGTCACCACCACCTTGCGTGCCGCCGAGCAGCAGGCCGCCTACCTGGCACTTCGGCGCACACTGATCGAGCATGGCCAGCGCCAGGCTTGGCGGGGTCCGGAAGGCCAGGAGAACCTGGCCCAGGCGCTCAAGAATGACGACCCGCTGGTCGCGCAGACATTGTCGGAGTATGCGGATGATGAAGACCTGCGACTTGCCATCGTGACCCAGGCTACCCGCAAGGCGGTCACCGTTGTTTTGGCCTCCGGAGAAATTGCCAATATTGAAGGCGCGGGCCTTCGCTCCGCACAAGCGGGTCTGGTGGAGTCCGCCGCGCGTGCCTTGCGCATCCAGCGCGGCGCGGTGGTGCGTGTCTTGCAGCAAGGCAAGACCTGGGCACTGGTGCAGTGGCCACAAACGCAGGGTGCGCTGGTTGCGTTGGATCCTGCCAACGGCGATATTCGGGCATTGGTCGGTGGTTTCGATTTCCACCGCAGTCAATTCAACCATGTGACGCAAGGCTGGCGCCAGCCCGGCTCCAGCTACAAACCCTTTATTTACTCCGGCGCCATCGAGAGTGGGGTGCAGCCCGATACCCTGATCAATGACGCTCCGTTGGAAAATCTGGGTAGCTGGGCGCCCGAAAATGATGATGGCAGCACCGACGGCCCCATTACTTTGCGCAGCGCCCTGGCGCGCTCAAAAAATCTGGTTTCCATTCGTCTGGTTCAGTTGCTGACTCCCCGCGGTGCGCGTGAGTGGACCAGCCGGTTTGGATTGGATCCGCAGCGCCAGCCTGACAATCTGACGCAGGCGCTCGGCACCGGTGCCACCAACCCGCTGCAATTGGCCGCCGCCTACGCCGTGCTGGCCAACGGCGGGCTTCAGGTTCAGCCCCGCTTGGTACAGCGTATAACCCGCGCCAATGGCGAGATGGTTTTCGACGCACCCGCGCAGACGTTAACCGAGGCGCAGCGCGTGGTTCCCGAGCGCAATGCTTTTTTGGTGTCGAGCCTGCTGCAGGAGGTGACCCGATCAGGAACCGCTGCGCGCGCGCAGGCCGCGTTAAAACGCCCAGATCTGTACGGCAAGACCGGCACCACCGATGATGTGGTGGATGCCTGGTTTGCAGGCTACCAGCCCAGTCTGGTCGCGGTGGTCTGGGTGGGCTACGACACGCCGGCCAGTCTGGGTTCCCGCGCCTCAGGCTCCGCGCTGGCTTTGCCGGCCTGGATCGATTTCATGGCGGTGGCGCTCAAAAGTGTGCCGGTTGCCGAAGTGTTGCCACCCGATGGTGTGACGCGGGTAGATGGGGAGTGGCGCTATACCGAGTGGGCCAATGGCGGTTTTTTACGCAACCTGGGGCTGGACGCAGAGACTATCAGCCCGGCAATGGCGGTGCGACCCGAGTTCGGGCTGATCGCGCCAGCACTCCCCGCTTCGCAGTAGTGACCACAGCGTACCTGGGGTGATGTTTGCAGGACAACTTTGGCAATGCGACGGTTGTAGCGCTTGGCCACCTTGGACGCGGATTCGCTTTGCTGATTGATGGTCAAACTTCAAGGCACATTGGCGCACTGCCTCACAGCTAACATCGATGCTGCGTGCGGCAAGCATTTCTTCAAAGATGCGCAAGGTAAGTGGAAAGCGAAAGTACAGCCGCACCGCATAGCTGATCAACTCAAGCGGGAAACGATAGCCCACGTCGGAAATTGGAACAGATGCTGATGATTTGTCTATGGCGTGATTCTCGCCTGCCTCATCGGCAGCTCATTCTGACAGTACCGTTTGCTGCACAATTTGCTGGCGCACCGCTATAGTTTTAGTAGCTTCTCTGCGTTATCCACGGCTTGCAATGTCGATTTGACTCTTGATCAAGCTGAAACAGAATCTATGGCCACCTTGAAACTGCAAACCAGAATTGACCTGCTCAAACTCGTATTTAGCAATATGCGGGAGTCGGTGTTTCCCACGATATTGATTGTGGTCCCTCTGTCGTGGGCGTTGTCCAACAAAAACAATATGCAAGCCTTGACGGCGTGGTGTGTGACGCAAATCATCTTGCAACTGTTCTTGCTGTGGGAACTTCCACGCCTGCTGGCATTGGACTTGACGCAACAACGTGTCAATCGCATCGTCGTTTGGCTCACAGTGATGCTTGCCGTGCATGGCTTGGTGTGGGGCGCCTTGGCATGGATTACGCTGGACACCAGCTCACCCGTGGAAAGCATCTTGGTGATTGCGGTGTTGCTGGCGATTCCGGGTGCGTCGACCCTGGCCATGGCACCGCTCTTTCCCGCCTTCGCAGCCTTCTGTGTGGTTGAAATATTGACACTCGGATCGAGACTGTGGCAGCAACCGGAACAAACGTTTCAAGTGCTCGTGGTGCTGACCGGCGTGTCCTTGCTGGGCTTCCTCGGTCAGGGTTTCAAAGCGTTTGTGGTTTCCCGTGAATCATTCGAGCTGCGTGACGAAAACAGGGAGTTGGTAGCATTGTTGAGCCTTGAGAAGGCGCATGCCCAAGCCGAACACGCCCGCGCAGATTTGGCTAACATGGCTAAATCCAAATTTTTGGCAGCAGCGAGCCACGATTTGCGTCAACCCATTTTTGCCCAAGGCCTATTTTTGGACGTGCTCTCCAGAACTCCGCTCTCGGCTCACCAAACCGAATTGGTGATGAGCGCGCGCTCGGCATCTTTGGCGTCCAGCGACATGCTCAACACCTTGCTGGATTTTTCACGCATCGAAGCCGGTATCACGGCCCACACTCGGCAGCCCTTTGCGCTGCAACCCCTCCTGCACAAAATTGAAAACGACCTGGCTCCCTTGGCTGATGCCATAAATCTCGTGTACCGGTGTCGCGAAACACAGGTGGTCGTCGATTCAGATGCCAGTTTGGTGGAAATGGTGCTGCGCAACCTCGTTTCCAATGCGATTCGCTATACCGAGCGTGGCGGCATTTTGGTAGCGTGTCGGTCGCGCGGGGAGGAAGTGGTGGTTGAAGTGTGGGACACCGGCATCGGTATTGCCCCGGAGCATCAACAAGACATCTTTCGCGAGTTTCACCAGTTGGGCAACCCTGAACGCGATCGCAACAAAGGTCTGGGCTTGGGTTTGGCCATCGCCGAAGCTTGGGCAAAAGTTCTGGGGCACGGCTTGTCGCTGTCGTCGAAGCCGGGGCGCGGGAGTGTTTTCCGTTTTACTTTACCCCGGTACACAGGGACGTTAATGCCTGTAGATGTAGCCCCGTCGCCGCAGTCCATGGGATTGGCAGGGATACGCATATTGGTGATAGATGACGACGAAGTCGTGCGCAGCGCCATGCGCTACTTGCTGCAAAGCTGGGGTGGCGATTGTCTGTGCGCTGCGTCCCTTGGCGATGCAATTGCTATCGCGCAGCGGTATCCACCCGCACTCATCATCAGCGACTTTCGGTTGAAGGGCGCAGTCACCGGCGCACATGCGATTGCTGCCATTCGAGGCATGCTCGCGACCCGTACCCCCGCTCTACTTGTGACTGGTGATACCGATCCAGCCCGCTTGAAAGAGGCCTTTTCAAGCGGCACTGCGTTGTTGCACAAGCCATTGGCGGCCGACTTGCTGTACCAGGCCATTCAAAAAGCATTAGCCGACCAACCCTGAGCTGCGTGCGGCAACAGTGGCTTGGGCGCGACTGGTAACCTCTAAGAGGCCCAACACCGCTTGCACATGGCCACGCACGGTGAACTCGGACAAATCAAGGCGTTTGGCAATGAGTTTGTTGGACAAACCTTCACATAGCAGGTCCAGCACTTCGCATTGGCGTGGCGTCAGCCGTGGTTTTGCTCGCCGCTCTTGGGTTCTACCATGCTTCTTGACCGAATTACCCGCCTTAAGTGGGTCTTCCAGCACTTGGTGAATGACTTGCACGATGTGTTCGGCGTTGTCGGCCTTGGATACATACGCGGCAGCACCCCGTGCCAAGGCCAGACGAACCGTCTCCGGGTCGGTCAGGGAAGACAACATCACCACCGGAACAATTGGCCACCGCGCCTTCAACAAGCCCAACCCCTCCAGGCCATTCACGCCCTGCAACTGAATGTCCAAAAGCACCAAGTGGGGCGGTACCGCACACGTGTGCAACGCTTGCTCTAACGACGCCGCTTGCAGCACATCGACCCCCGCAAAGCCCTCCGCTAGCACCAGGCGCAACCCGGTGCGAAACAGCGTGTGGTCGTCGATCAGCAGAATGCGCAAGTGCTCCATAGGCTTAAAAGTCAACTGTGAGATTCACGGAGAGGGTGCGCGGGCGAATCACATTGGCTTGGGACGGGGCGCTGGTCGTCGGCACTACGGTGTCATAGCCGCTGTAGGCAAAGGTGTTTGTGGCGTTATCAATGGCAAAGCGCAACTGGTAGCGCGCCCAGGCCATGGTGGCGCGCAGGTCCACGGTGCTGTACGCAGGCATGTTGAAGTTCACGTCGCGCAAAGTCGCACCCGAATAGGCTGCGTTTTTATCGCCCTGGTATTTGGCACTGGCCCCCACGGTCAAGACCCTTTTGTGTCCCACTGCCATGCGGTAGTCACCCACCAATGCCGCTGTCCATTCGGGCGCTCCCGGCAGGCGGTCGCCAAGTACAACGCCGCTGGACGCCGAGGCGACCGCGCTGATATTCGTAATGCGGGCCCGGTTGTAGCCCAGTGCCACACCGAGCGTCAGCGCGTCGGTGGGTCGATACCCCAACTGCGCCTCCAGGCCATTGACTTGCGCCGCGCCCGCATTGCTGATCACCAGGGCCGTGGTGGCATCACGAAAATTGAGCTGCGTGTCTTTCCAGTCAATGCGATAGACCGATGTATCAAAAGTCCAAGGGCCGGCACTCCCCTTCAGCCCCATCTCAAAGTTGAACACCGTGTCTGCCTTGTAGGCGGGAGCTGTGGGGTAGCTGAAGTTGGAGCCGCCCGGACGATAGCCGCTGGCTACGCGGACATAGGTGCTCAGCGTCGGCCCTGGGCGGTAACGCAGTGTGGCCTGGTAGGTCGTCGCGCTGTCTTGGGTGCTGACGCGATAAGAGCCGTAATTCAAGAAGCCGATGTTGGCGTCGCTGCTGACGTCGATGGTCTGGTCGCTGCGAGCGTGGCGCAAGCCCACCGAAGCGTCCAATTGGTCTGACACATAGTATGTAGCGTTGCCAAACACGGCCGACTCATCAAAGTACGGTCGCAGCATCAGATCGTAGAGCGTGCCCGCAGGAACCAAACCCGTGGCAGTTACCGCGAAGCCGGGAATACCGGTGTTGCTCTTGTAGTCACCCAAGGTGTTGATCACCGCCGTGACCTGGCCGGCCACCGGACTGCCATCGGCGTTGACGTGGTTCGAGCGTAGGCGATACCTTTCGTCTTCTTTGGTAAGGAACATACCCGCCAGAAACTCAAACTGGTTTACTTTTTTAGAGACAAACCGCAACTCCAATGAAGTCTTGTCGGTGTTGGGGGAGACCCGCCCGGTCACACCGGCGGGAAACATCGTGGCAGTGGGGGCAGCTGTGCCGGGTACAGAAACAGCCAGGCCGGGGTAAGGAAAGCCCAGCGCACTGCCGGGGCCGTACAGGGCACCGTAGAGCTGTTGCAGGCCTACCGTGGTGCCGATGAACTGTGGCGTCAAGTCGTATTCCAGGTCCTGCCGGGCCCGGGTCTGGCTGAGCACTGCGGTCAAAGTGCCGCGTTGTGTGGTGTAGTCACAGGTCAGTTCTACCTGGGCATATTGGGTCTTGGCCTTCGCATCAATCACACCACGGTGGCTGTAATTCCGGTCCACCGGTATGCCGCTGCCCTTGAGGTTGTCTTGCGTGTTGAAGCCGTAGGTATCGGTCTGCTGCGTCAGCAGGCGCAAGCCCAGATCAAGCTCGGGTGATGGCTTCACGCGCAGCAAAACCGATCCTCCGCTCAACTTGGACTCCGAAAGATTGGTGCTGCCCGTCGTCAGATTGGTGGTGTAGCCGGGGTCGGTGCGACTAAAGGCGGTGGCCGACACCGCAGCCATGCCGGGTTGCAGCGGCACATTCACCATGGCACGTAAACCGGTGCCACGGCCACCCTGCTCCACCTGGGTACCACCCAGGCGTACTTGTCCAAAGGTCTCACGCAGATTGGGCCTAGCGGGAATTATTCGCAGCACGCCACCCAAGCCGGTGGCACCAAAGAGTGTGCCTTGCGGACCTTTCAAAACTTCCACGCGCTCGACATTGAAGAGGCTGGGGTCGGGTGCGAGGTAGGACGACAGCGACAGCCCATTGCTAAACGTCAATGGCGCCTCTCCTATGTAGGTCGCCGTGGTGGCAGATGCATCCAGAGAGCCGGTGTTGATGCCTCGGACAATCACATTGCCAACGCCTTCGCCCACGCTTTTGGAAATCGCCAGGTTGGGGATCAGCCCTGTGTAATCATCCAGCCGCTCGACGCCCAGCACTTGCAAGGTGGCTGCAGTCAGCGTAGAGACGGCCATGGGCGCATCCTGCAACGCCTCCTGGCGTTTGCTGGCGGTGACCTGCACGGTTGCCAGGGTGGTCGTGCTGTCGGAGTGGATCGCGGCGGCTTGGACGCAGCAAGCAGCAGTGGCCACTGTGGCCACCACGCTTACTGCAGGCCAACGTGTTATCAGAGTTGGATAAGTGAGTGACATAACTGTCTATTTATGTGCCGTTGGGCGATGCGGCATGTCACCAACCAGTCAATTTTGACCATATCGAAGCGCCGAAATTGTCGGTACATTCGTCGATTCTGGAAGAAGCTCTTGACGCATATCAAACCACACTATTGGCATCAGCTCTCAGGCGCGCCAAAAAAGCCCTCCGGTTGGAGGTTTCAGAGTGCCGAAACCACCTCAACTCTCTACAAGGAGGTCTGTCGATGACTATCACAACTGAACCGATTTTTGCCCAAGCTATTGGCCATCAAGCTTTCATGACCAACGTCGGATGGGATGCCATGGCATTTTTCTCATATCCAACAAACATGGGTGCCGTTGCGGATGAGCTTCGCGGAGCCCGGAGCGAGTCATGAGTACTGTCATCGAAGGCACGGCAGGCGATGACATTTTGGTGGGTGGTTGGTTCGACGACAGGATTAGCGGACTGGATGGCAATGACTTGTTGAGTGCTGGCAAAGGCAATGACACGCTGATCGGCGGACGCGGAGACGACACGCTGGACGGCGGAAGCGACAAGGGTGGGGACGGTTACGGCGGCTATCCCAACTCTGACACTGCCGCATATACCGGGGCAGTCACTGATTACAGTATTTCCTACAACTTCGCGACATCCACACTGACCATCGCCGACAAGACCGCCGGCCGCGATGGCACCGACTTGGTCAAGGAAATCGAGTTTTTTTCGTTTGGAGGCACCGTCAAAACAGTGACCGAAGTTTTGGAGTTGGTCAATGCGGGTAACCAAAATCCAATCGGCACCGAAGGCAACGACACGCTTGACGCAAAGGGCGGCGACGACACGATAACCGGTCTGGGTGGCGAAGACGTCCTTTCGGGCGGCGCAGGTAATGACATCTTGCTGGGCGGCGCTGGCGGCGATACCCTGATCGGGGATAGCGGTGACGACCTGCTCGACGGTGGCGCTGGTGTCGATTGGGTCAAATTCAACAGCTCTGCAGACATCACCGTCAACTTGGCCACCGGAACCGCCACAGGCGATGGCAACGACACCCTGAAGGCCATAGAAAACGTCAGGGGTGGCAGTGGCAATGACACGCTGACAGGCGATGCCAACGCCAACACCATCGAAGGCGGCGATGGCAACGACTCACTCGACGGCAGCTCAGGGCACGACACGCTTGAGGGCGGCGAGGGCAACGACTACCTCTACGGTGGCGGGGGGGACGATTGGCTGCAGGGCGGCAATGGTGACGACTATCAGTATGGCGGGCTTGGCGACGACTACATAAGCGATCAAGACGGGGTCGGTGTGCTGGACGGTGGCGATGGCAATGACTATCTATCCGGCTACGGTGCAAGAGGCATCTACACCCTGATCGGAGGTCGCGGTGACGATTCAATATTCGGCGGTAAAGGCACCGATCAATTGCGGGGCGGCGAAGGCAACGACAGGCTAGACGGCGAGGCAGGTATCGATATAGCGCTGTACAGCGGCGTGCGCTCAGACTTTCAAGTGACAGTTAGCCGCGACGGTTTCACAGTGACTGCCCTCACCCAGAGCGCCATAGACAGCGATGGCAAGGTGGATAGCCTCCAGGAGATCGAACGGATCCAGTTTGGAGCGGGAAGCGGCTCTTTAGCGCTGGACATGGCACCCGGGCAGTCTGGCGCCAACGCCGTCCTGATGGTGGGCGCATTGTTTGGAGTTAGTGGGCTGTCCAACCCACAACTCATGTCCAACGCCCTGGCATTTTTTGACAGCAAGGCTTCTTTTCTGGAAGGCTGTGAGGTGCTGTTGAGCGCGGGCGTGATCGCTGGCATTGTGGGTAGCAACAGCGAACGGGCGCTGGTCAGCCTGTTGTTTCAAAACATTATGGGCACCCAGCCCCTTGATGCAATTGAGCAGATAAGCGCATCGGTGGGTACCGGGCCGGGGCAGCAGACCCCCGCTCAACTGCTGGTGGCAGCCGCCTCGCTAGACCTCACGCAAAGTCTGGTCAACCTGGTCGGTTTGGCGCAAACAGGGTTGGTATACGGATGACGCTGGCGGGTGACTTGGAAATGGCACAAGCCGCTGAGGCTGTGGTTGATTTTGTAAAAGCATTTGCTTGCTTGCAACGCGCCCAGACTCATTTACAAGCAACTGCCGAGCCCTTTGCCCGTGAACGCAGTATTGTTCAAAAGGGGCTGTGGCGTTTGTCGCCGCTGTGGTGGGCCGACCTGCACCACGGCGGGCTGGGGTTGCGCCGCTGCCGCCGTGGCGATGCCGACTTTTTCCGGCAGTGCTTTGCCGATGACGCCTTTCGCGCACAGTTCAACCGCCAGCAACCCTGGCGTGGCGACTTGGGCAATGCCCTGGAGAACTCCGGGCGCAGCATACCGGCCCAGAGCACGCTATTGATGTGGGTGGTGCAGTCCCGCGGTGGCACGCCACTGGGTTTGGCGAGCCTGAGCAGCATCGACCCCCACAACCACAAGACCGAGTTCTCGGTAGGTTTCACTGGAACAGTACCTCTTACATACGGCATCAAGGCCACCATGCTGGTGCTGCACTTTGCGCTGTTTTTAATGTGCTTCAACAAGGTTTATGCCTACATCTACGAAGACAACCCGCAGGCGCTTCACAATGCGTTGCGCCTGGGGTTCGAGCATGAAGGCCTGCTCAAAGACCACTTCCGTTTGCCAGATGTTGGTTTTGTAAACGTCAACCTGGTGGCACTCACCCGCACACAGTTGCAAGACAAGGCGCCCTTGCGGGCGCTGGCCAAGCGCCTGATCAGTCAAGACTGGTAAGAAACCGCACGAATCTATCACCCTACAACATTGACCAAAGAAGCCTCTGCATGACTGTTACTGTTGCACCGATTTCCTCCCGCGCTACTGAAAATCAAACATTCATGGCCCACTTCGCCTTGGCCACTTTTGCACCAAGCACAACAACTACTACGAGCCAAAGCATTGCATTTATAGATTCGCAGGTGGAGCAGCACAGTGCATTGGCGGCATTGATTCCGGCCGGTGTGGAGTGCGTAGTGCTGGATGATCGCTTTGACGGGATGGATCAAATATGCGGTCACCTTCAAGGCCGAAACGGCGTAGGAGCCATCCACCTCATTTCTCATGGAACCCCCGGTACGCTATCGCTGGGAAATTCCCTGGTGGGGCATGAATATCTGGCAGCCCACCAGCAAGCTTTGCGCGCGATGGGTGAGGCATTGGCACCGAGTGCCGATGTTTTGATTTATGGCTGCAATGTAGCGGCCGGAGATGTTGGCAAATCCTTCATCGAAAAGCTCTCCGCGATGCTTGGGGCCAACGTGGCTGCGTCGTGTGTCGCCACTGGCGCAGTAGCGTGGGGTGGGAATGCCGGTTTGGAAATAGAAGTTGGCCGGGTGACGGCCTCACCGCTTTTCGAGCAGGCCGCTTATGACGATTTGGGTGTCCTATTGTCCTTAAGCTGGTTTTATGGCGGGGGGCAGGGCGGCTTTTACACGAGAACTAACGGGCCGGTCATCAGCGCCAGCAACCCGGTGGCCGCATACAATTTTCGCGCCTGGCAGGATGGCTATTACACGATCAGTGTCGCCAGCCCAAGCCTCGACGCCCAGTTGCGGCTGTTTTACGGTGCCGACTTCTCCGCAGTAACTCCAGTCATCGATGGGTTTTATGCAGGCGGTACCGAAACAACCTATCAATACCTGCGCGCAGGCACATCCTTCCAAATTCAGATTGGCGGAGCCAACTACAGCACGGGCGCTTACACCCTGGCTGTCCAAGGCCCGGCCCACACCACAACAACGATTGTGACTCCCGGCCCCACCTACAACGCGTACGCAACTGGAGCAATTGCAAAGACCCTTGAGGAACAGTTTTTTGTAGTGACAGCGCCTAGCGGGGCCACCACGCTGAACCTCACCCTCACGCCCTCCTCGACACTCAACACAAACATAGATGTCTTGGACAGCGCCGGTACCTACCTCGTAAACTTTAAAAGTGGTGCAAGCCTTGTGGAAGGCGGAATCGGGGTCGCAGATGTCCTGAAGAACCTGTCGGTCACGGCGGGCACAACTTACTACATCGCGGTCCATGGAGCGGACAATCTGCAGACAGGCACTTTTAGCGTTGCCTTCGACTTCAACCCCGATCAAAGCCAAAACCGGGCGCCAATCGTCGCCTTGCCGTTAGCAGACTTGCCCTGGCAAGAAGGTACAGCCAAGACCATCCCATTCACCACCACCACCTTCACCGACCCCGATGGCAACGCGCTGACCTATTCAGCCGCGCAAAGCAGTGGTGCTGCCCTGCCGTCCTGGCTCAGCTTCAACGCAAGCACCCGCACTTTCAGTGGTACCGCGCCCACTGGCACCCCGGACTACACGGTGCGCGTCACAGCCACCGATACCGGCGGGCTGAGTGCGTTTGATGATTTTGTGTTGACAACACCCGCTGCAATTGTTGCCAACCGTGCCCCGGTGGTTACATCTCCGTTAGCAGACTTGCCCTGGCAAGAAGGTACAGCCAAGACCATCCCATTCACCACCACCACCTTCACCGACCCCGATGGCAACGCGCTGACCTATTCAGCCGCGCAAAGCAGTGGTGCTGCCCTGCCGTCTTGGTTCAGCTTCAACGCAAGCACCCGCACCTTCAGCGGTACCGCGCCCACTAGTACCCCGGACTACACGGTGCGCGTCACAGCCATCGATACCGGCGGGCTGAGTGTCTTTGATGATTTTGTGTTGACCACACCGGCAGCGACTGCTGCTAACCGTGCGCCGGTTGTTGCCAATCAGTTGCCAAACTTGAATTGGACCGAAGGTATTAAGTATTCTTATACCGTACCGTCGACGACATTCTCCGACCCCGATGGCAATGCGTTGAGCTATTCCGCCACGCTCAGCTCGGGCGCAGCCTTGCCGAGCTGGTTGAGCTTTAACCCCGCTACCCGCACGTTCTCGGGCACCGCGCCAGCGAACAGCCCTGCCTACACTGTGCGTGTTACCGCCACAGACCCTGGTGGGCTCAAGGCCAACAGTGACTCGGTCTTCTACACGCCTGGCAACTTCGGCAACATTAACTCGGCGTACCCAACCGGGGTTCCCACAGAAGACGCAGGAGATAAAAACCCTTACACCGATAGCCTGATATGGGGTGGCTCGTTTGCAAAAGGCCCTGGTCAGGGCGCAACGATCACTTGGACGGTTACCGATGGCGGCACGGTTACGCTGCAAGATGGACAAGTAGTGGGAACTACTCCCATACAGAACTTCGAACTTGTTTTTTGGACTCAAGCGTTCCGGGAGTGGTCCAATGTGAGCAATGTGACCTTCATCAAAGTTGCTCCAGGCACGAAATCTGACTTGATTGAAGGCCACTACGACAAAACCCAATTGGACGACCCAAAAGGATGGTTGATAAAGCCCGGAATTCTTGGGTCACATGAAACACCTGACACAAAGAATGCAGACATCGATGTGCCTTTGGCTGGCCTGTTCAATGCCGATGCTCCAAGCTGGTCAGAAGAGGGCCTTGCCCCGGGAGGCCTGGGCTTTTACACCTTGTTGCACGAAATGGGGCACATGTTGGGGTTAGCACATCCACACGATGGTGGCGGCCGTGATGGGACGAATAGTGCCCTCCCTGTGGATGCTGAGACCTTCCCGGGGGTTGAGCTTTATGCTGCTTTCGGTTCCAACAAAGGAATGGATTCTTATGGTACCAATGCTTTGAACCAAGGTATCTGGACAATCATGTCTTACAACACTGGTTGGCAGGTGGACTCCCTCGGAAAAAGCACCAACTTGGGTGGTGGAGAAGATTCATTTGGCCAAAGTGCTACTCCCATGGCTTTTGACATTGCTGCCATCCAGCTGATTTACGGAAAAAATACAACTTACAAAACCGGTAACGACCAGTATGTGGTTCCCATTGCCAACGCGCCGGGTACGTTTTGGAGTTGTATTTGGGATGCCGGTGGCGCCGACACCATTTCAGCGGCTACTGCGACCACCGCTTGCACGATTGATTTACGGGAGGCGCCATTGACTGGAGCAAACGCAGGCGGCTATGTGTCGCATGTAGCCGGCATTACAGGCGGCTTCACCATTGCCAACGGCGCAGTTGTAGAGAATGCCATTGGCGGCTCGGGTAACGACACAATCAATGGCAATCCTGGGAACAACACACTCACTGGTGGTGGAGGTATCGACACGCTTGATGGTGGTGCTGGTATCGACACATCCGCCTACACGGCAACCCGAAGCTCCTACACGTTGACCCTGGGTGCGACCACGACCGTGCAGGACAAACGCACCGCAGGCCTGTCCGACGGCACGGACAGCCTGAAAAACATCGAGCGCCTCAAGTTTTCGGATGTCAGCCTGGCTCTCGATCTGAATGGCCATGCCGGTCAGGCCGTCAAACTTCTGGGAACCGTTTTCGGCGCAGCGACCGTAGCAAACAAGCAGTTTGTCGGCGTTGCGCTGTCATTGCTTGATAACGGAATGAGCTATGAGCATCTTGCTACCGCTGCCTTGGGCGTGGCGGGTAAGACCAGCAATGCAGATGTCGCAGCCTTGCTCTGGACTAACCTGTTTGGCGCTGCCCCCACTGACGCGCAATTGGCATCAGTGGTGGCTATTTTTGACGGCGGAATGAGCCAAGGCGCGCTGACCGTCTTGGTGGCGGATCTCGGCCAGACAGCCAACAACATCAACCTGGTGGGCTTATCCCAGACCGGGATCGAATTTATCGGGGTTTAATTTTTTCGAGGGATGCATGCCAGAGATCTGACATGCCTAATTTTTTAGGAGCGTAGAAATGAGAATTCTGTTCAAGATACTGCTGTTTGTCGCAGCCATGTGGGGTGGGGGCGCATTCGCGCAAATCGCCAGCTACAACACAGCAAATGGCCACCTGACTATTGAGTCGCTGATAGTCGGCGATTTAAGGTTCAAAGCCGTCATCACTATTCGTGACGTGCTGAGCGCGAATTTCGGCACTGCACCAGATTTTGATTCATTTGATCAAGCAACGGGGATAGTGACGCTGTCCAGAGTTCTGGTCGGCTTGACGAGTTACACCAATGTGAAGCTCACCCCACGCGATGTCGTGAGTGTTGTTCAGCTGGGGACGGCTCCCACGCCAGAAGCTCCAAAGATCGTCCTCGGCCAAAACGTTGCGAAGCTCACAGCGGGCAAGTTCGTCGACATACCGGTCAAAGTGGTCAATAGCACGCTTCCTTTCAGCGTTGCAGTATCGTCGGGTGCGTCTTGTGCAAATGTGGTCACCGCTTCGGACAAGATCACCGTCACTGCCAATAGCAACGCGCCGTGTGTTCAGGTGTTGACAGTCAAGGTCGGGACGGTAACCAAGCCCCTCACCATCAACGTCTACGACCCCAGAACCATGGACATTGGCGAAGGTCTGCTGATCTCCTATGTTGATGCCTTTACTTTCAAGTGGAACAGCTACCACCAAGGCGGCGCCTTTGGCGGGCAAATGTGGTCGCCCAAGACGACTGATGGCTGGCACCCCATCAGCTTTTTTGTTGAACGCAACTGGGACGATATATCCAGCGCGGCAATCAGAAACACCCGGCACCGCTCCGCCATCGTGATCAAAGACACCTCGCCAAAACAAGATCTGCTGGTGCCACCTACATCGTACACACGCATCTGGAACAACTGGCAAGGGGGTGGGGACTACGCTGGTACCGTCTGGCGTTTGAATTGTCCAACCGGGTATGTAGCCTTGGGCTCAGAAGTGAACATCGGATGGGATATTGAGCCCAATAAAAATGCGACGGATGCGGTGTGGTGTGTTGCAAAGCGATTCACAATACGCGGCGAACAAGGGCCGCTAGCGTTCAGCGGTTGGGGCTCAGGTGACTACTACCCACTTGAAATTTTTAAGACGGTTTTCCCAGAATCAAGTAGGCAAGAGTTGGGTAATTTTGGCGTTATCGACGGGTCCAGCTTCGTTGGCTGCCCCTTGTGGAACTGCAAAGGGTCCGGCAGTGTGGAAAATCCTCCCGTGTACCTGCTGAAGTATCCGCTCACCGTTGCAGAAGGTGGCGACGACGGCGATGTGGAGCCAAAACTCACCGACTTTAGACCGCTGGACAACAGCGGCAATCGCTTTTCGTCAACAATCCGGGTCCCGTATACCCAAATACCAAGCCTGAATTCTCAATGTGCTAACACCTACTACAGCCCTCCAGCTAGTGCGGAGGTGCAAGCGGTCTGTGGTGATAGCAATCGTTACTTAAATGCGTTCCAAAACTCGCCCTTTTATTACATGCGGCGTTCAGAAACGTATGAAAGTGTCGGGTTTTTCGACAATAGTCAAAACGCCGAAAAACATGTTATGGGGCCCTTCACGGTCACCAACTCATTCGAGCAAACAAAGGCGACAAGCTTTGAGCATTCAATTGGTGTTTCCGTCGCCGTAGAAGTTGGTACGGGCGAAAAAAGTCCAGTTCAAGCCAAAATAACGGCAACCTATACGGAAGGCTGGAAGTGGGGGGAGGAAGAATCGAAAACTTATGGAACAAGCAGCTCTTCCACCACCCAGTTCTCGGTAGATCCCGGCACGGCAGGCCAAGTGATCCAGATTCAGACGCAGTTTGAAGCATTTTCCGAACAGGGTGGCCGCATTGGCACACCCTTGCAAATCGGAAAGAAGAACAGCGAATATCAAAAATATTTGAGATTTCCACTGAAATGAACACTTGCACTTTGCGCGACGTGCGCTTCTATCTTTCCGCCCTGATGGCCATCGCGGCATGCCTCACGCCCTGCGTGGGCCAAGCCGCCGACATCAAATCCCTGACCTTTGATGTCACCATGTACAGCCAGTCAGGAACCTTGCAAGGCCAATGGATCGTCACCACGAACGGGAGTTTTGATTGCCAGCTCATCACGCGCGAAGCGCAGTTTTTTGAGGGGCGTTGCACCGGGCAGAGTGTTACCGACGGGAACTCTTCAACACCTAAACAGCGAATCAGCATTCAAAGGCGTGCGGGGCGCAACAACAGTGACGGCTGTAATTACACAGGCAACATGGTGCGGTCTGGCGTAAACCAGCTCCGGGTTAACGGTAGGTTCGCTTGCGTTGGCAACGTGACCGGGCGCTGGGAAGCCCAGGTGACGCCTAACTGGAATTGAAACCAGACAGCCTATTGGCAAAGACCATTTTTTTCGGAAGCAAAAGTATGCGCGCGCTTTTGGCAGTGGCTTTATGGGCTTGCAGTATGTGTGCGTGGGGTGCAACGCCGCAGGTGGCAGGGGGTGCTACGCACAGCCTGGCACTGAGCCAGGACGGCAAGGTCTACGCCTGGGGTGATGACTTTTATGGGCAGTTAGGTTCCGGGCGAGAGCTGTTCCGGCCTACACCGGCGCCCGTCGACCTGGCCGCCCCCGGCAATGTGGTGGGTCTGTCTGCGGGAAGCTCCTACGCCATGGCCCTCCTGCGCGATGGGAGTGTGCTGGCCTGGGGAAACAACGGGAATGGGCAACTTGGCGATGGCACGGTGACTACGCGCGCAACACCTGGCAGGGTTACGGGCCTGGAGTCCATCATTGCCGTGGATGCAGGCTACTTTCACTCTCTGGCAGCAGACCGGCAAGGCGCGGTCTGGGCCTGGGGTTCCAACAGCTTTGGCAAGCTTGGCCAAGGGGCCTCCACCATAAAAGACAGCAAAACCCCCATCAAAGTATTGCAGCTTGATAACGTGGTGGATGTGCGCGCAGGCAGGTCGCACAGCCTCGCGCTCACGCGCGATGGCAAGGTCATGGCCTGGGGTCGCAACACCGACGGCCAACTGGGCGACAGCACCGTGCTCACCCGCAGGCTGCCGGTGTCGGTGAATTTCCCGATGGCCGACGTTCAGGTCGTCGCCATTGATGTCGCCTCGAACAGCAGTTTTGCGCTGGACAGCATGGGTCGGTTGTGGAGCTGGGGCGCCAACGACATGACGGTGTTGGGCGACGATTCAGTGACGTCGGCTTCGTCACCCGTCTACCTGAATGCACTGGAAAAGTTTGGCAAGGTGCGCAGCTTTGCGGTGGGCAGTGCCAGCGTTGCTGCGGTGTTGACAGATGGCAGTCTCTGGGTCTGGGGCTCTCTTGCCGGGTATTTTGAAGAAAACGCGACCGGGCCTGCGCGCGTGGCCGGATTGCCAGGGACGGTGGCGCAGGTTCGGCTCGGGGTTGACAACATTTTGGTAACACTCACCGACGGACGTTTGCTGGCCTATGGCGACAACGCGAATGGGCAGTTGGGTAACGGCACCGTAGAGTTTGGCTATGGTGACTTCGCACCGCCCAAGGGTGTGACCGGCCCGATTGCCCACTTTGCTTTGGGTGCGGACTATGCACTGACACTTGACGCCTCTGGCCGCCTGTTGGCTTGGGGCAATAACGCGGTGGGCCAGTTGGGTGGCGGCGCGAGCAGCACCCTGTCGGTGCCCGGCCTGGTGAAAGGGCTCGGCCCCGCAACACGCATCGCCAGTGGACGAGACCACGCCCTGGCGCTCCTGGCAGACGGCACCGTGCGGGCCTGGGGCGACAATGGACTAGGACAACTGGGAGACGATTCTTTCACCCCCGTGAGCGCCAGCCCGGTCGTAGCACAAGGACTCACCGGTATCCGGCGCATTGCCGCAGGAGACAGCAGCAGCGCCGCGCTGGATAACAAAGGCCAGCTGTGGGGATGGGGCTCCAACCTCTTGGGGGCGCTCGCCTTAGCTCCCAGTGAAATTTTCGCCTCTGTCCCGACCTTGGCTTCCGGTGTGCCCGCGCTCTCAGACGTGAGCGCAGGCAGCAACCACATGATGGGGCTGGACCTGCAGGGGCGGGTATGGGCTTGGGGTTACAACGCATCCGGTCAGTTGGGCGACAACGCCTACGAGACAATGCAGCCGCGCATGCTGACATCCTTGTCGAACATCGCTGCACTGTCGGCCGGGGGCGATCGGTCGATGGCGCTGGACACCCTGGGCCGGGTCTGGGCCTGGGGCGACAACATCTATCTGCAAACCAGCCCGGCCAGTGCTCAGCAAGTGGATGCGCCGACTCTGGTCGCGGGCTTGCCCACGATCAAAGCGATTTCTGCTGGCCCCGACAGTAGCCTGGCCTTGGCCCTGGACGGAGGACTGTGGGCATGGGGTGCCGGCAGCGAGGGGCAACTCGGCGACGGCAAGCAGGTGGTATCAAGGGCACAACCGGTCAGGGTCGGCACCGACACCTATGCCGCCATAGGCACCGGTGGTAGGCATTCCCTCGCCTTGCGCGGCGATGGCATACCCTGGAGCTTTGGCCTCAATAGCAGCGGCCAGCAGGGCGACGGCGGATTCATCAGCCAGAGTAGCCCGGTGGGTGTGATTGACGCAGGGCTGGATAGCTTCTTTGACCTGGACACCACTGCTGCCAACCAGCCGGTGGCGGCAGACAAAATTCCGCCTTTCTTTGCTGTAACCCAACGCTTGGGCTCCAACCGCTTTTTGACACTGACGAGCAAGCTCAAATTGGTGTCAAGCACCCAAGCGCTCCAAGTTGTCGGTGCCCAGAGGCTGGCCAGACCCAGCTACAACATTTACGTCGTGGCACTGGTGCCGGGCGCGGTGACGGGCCAACACGATGTCCCCGTGACGGTGTGGGCGCGCGGTGGCGTGAGCAACTGGTGGCCCTACCTGGGCGGGCCGCTTGCCGCTTATCTCAGCAACGTCGCCGCCAACAATGATCAAGCCTTGCTGATCGATATCCTGGACAGCACCGACCTTAGTACAGCGCTTGGCACACGCTTTTTCCTCGGCTATGGCACCAGCACCGAAGAGATGCTGGCTAGCGGACGGTTTCGCATGGTTTACGAGGTGGCTGAAGCGGCAAGCAAACCAGCCATGTAAGGTGCATCGATGCCCGCCACATTCAACCAACCACAGTGAACCACAGTGAGATTGCCCCATGCGGGTGCGACTCAAGTCATTTGGAATGAGGTGTTTCAGTCGATCGCAACCTGCGACGTCGTTCTCACCAGCTCC
>CAIQBN010000185.1 GCA_903870065.1 uncultured beta proteobacterium | reverse complement strand
CTGAGTTATGGTTTTGTGGCCGGGCCCGGCCGCTTTGAGACCACGCTGACCCGCCCCGATCTGTACAAGGATTACTACCTGGAGCAGTTTCGGCTGCTGCTGGAAAACCACCAGGTGGAACTCGAAATTGGCACCAGCACCCAACCCATTCCGGTGCATTTTTCGTTTGCTGAACACGACCATGTAGAGGGCAATATGGGTGCCCAGCGTCGCATGCTGATGCGCGACGTGTTTGACCTGCCCGACCTGGCTGCCATGGACGATGGCATTGCCAATGGCACCTATGAGCCCCGTGCGGGCGAAGCCCAGCCCCTCTCCTTGTTTACCGCACCGCGGGTGGACTACTCCTTGCACCGCCTGCGCCACTACACCGGCACCGGACCAGACCACTTTCAGAACTTCGTACTGTTCACCAATTACCAGTTCTACGTTGACGAGTTTATAGCGCTAGGGCGCGCGGCCATGGCCAACCCCGCTAGCGAATACATAGCATTCATCGAGCCCGGCAATGTAGTTACCCGCTGCGTTGGTCTGGATGCACAACCCAACGATGCGCTAGGCAAAGAGCCTCCACGACTGCCCCAGATGCCGGGCTACCACCTGGTGCGCGCAGACCGCACCGGCATCACCAGCAGCAGTTAGGGTATGACCCCACTGCAGGTGCGCAAAACATGCTGGTGTTCCCTGATGGGTCCACAACGACGCGTTCAGAATTTGACTCAACTTTCGCCGATCGTCCAGGCGTAACCCCTGCAGGCCCCGGACCAAATGCTTTACCTGCGGGCTTTCAGGAGGCTAAAACTCGCGTAGGGGCTATCAAGCAAGCCGCGCAGGAGAAGGCTCAGTCCATTGCGGACTTGGAGCAGCGGGCGGCGCAGTACGGCATCAAGGGTAAAAGCCCAGTCGATATTTTTGGCCAGCTGGAGGCTGAGCACGCCGACGGCGCTATCAGCGATGTTGTTTTTGCAGAGAACGTCGGGCTCATAAAAGCCGGCCGTCACGGGCAGGTGCTTAAGTTCCTGAAGGCCAAAGCAGAGATTGGTGCCGATCTGAAAAGTGCACAGGAGCTGCAAAAAGCCGAAGTGTCAACCCTCAAGCGTGCACCAGCCCCAACTCCAGCATCGAAAATAGACCCGACCAAAACAGTCACGGTAGGCCGCTCTGGCTGGTCTGCCCGCTGTGCGGTGGTCAGATGCGCCTGATCGCCTTTATTACCGAGGGCGTGCAGATCAGACGGATTCTGGACCACATCGGTGTCGACTCGGAGCCCCCGCGCATATCCCCGGCACGCGGGCCACCGTTGTGGGATGAGTGTGGTGATGCGCAGTCGGATGACGGGGCGCAAATTGAGCCGGACTGGAATCTTGCGGCGCAACCCGCACCAGACTTTGAGGTCGATCAGCGCATCAGTTGGTGACTGAGCAAAGCGGCGATTCTGACTCGCTGCGGGGCGGTTCATTGGCTTATCCGTCAGGGTCTTTTTTGATGGAACGTCTGCCCCAACTGTTTGAGGCGGGCCAAACCGTCTCAAATGGCCGCTTTGTTCGCAATGTGTATAAGCGCTGCATCGAAGTCCAGTCACAGCGACTTTCCCACCTGGGTGGCACCATCGACGTTGACATGACTATCCTGACATCTGCCGATGTGTCCGCGGCGATGCAGGAACTGCTGATTGCATGACATTCGCATTCCTTGCTGGCTGAACACCGACTTCAGGAAGTGTCCCATCCCTGCCGCGCCGCCAGTTGGCGCAAGCGTTGTTGCGCTGCGCGGTGCATGGGTGAGCCGCACGTGAAACCAGAAGCGCGAACCCTGCCCGGGCTCACTGTGCACGCCCACTTCACCACCCATCAGCTCGGCCAGATTGCGCACGATGGACAGGCCCAGCCCGCTGCCGCCG
>CAIQBN010000184.1 GCA_903870065.1 uncultured beta proteobacterium | reverse complement strand
CGGGCTTGATTTTCAACGCTGCGGCTACCTCCAATGTAGGGGTCCAGGAGTTTTATGACAATGCCATAGACTGTGGCCTCACCACGGATTACAAGGTAAATGCCGGTGTCTTTACCAGCATCACTGGTGGAGAGGGCTGGATTCGAACCAGCGTACTCGTAAGAGGGCAGATTTACAGTCTGCTGCCATTAACCACTCGGCCACCTCTCCAAGGTGAACCCCGGATTATGCCATGAAGTATTGGCTCTGTCATGTCACTGCCTGAAGTTTTTTCCTTCCGGGGTGCTTAACAGCACCCGGCTGACCCGCCAGTTCCACCTGCCGTCTGCTCATCCCGCCAGGCTCGTGCTTGCGAAAAATGACCACAACCGATAAAAGGCCGCGGCGGACGCAGGGCGGACAGTGGTGATGGGTGATTGGCGGTCAGAACCCGATGACGTTTGGCATCAATCAGTGTACGTTTGCTCTGTGCGTGTGCACCCCAAAGCATAAACACGGCGGGCTGCGCCTGCTGCGACACCTGGCATATCAAAGCATCGGTCAGCAGTTCCCAGCCTTTGCCGGAATGACTGGCCGGTTGCCCCTCTTCCACTGTCAGACACGTGTTGAGCAGTAAAACACCTTTTTGCGCCCACTTGACCAAGCTTCCGCCGGGCTGCGGAAACGGCGGGAACGGAGTGCCGAGATCGCGCTGGAGCTCTTTGAAGATATTGCGAAGGGATGGCGGCAGCGCCACTCCCGGCGCCACAGAGAATGCCAATCCCTCAGCCTGGCCCCGCCCGTGGTAGGGGTCCTGGCCCAAAATCACAACACGCACGGAGTGCCTTGGTGTGAGCTGCAAGGCCCGCAGCGGCTGAGGCGGAAAGACCGTGGCACCGGCCTGCAGTCGTTGGCGCAAGTACGTCAACAGCCCCAACCCGGCTTCAGACTGGAAGAATGCATCTACCGCCGGCTGCCAATCTTCGGCAACCGGCCAGTCCGCAGGATCAGCCGTGTGCAGCTGGTCTCCGACCGGAGTTGCGATCTCAGGCTTCAAAACTGCCTCGCAATCCATCGCTCGTGACATCGCATGGCCCGTTCAACCAAAAAGCGCCGCCAGCGCTTCGCCGGGATCTGGCGCGCGCATGAAGGCTTCACCGACCAGGAACGCATTTACCCCGGCCACCGCCATGCGCAACACATCGTCACGGGTCAGAATGCCGCTTTCGGTGACCAGCAAGCGTTCGGACGGAACCTGGGCCTTGAGCGCCAGCGTCGTGTCTAGTGAGACCTCAAAGGTCTTCAGGTTGCGGTTGTTGATGCCGATCAACGGCGTTTTTAGTTTGAGTGCCCGCTCCAGCTCGAAGCTGTCGTGCACCTCGACCAGCACTGCCACGTCCAGGCTGCGGGCAATTGCTTCCAGATCTTTCATTTGAGAGTCATCCAGGCAGGCGGCAATCAACAAAATGCAGTCCGCACCCATGACCCGGGACTCGTAGATCTGGTAGGGGTCGACCAGGAAATCCTTGCGCAGGACCGGCAACTGGCAACTGGCTCGAGCCTGTTTCAGGTAATCGACCTCGCCCTGAAAAAACTGCACGTCGGTCAACACCGACAGACAGGCCGCACCAAACTCGGCGTAACTTTGGGCAATGTCGGCCGCAATGAAGTCTTCACGCAGCACGCCCTTACTGGGGCTGGCCTTCTTGATTTCGGCGATCACCGCTGGCTTGCCGGCAGCGATCTTGACCTTGAGAGCCCCCACAAAGTCACGGGTCAGCACCCGTGACTCGGCATCTGCCCGTACAACCGCCAGCGGCTTGCGCTTGGAGGCGGCTGCCACCTCTTGGTGCTTGACCGCCACAATTTTGTCCAAAATATCACTCATCATTTTTCTCGTTGATTGGCACGAAAGGCCCTTGCATACGCTGTTTGAGATAACGCTCGCCATCACGCGAGTGAACTATGCGCCACCACACATAGGCACCTACGATTGGCGCGCCGACGACTAACAGCAAACTGGAATAGAAACTCATGGCTGTTCTTCCTGAAGTCGACGTGACAGCGCCACCAGCCCATCAAGCTTAGCCCGTGCGGCGCCGGATTCAATGGCGGCGCGTGCCAAAGCGATCCCTCCCAACATGCTCGGCGCCACATTGGCTGCATACAAAGCCACGCCGGCATTGAGCACCACAATATCTTTGGGTGCACCGGCCTGGTTGTTCAGCACCCCCAGCAGCATGTCGCGCGAATCATTCGGCGTTTCCACCTTGAGCGACCGGTTGCTGGCCATGACCATGCCAAAGTCTTCCGGGTGGATTTCGTATTCTGTGATTACGCCATTTTTGAGCTCGCCCACCAAAGTGGAGGCGCCCAACGAGACTTCATCCATTCCATCACGGCCGTAGACGACCAGCGCATGCTCGGCACCCAGACGCTGCATCACCCGCACCTGAATGCCCACCAAGTCAGCGTGGAATACGCCCATCAGAATGTTGGGTGCACTGGCTGGATTGGTCAACGGGCCAAGCAGGTTGAAAATTGTCTTGATGCCCATTTCCCGACGCACCGGTGCGACATTTTTCATGGCCGGATGGTGATTGGGAGCAAACATGAATCCAATTCCCTGCTCTTGCACACAACGGGCGATGGCAGCTGGCGGCAGGTTGATATTGAGCCCTAGGGCCTCCAGCACGTCAGCGCTACCGCTTTTGCTGCTGACTCCACGCCCGCCATGCTTGCTGACCTTGGCGCCGGCAGCGGCGGCCACAAACATGGAACAGGTTGAAATATTGAAGGTATGGGAGCCATCGCCGCCGGTGCCCACGATGTCTACCAGGTGGGTCTTGTCGGCAACGTCGACCTTGGTCGAGAACTCGCGCATGACCTGCGCTGCGGCGGTGATCTCGCCAATGGTCTCCTTCTTCACGCGCAGACCGGTTGTAATGGCGGCCATCATGACCGGCGACATCTCACCCGACATGATCTGACGCATCAAGTGCAGCATTTCATCGTGAAAAATTTCCCGGTGTTCGATCGTGCGTTGCAGTGCTTCTTGCGGGGTGATTTGGCCAAGGGGCGTCGGCATGGTGATTTCCTTTTTATAGGTTGGGCGCGTCTGTCAGCGCCAGTTTGATTCCAAATCCGATAAACAGCGTGCCTGCGAGCCGGTCCAGCCAAACCAATAGACCACCACGGTCCGCCGCTTCGCGCGTCGCTGCCCCCCGAGGGGGCGCGTTTTCACCTTGGGGCATCCCGGCGGTGAAAACCCCGCGTGTGCGCCGCATCAGCCAATCAGCGGCCAGTGCCCAGCCCAGGTTGACCCAAAGACCGTTGAAATTAAACAGCAGGCCCAGCAGCAAGAACGCGATCGGCTTGTGCTCCACCGTGGGCGCAATGAACTGCGGCAAAAAGGCCAAAAAAAACAAGGCGACCTTCGGATTCAGGGCATTGGTCCAAAATCCCCGCAAGAAGATCGGCTTATAGCCATATTCGCTCCTAGCCCCCGTTAAATCTACACTGCCTGCTTCCAACTCAATAGCGGATTGGGCTTTGGACAGCACCATTCGGATGCCGATATAAACCAAGTAGGCAGCACCCAACCACTTGAGAATACCAAACGCAGGAGCCGATGCCGCCATCAAGGCGCTCACCCCCAGGGCAGCAGCAACGATGTGAACAAAACAGCCCGCGGTGATGCCCAGCGCGGCCACCATACCCGCACGGACCCCACCGCGCAACGCACTGGAAACGATGTACAACACGTCCGGCCCCGGCGTCAAATTGAGCAGCAAACCGGCCATGACAAACAACAGCAAGGAGTCAGCGCTCATAGTGGATGCTGGCCCGGCTTCAATACGGCCCGCCGGCCTTTGCACTGGTTGGATCAGCCGTCGTTTGGGCCATGAACTGGCGCACACAGCCAATCGTGTGGTCGATTCCGGCGGCGTCCACGTCAAGATGCGTTACAAAGCGCAAACCAATCAGGCCAGTTGCCAGTACGCCATGCGCTTTGAGAAAGTCCAGTAAAGCGGGGCCCCGGTTCCCGACCACATCCACAAACACGATATTGGTCTGGGCTGAACGCACGGTGAGGCCGTCCAGCCCCTGCAACCCCTGTGTCAGGCGCTGGGCCAGCGCGTGGTCATCCACCAGGCGCTCCAGATGGTGGTCCAGCGCATGGCTGGCCGCGGCGGCGAGCAGGCCGACCTGGCGCATGCCGCCTCCCGCCATTTTGCGCACCCGGTGCGCGCGCTGAATCAGGTCGCGACTTCCGCACAGCGCCGACCCCACCGGCGCGCCCAGCCCTTTGCTGAAACAGACCGACACGCTATCAAAGTGACCGGTGATGCGCCCGGCGGCACTGGCAACCGTCTCCCCAGAGGCCTTGATGGCGGCCGCGGCATTGAACAACCGCGCCCCGTCCAGATGCAGCGCCAGGTCTTTCTCGCGCGCAATCACCTGTGCACTGTGCAAGTAGTCCATTGGCATCGGGTGACCATTCCAGGTGTTTTCCAGACAAAGCAGCCGTGTCCGGGCGAAGTGGCAATCGTCTGGTTTGATGGCCCCGACAATGTCTGAAAGTGCCATGCGCCCCTGCTCATCCTGAGTCAACGGCTGGGGTTGAACGCTGCCCAGCACGGCAGCGCCACCGCCCTCGTACCGGTAGGTGTGCGCCAACTGACCGACGATGTACTCGTCACCGCGCCCGCAATGCGCCAGGATCGCACACAAATTGCTCTGGGTGCCTGTGGGCATGAACAATGCAGCCTCAAAACCCAGCAACCCGGCCAGCTTGTCCTGCAATGCATTAACAGTGGGGTCATCGCCAAACACATCGTCGCCAAGCGGCGCTTGCATCATGGCCGCTCGCATCGCCTGCGTGGGCCGTGTCACCGTGTCGCTGCGCAAATCAACCACTGCAGCTTGCGTCCGAACTTCATTGATCAAATTAGCCTCCAGCCCTCGTAAAACATGCATATTCAGCTACCATAATAATAGCAATTTGTCGGCCGTTCAACGCAAGAAATTTTGCAGCATGGCATGCCCATGCTCCGTCAAAATGGACTCCGGATGGAACTGCACGCCCTCCAGCCGCACTGTGTCTGGCAGCCCGGCGTGCCGAACCCCCATGATTTCACCATCGTCTGTCCAGGCGGTGATCGTCAACTCCGCAGGACAGCTTGCACGTTCAATCGCCAATGAGTGGTAGCGGTTGACCGTAAACTGGCGCGGCAAACCGGCAAAGACACCCTCTTCTGTGGTTGTGATCACGCTGGTCTTGCCATGCATCAGCTGTTGGGCCCGTACGATCTTGCCACCCAGGGCCGCGCCAATGCTTTGATGGCCAAGACACACTCCGAGAATCGGCAATTTACCGATGAAGTGGCGAATGGCGGCTACCGAGATGCCGGCTTCAGCCGGCGAACAGGGGCCAGGCGACACCACCAGCCGGTCTGGTTGGCGCTGCGCAATACCCTCCACCGTGATTTCGTCGTTGCGAAACACCTCGACCTGGGCCCCCAGCTCGCCAAAGTACTGGACGATGTTGTAAGTGAAGCTGTCGTAGTTGTCGATCATTACGAGTTTCATTCCAGCCCCTCCTCAACCAGTTCGCTTGCGCGCAGCAAGGCACGCGCCTTGGCCTCCGTTTCCTTCCACTCCAGCTCGGGTACCGAGTCGGCCACCACACCGGCGGCCGCCTGCACATACAGGGTCTGGTTCTTGATGATGCCGGTTCGAATGGCAATGGCCACATCCATGTCACCGGCATAGCTCAGGTAACCGCAGGCCCCGCCATAAATGCCCCGTTTGATCGGCTCCAGCTGGTCAATCAGTTCCATGGCATGAACCTTGGGTGCTCCGGTCAGCGTGCCGGCGGGAAAAGTGGCTTTGAGTACGTCCATGCTGGTCATGCCCTCCTGGAGGGTACCCTCAACATTGCTCACGATGTGCATGACGTGGCTGTAACGCTCCACACAAAACGCGTCGGACACCTTGACGCTACCAATCTTGGCAATGCGACCGATGTCGTTTCGCGCCAGGTCTATCAGCATCACATGCTCTGCGCGTTCCTTGGGATCATGGACCAATTCTGCCTCGGCAGCCTTGTCTAGCTCCGGCGTGGCGCCGCGCGGACGCGTGCCGGCCAGTGGCCGAATGGTGACTTTGGTAGTCGTTGCCCCCCCATTGGTCGTTGCGGGAACCTGCTCCTGACGAACCAGAATTTCGGGACTGGCACCCACCACATGGAAGTCACCAAAGTGGTAGTAGTACATGTAGGGGCTGGGATTGAGAGAGCGCAGTGCACGGTACAGCGAAAGTGGCGATTCGGTATAGCGCTTCTTGATGCGCTGCCCTACCTGAACCTGCATGAAATCGCCACCAGCTATGAGCTCCTTGGCGCGTTCGACTGCGGCCAGATAGTCGGGCTTTGCAAAATCCCGTTGTGCCGGATGAGTCGGCGTGGGTTTGACTGCAGGTATGCTGACAGCCTGGGACAGCCGTTCCTTGAGTTCGCGCAAACGCCGCTTCCCGCGTGAGTAGGCCTCGGGCTGCCCGGGGTCAGCGTAAACGATGAGGTAAAGCTTGCCGGAGAGGTTGTCGATCACGGCCAACTCCTCGCATTGCAGCAGCAAAATGTCGGGGCAGCCCAGTTCATCCGGTGGGCAGCTGGCTTCCAGCTTTTTCTCAATATAGCGCACCGCATCGTAGCCAAAGTAACCGGCCAGCCCGCCACAAAAGCGCGGCAATCCCGGGCGAAGCGCGACCTTGAACCGCTTTTGGTAGCTGGCAATGAAGTCCAGCGGATTGGCGTTCGAGGTTTCTACCACCAAGTCATCCGTCACCACCTCGGTGCGCGCAGCCGCCCCGAACCCACTGGCGCGCACCAGCGTGCGTGCGGGCAAACCAATAAAACTGTAGCGTCCAAAACGCTCACCGCCCACGACGGACTCCAGCAAAAAGCTGTATTTCCCGTCTTGCGGATCACTTGCCATTGCGACACCTGGCATATGGGCCAGCTTCAAATACAAGGACAGCGGGGTTTCCAGATCAGCAAAGGCCTGGGCCATCAGCGGGATGCGGTTGAAACCCTGGGCACCCAGGGCATTGAATTCAGGTTCGGAAATCACGGGACGTTACCTCTCATTTCAGGGCCGCCTCATCGGCTGCCAACACGCAGGTCGCAGTGTGGTACCGCGCCGCTCCATTCAAATCGGCTCCCGTCAGGACGGGGACCACTGGGGTGCGCGCAAGATGTCGGAGTGGATGTTCCGTGCCGCTTGTTCGCGCATAACCCGCTGGGCTACGGCGCACATGGCCTCAAGAACAGGCTAGCGACTCCGTATCGGGTCAGGCATGACAGATCGAGTCCGCCAGGGCCAGGCTCCCCGGTCGCTACAACCCGTAATGAATAGGCGGTGAATGAACATGCGGCCAGTGTATCAAACCGGTGAATCCCTCCGGGCGGGCTTCAGGAAAAACCGCTAATCCTTATCCGCAAAAACCCTGATGCTGCTATAGCACGCCTCAGCAGACAATCACCCCACCTGCAATGAGAACCTTCATTCACTTTTTCAAATTGGATTGACACCATGCTTCTGCTAAAACAATGTGTGCTACTGGCTGTAGCCCTGTCTTTTGGTGGGTACCTCGGTGCCGCCACGATCACCCTGCACGGCGTCAAAGTTGAAGACACGGCCACAGTGGCCGGCGCCACCTTGCAGCTCAACGGCGCTGGCACCCGTTACAAAGGGCCGTTCAAGGTCTACGTTGGCGACCTCTACACCAGCAAAAAGGTCGGTTCGCTGGAAGAATTGATGGCCGCCCCCGGCCCCAAGCGGTTAACGATGACATTTTTGCGGGAAATCGAAGCCGGTCCGTTTGGCAAACTGTTGACGCGCGGCGTGGAAGACAACAACTCCAAATCGGAAATGTCGAAGCTGGTTCCCGGTTTGATACGCATGGGGGAAATTTTTACCGTCAACAAGGTTCTGGTCCCTGGCGATGTCATCACGATCGACTGGATTCCCGGGACTGGCATGGTTGTTACGGCCAAGGGAAAATTGCAGGGCGAACCCTTTAAGGAGCCTGAATTCTTCAGGGCCATCATGTCCATCTGGTTTGGCAGTGTGCCGGCCGACCACACCCTCAAGGATGCGATGCTGGGCAACAAATAGGACCATCGTCTCAAGCTCCACCAGGCCTGCCGGACATCCGTCCCGCAGGCTTTTTTTGCGCCCCATTTTGGGGTGCAGGCGCGCCAGGACAAATGGATGATTTGGCGGTAAAGTGCACTGTTGGTTCGGCTATTACAAATGGTTAAAGAAATCAGGAATGCAAGATGAAGTTGAGTCTGAAACTACCGTTGGCATTTGGTTTGGCAATGGGCATGTTGTTCCTTGGCGCCCTGTTTGGAATTTTTCGCCTCAATTCATCGCTGGAGGTTTTTGAGCATGAAGTGCTGGCAACGGTTGCGGCCCACAAGCGCGTGGCCCAAATCGATGCAAAATTTGCCACTGCCATTCAGGAATGGAAAAACGTGCTGTTGCGCGGCAAGGATCCCAAGGACCTGGACAAGTACTGGGAGGCACACCTCAAGGCAATGAAGGAGGTGCGCGATAGCCTTGCTGAACTGTCCAAGATGCAAATTGATGCTGGTGCAAGACAGACTCTAACGAAACTTGAACAGGCCATACCCACTGTCGAGGCGGCATACAAGCAGGCGTTTGAGACCTATAAATCATCTGGACTGGACCCGACGGCAGGTGACAAGGCGGCGCGCGGCAAAGACCGTGAATCCGGTGTTCTGATGGTTGAACTCAAGGAGAAGTTATCGAAGGCTGAGAGCGACACATCGGATGTGGCAACCAAAGACGCCCAATACAACACCTGGCTGGCGCTGTCGGTGATGGTCGCAGTGTGCGCCATCGGGTTGGCCGGCGCCATCTGGCTGAGCCGGCAAATCGTGGGGTCATTGAACCATGCGGTGGACGTTGCCAAAGAAGTGGCCGATGGAAACCTGGCCGTAGCCATTGAGGCCGACGGCAAGGATGAATGCGGCATGATGCTGCAATCTCTGCATCACATGCAGGTCAACCTGGCCAAACTGGTTGCCAACGTGCGCCAGGGTTCTGAAGGTGTAGCCACCGCCAGTGCCGAAATCGCGCAGGGCAATAACGACCTGTCCGCCCGCACCGAGCAGCAGGCCAGCGCCCTCGAAGAGACGGCTGCGTCGATGGAGGAGCTCAGCTCCACCGTCAAACAAAATGCCGACAGCGCCCGCACCGCTAATCAACTGGCGCAAAACGCGTCTTCGGTGGCGGTTCAAGGCGGCAAAGTGGTTGACCAGGTTGTCGAGACGATGAAGGGCATCAACGAATCAAGCCGAAAAATTTCCGACATCATCAGCGTGATCGACGGCATTGCGTTTCAAACCAACATCCTGGCGCTTAATGCGGCAGTGGAAGCAGCACGCGCCGGTGAGCAGGGTCGCGGTTTTGCGGTGGTGGCCAGCGAGGTGCGCTCCCTTGCCGGGCGCAGCGCTGAGGCGGCCAAGGAAATCAAGATGCTCATCAACGCCAGCGTGGAGCGGGTTGAACACGGCACCGCACTTGTGGACCAGGCCGGCAGCACCATGACCGAGGTGGTGGATAGCATTCGGCGCGTGACCGACATCATGGGCGAGATCAGTGCTGCCAGCAGCGAGCAGAGCCAGGGTGTGGCCCAAGTGGGCGAAGCCGTCACGCAAATGGACCAGGCCACACAACAAAACGCTGCTTTGGTCGAACAGATGGCCGCTGCGGCCAGCAGCCTCAAGAGTCAGGCCCAGGAATTGGTCCAAGTGGTCGCGGCCTTCAGAGTGGATGGTAATGTTGCCAGCCAACAGCAAGCACCCAAGGCAGCTAAGCGCCCATCCGCCGTCCTTCGCTCTAGTCCGCCCAAACGCGTTGCAACCGCAGCGCCAAAACTCACTGTCACCCCATCGCGCAAACCCGCTGCGGCAACGGCTCTGCCCAATCCCGTCAGCACGGCAAAAGCAAAGACCACGCCTGCCGGCGGGGACGATGACTGGGAAACCTTCTAGCCTAACCACGCAATCAGCGAACTTTTCACCTGGCCTGCACCCAGGCCATCAGCGCATCGGGCTCAAGCGGCCGGCTAAACAGATACCCCTGGCCTTTGTCACAGCCAAGAGCGGCCATCAGAGACGCTTGCCCCTCGGTTTCGATGCCTTCGGCCACCGTTTCCAGACCCAGGGTTTGTGCCATGCGGATGGTGGCCTCAATTAACACGCGGTGGTAATCGCTGGATTGAGCCATGCTCACAAAAGAGCGGTCTACCTTGACAAAATTCACTGGTAAGGCATGCAGGCATGACAAGGACGAATATCCGGTCCCGAAGTCATCCAACGAGAGCGCCACGCCGAGCCCGCGGATCGCGTGCAGCGTATCAATCACCTGCGCATCCTGTGCTGCCAGACTCTCGGTGACTTCAAGCACCAGCTGATCAGGGCTCAGGCCGTTGGCGCGCAGCGCATCCTGCACGTCTGCCACCAAACCAGCTTGCAGCAACTGGGCGCGCGACAGGTTGACCGCCAGCGTTGGCTGGCGGCCCTGCAAGGTCCCAAAAGCCATGGCAGCAAACGCCTTGCATGCGGTTTGCAGAACAAATTGACCCAGCGCACCAATCAGGCCGTTGGCCTCGGCAACCGGAATGAACTCCACCGGCGACACCATGCCGCGCTGCGGATGGCGCCAGCGCATCAGCGCCTCCACACCGGCAAATGCACCGCTGTGCAAGTCCACCAGTGGCTGGTAGACCACGAACAGTTCGTTCTGGTCGAGCGCCTGGCGCAAGTCGCTTTCCAACGACACCGATGCATTGACTTGCTGTCGCATGGATGGATCAAACAACACATAACGGGCACGCCCTGTGCGTTTGGCTTCGTACATAGCAATGTCGGCATCACGCAGCACACTATCGGCGTCTTCGGCCGCATGGCTGCTGGTGACGATGCCAATACTGACCGATGAAACAACCCGGTGGCTGCCAATGGTATAGGGCAAGGACAGCATATCTATGAGCCGACTGGCAACCATTTCGGCATCCAGATCACCGCGAATATCATCGAGCAACACCACAAATTCGTCACCCCCGATGCGGGCCGCCAAGTGGGCAAAATCGCTGGTGTGAATCAGACGATCACCCGGACGCAAACTATCCTGAAGGCGTGTCGCAATCTGGCGCAGCAGTGCATCACCCACGCTATGCCCCAGGGTGTCGTTGACATGCTTGAACCGGTCAAAATCCATGAACAACACGGCGTACTGATAGCCCGGTTGCGCGCGCCGACGCTGAATCGCCAGTTCGATGGCCTGCAGCAAGACGCTGCGGTTGGGTAACTGGGTCAGCCCGTCGGTCCGGGCAGCAACACGCAGTTCATGCTCCATCGCTTTTTGTGCCTGAACGTCCAATGCGACTCCCGCCATCTGCAGTGGACTCCCATCAATCGAACGATCCACTACCGCACCGACAAACATGATCCAGACCCAGCGCTCACTGCCATGCCTGAGCCGGATGGACATCCGCAACGGCACCGCAGGGTCTTTCAGCTGCGCTTTGACCGCGTCGATCCAGGCATGAAAGTCTTCTGGATGTATGCGCGCGTTCCAGGCTTTCGCCGACATCCCCATTTGGGCGCGCTCGTAGCCCATGATCTGAAGCAGCCGGTCATTGCATTGCATGGCGCCATTGGGAACATCCCACTGCCATGTTCCCAGACCGGCGCCATCGACTGCCAGCGATAGCAGTTGCTGCTGTGCGCGCACATCGGTGAGGTCGGTCGCTACCAACACCCAGCCACTTAACTCACCCAGCGCGCCATGCATGGGCTGCAAATCCACCAGGGCCCAGCGTGCAAGACCGCTGGTGGCGCGGATATTGATTTCACGCTTGAGACCGCGCCCCTGATGCACCGCCTGCGCAAACTGCTCGAAAGCGCTCGGGTCGGCGCTGCCGCGAGCGAGCAACACGCCAAAACGCTCGCCAATCGACTCTTGGGCGCTCAGACCCGTCAGCGTGATGAAGGCATCATTGACCCATTCCACCCTGCGGTCCGCACTGGCCAGCAAGACCGCGTTGGAACTACGCTCGGCAACCAGCGCCAAGCGTTTAAGCCGTTCTTCCAGGCTGGCTGTAGGCGGGGGCAAGGCAGGCATGGTGCGCAGAATTCTGGCAACGTCGCGCCGCGGGTTTGGTCTCTAGGCGGCCAGCGCCGAGCGCATGGCGTCGATCACGCCCTTGTAGTCGGGCTTGCCAAAGATGGCGCTACCGGCAACAAATGTATCGGCACCGGCATCTGCGACGCGTCGGATATTGTCAATTTTGATACCGCCATCCACTTCGAGTCGGATGTCCTTGCCGCTGGCGCTAATACGTTTGCGCACGTCCGCAATTTTGCGCAAGGCAGAGTCAATAAAACTCTGGCCACCAAAGCCCGGATTGACGCTCATGATCAGCACCAGATCAATGTCATCAATCACCCAGTCCAGCACGTCGAGCGGTTGTGCCGGGTTGAACACCAGCCCGGCCTTCACCCCACGGGACTTGATCGCCTGAATGCTGCGGTGGACATGACCCGAAGCGTCCGGGTGAAAGCTGATCAGATCCGCTCCGGCGTCCGCAAATTGTGCCGCCAGTGCGTCCACGGGTGCGATCATCAGATGCACATCGATCGGCACCGCGATACCGGCGGGCGTCATGGCATACGGCTTCAAGGCCTGGCACACCATGGGTCCGAACGTCAGGTTGGGCACGTAATGGTTGTCCATGACGTCAAAGTGGATCCAGTCCGACCCGGCGGCAATTACCCGGCTGACCTCATCACCCAAACGTGCAAAGTCGGCGGAAAGAATGGACGGGGCTATGCGATACATCATGGCGTTGATCCGGCTGAAGGTGGGGCTACTTGGCGGCATGTCGTGATCCGCAGTTTTTCTGCGATAGCATTGCCCGTATGCCAAAGTACCAATTATCCGTGGAAGTCATGCCGCAATTTTTGCCTGACCAGTCGTCGGTGGAAGAAGATTTGTATGTATTTGCCTACACCATCACCATTACCAACACCGGTGAGATACCTGCCCAGGTCATTTCCCGCACCTGGAGCGTCAACGATGCCAACGGGCACACCGAAAAGGTAAAAGGTCTGGGCGTGGTCGGCCAACAACCGCTGCTCAAGCCCGGGCAGGCCTTTGAGTACACCAGTGGCACGCGCCTGCGCACCCCTACTGGCACCATGCACGGCAGCTTTTTCTGTGTGGCCGAAGATGGCGAAAAATTTGACGCCGATGTTCCGATGTTTGTACTCGATGCACTGAGCGGTGATAAAGGTCTTGGTGGGTCGCGCACCCTGCATTGAGCGTGCTTGCCATGGGCGAGTTTGAGCTGATCCGGCGCTTCTTTACACGCCCCACGCCAAAAGCTGTCGTCGGGGTGGGTGACGATTGCGCAGTACTGCAGGTGGCGCCGGGCATGCAAATGGCAATTTCCACCGACATGCTGGTGGCGGGCCGGCATTTTTTTCACGATGTCGACCCACGCAGCCTGGGCCACAAGGCGCTGGCTGTGAACCTCAGTGACCTGGCTGCCTGCGGGGCGCGTCCCATGGCATTCACCCTGGCGCTGGCTTTGCCAGAGGCCAACCCGGCCTGGCTGCAAGCTTTTTCCGAAGGACTATGGGCCCTGGCAGACTCCCACGGTTGCGAACTGGTGGGTGGCGACACCACGCAAGGCCCGCTCACAATCAACATCACGGTGTTCGGTGAAGTGCCGGCCAGCCAGCCCGGCCCCACGGGCCAGCCGGGCACGCAGGCGCTGCTGCGCAGCGGCGCCCGGGTGGGAGACGACATCTATGTAAGTGGCCACCTAGGCGATGCCCGGCTGGCGCTGGAGGAGCGACTGGGCCACATCGAGTTACCCCCAGAAGTGCGCGCAGCGGTCAGCCGACGGCTGGATTGGCCAACACCGCGCATTGCGCTGGGCCTGGCCCTGCGTGCAGTGGCCAGCGCCGCGGCCGATATCAGCGATGGCCTGGTGGGGGACCTCGGGCATATCCTGGATCAATCTGGCGTCGGTGCCACGATCAACGCATCATTAGCTATTGAGTTGATAGCATCAAAGTCATATTTCACGAGGGCTGAAGCCCAATTTGACCAATACAATTCTGAGCAACTGATGCGCCGCTGCGTGTTCAGCGGTGGCGACGACTATGAATTGGTGTTCACCGCCAGCCCTCACCGCCGGTCCGCCGTTTTGGCGGCCAGTGCTGCCGCGGCCACGCCGGTCACTCGCATCGGGCAGATCGAGCGCGCGCCGGGGCTGCGACTCATTGACGCCAACGCACAGCCAATGACCAACACTTTTGCCTCCTTTGACCACTTTGCCAACTGAAACGGCTCCGTCCAACGGGTCTAGTAGGGTCTGAAGTTGCCGTTTCCACCGCGGAAAACTGCGCGTGGCGGCTGTGAAGCAATGGCCAGCGGCGCCGCACGGCGTGTCGGGCGGGCTGAATTGGGGCCGGCGAT
>CAIQBN010000183.1 GCA_903870065.1 uncultured beta proteobacterium | reverse complement strand
TGAATGCGCCAGACACCCTGTCGAAAACGTACTCATAGAAACTCACGCTGAGTTTTTTAGCCGTCTGATGAATCGTCATGAATGTGTCTTTTATTTTCGTACCCGCAGTGTTTCGGGTCTGAAAACTCACATCGCGTGCACGAGCCTGTACTCTTGCACCAAGTTCGGCATCATTGTTATGCAGTGGCAACTTCGGATGTTCCAAGACCAACAATAGTTCGGCTTTTTTGGCCAGCGTCTTAGCAACACGGTCGTCCAGATCATCATAGCCAGTGATGTTTGAAAAGACCTCATCGAATTTCTCGGTAAGTCTTGTTTTTTCCTCGGCTGTTGGCGCACGTTTGTATTTGAGCAGGTCGGTGTAGTACGACCAATAGATGCCTCGAATGTCACTCAAAGCGCTTTCGTGTATCGGCACAATCGGGCTGAGCTTTTTATAGTGGCGACCATCGTGAACCCAGCACAGAGCAAGATGTTCGGTGATCAGTTTGAATTGCGGCGCATCGTCAGCCACCAATATATTGATGATGGGAAAGTCCGTTTGCTGCCGGTAATAGGCGATGGCACAGGCTTCTGCCAAGTTAATGCCTTGACTTTTGCCCAAGCTGCCGATCTCGAAGAATTTGTCGATGAACTCTTCTTCAGTCATCACCACATCGGGCACCAGCACCGCGTCTATCTCCCTACGTGCCTTGTCCGACAATTTAAAAGCGTCGAGTAGTTCGCTCGCATGCCCATCATAAAGATAGTGCAGCGGTGCCGAACCAGTCAGCACGGATAAGACGCTCAGGCGGTCTTTATTGGGCACGGTGAAGTAGCCGGTGAACAACGGGCTGCATACTACTTGGCAATATTGGTTGATACCGTTGACGCGTGCGCTCGTGTCATCGATTTGCACGAAGGCACTTGCCGCAATTCCAGCACGATAGAGGTCGCTTTTTTCCTGATGAAACAGCTCGTAACCACCCGTCCATTGCTGTGAGATGTAGGCGGCTGATATCTCTACGCCAAAATTCTGAAAAAACCCCAGTATCCGTTTCTCAGACATACCGCCTTCGGTTTTCAAAATCGGTATCAATGAGCGTATCCCAGGCCCAAATTCTCCTTGCCCTCGCACGTCGTCGGGCAACTCGCCTCTGTAGGTTTTATGCTGCGATGGTGAGTAATAGACTTCACGGCGATATTTGACATTGTTCGTCCTGATGATCAGGTCTTGAATGACCACATCCTCGTACCCATTGAATTTCAAGTCAGCGGGTAATCCGTCTTTGTCGAGCTGGCATATTTGCTCGCGGTCTATCTTGACTTTGGGTAACTTTGGCTCACGATTGCGTTTTTTCTTGCCATTGGCATCCACTTCATCGCCTCCGGCGTCTGCACTTGCGTCCGCTTGGGCTTGCTTGCGCTCAGCCTCGCTTGAGATGTCTTGCGCTTTCTTCTTGTTGGCCTTGATATCTGGCTTTCCCTGCTCACCCTTCAAACGATTGTTCTCATCACGAAGATTCTGGACTTCGCCTTTTAGCGCCTCATTTTCCGCAGCTATGGACTCAATGATGTTTAGCAGCCGGTTAACCAGCACATGCTCTACGCCACCTCCCATTTGATCGCATTGCCGTGAAATGGCATCTAGATCGGATCGTAAGTCTTGAGCTTTCATGGTACGTATGAATACAATTTTTCTAACTTAATGAGGTACTTGCAAAATTCAAATTTTACGAAGCTAGAAGTCAGGTCGGTGCTCAAATTTTGAGCACTTTTTCAAGATTTGGAGAATTTTGGCGGCTAACCCATCAAATTCCCCTTGTTTTGCCCACAGCAACTCCTCGCAAGGTACTGCGAACTGGTTTTGATGTTGGTATTGTCTGAAGTGTTGCGTTTTTGCGTCATAGCAACAACCGCGTCAATTGATCGGCGCACAGCGCCACGACTCCCATCATCAAGTGGCACATCACCTTGACGGGCCCACGCACTTGAACATGCCTGGCACCGAACTCGTCTTTGAGTCGTGCATTGCAACGCTCTGCACCCGTTCGGGTTTTGTAGCGTTGCGCTTCGTGTGGGGCAAACTCGATCTTTTCCCCGTTGCGCGGGTTGTGGTCAATCAGTGGCACATGTCCTGCATTTCGGACTGCCTCGCGAATCACCGTGCTGCAATAGGCTGCGTCCATCAGCTCATAGCAGGCATCAACCCGCTCGGCACTGATGTGTATCAGCGGTAATGCGACCCGACTGTCATGCACGTTCGCTCCTGTGAGTATGGCGCTGATGGGGATGCCGCAGCAGGCTGTATCGATGTGCAGCTTGTAGCCCTTCCAACTGATTTTGTAGCCCTGTGCGTTTGTCTTGGTGCCCGTGGCACAACCGGTGTCGAGTTCAGCGATCATCTGTGCCAGCGTTTGACCACGCTGGCGCTCCAGGGGGCTTGGGTCAGGCGCTGGGCGAACTTCGCCTTTTTTGGGCCGTCCAGGCTTGTATTTGGGCTTGGCTGCCCGGGCTTTGGCGGCTTCTTCTTCGGTTTTGTCCTTTTTTGCAAGGCGCTCTCGTGCATCAATGGCGGTGGAGTCGCGACTGAGGTGGCCAATGAGTTGGTCACCCAGGTTTTCCTTGATCATGCCAGCATGTACGCGCTGCATCAGTTCACTGGTGGCGAATTCATCAAAAGCTCGGCTGAAGGTCGCCTCACTTGGCAGTGCCAAACGTAAATCAAAGCCGCACAGGCGGCGCAGTTTGCTGTCGGCCTGCAAACGGTCCATCAGCGCTCGGGTGGTTTTCAAGTCCAGGATCGCTTTGGCCAAAAAGGCGCAGGCCAAGGTGCAACGATCTATCTCTGGCCGACCCGCGCCGGGCTCTTGTGCGTAACCCCGGTCACGGAAAACCAGCAATTCGATCTGCGTGAGTTCGATGGCACGAATGATTTGTTCGAGCTTTGGCGTGAGTCCCGCGTAGTCTTGTTCAACCAAAGGGATGATCTCATCCTGCAATGCACGAAATCTTTGGAAGGTGATGGAGTTCAGGGTAGTATTCATGGGCGGGCATCAAGTTCTTGCTTTGATACCTCGATCTTCCAGCCTTTTCGGCGGTGCCCGCAACTTTTTTTGCATCACCCCGGAGCTAATTCAGCTTGCCTTGGGGATTTTGCAAGTCCCTCTTAATGTCAAAGGAATTTGAGATGAGTTTTACGCCTAGCACGAATTTTAAAGAAGATACC
>CAIQBN010000182.1 GCA_903870065.1 uncultured beta proteobacterium | reverse complement strand
GCTGCAGTTGTGTCTGACTCTCTTGACACCAGCCACATACCGAGGAATCCAACGCCCAATCCGAGCAATAGTTCGGCCAGCAGTGGCCAAGCGATGGCCAGACCGTGGGGTCGTTGCGCGGCCGAGGACCGAGAAGCGTGGTTCATTGCGGTCGGAGAACGGTACGACTAAGCTGGTAGTAATAATACAAAATATTCGGGTAAACCCTTGATTTATATAAACTTTTTATACTTGATTGCATTTGAATTGCTATTTCGAAATGTTGTAAAACTACATTTCGATGAGTATACTTAGTAGCGCTCCAAATTTTCTGCGCTTATCGGAGGTATCACGTGGCGGACGTAAAGCTGGTGGGAGTAGGAAAGTCCTTTGGCGACACACGAATATTGCACCAGGTCGATCTTCACATTCGTGATGGCGAGTTCGTCGTGTTTGTTGGCCCATCGGGTTGTGGCAAGTCCACGTTGTTGCGTCTGATCGCAGGGTTGGAGGACATTAGCCAGGGCACGCTGCACATTGGTGAGCGTCTTGTGAACGATGTGCCACCCGCCGAGCGCGGTATTGCCATGGTCTTCCAGTCGTACGCGCTGTACCCGCATATGAACCTGTACGACAACATGGCGTTTGGCCTGCAGCTGAACAAGATGCCCAAAGATGAGGTGGATCGCCTGGTGCAGCAAGCCGCGAAGATCTTGGGCATCCAGCATCTGCTGGACCGCAAGCCGAAGGACTTGTCTGGCGGGCAGAGGCAGCGGGTGGCCATTGGGCGAGCCATTGTGCGCAAGCCCGAGGTTTTTTTGTTTGACGAACCCTTGTCCAATCTTGATACCGCATTACGCGTGCGCATGCGTTACGAGTTTGCGAAGCTGCATCAAGACCTCAAAACGACCATGATTTATGTGACCCACGATCAGGTGGAGGCCATGACGCTGGCAGATCGGATTGTGGTGTTGTCGGCAGGCAAGATTGAGCAGGTGGGCTCGCCGCTGGACCTTTACAACCATCCGGACAACATGTTTGTGGCTGGCTTTATCGGTTCACCTGGCATGAACTTCATCGAAGCGGAGTTCGTGTCAGGCAACCCAGCCGAAGCCACTGTGCAATTGAAAGATGGCGCGCTGATTCGCTGTGCCGTGGCGGCTCCTGAGGCAAAAGCCGGCGACAAAGTTACTCTGGGCATTCGGCCCGAGCACATCACCCGCACGCCGGGTGTGAACCGTCTGGTGGCACAGGTGACCTTCGTCGAGTCGCTGGGCAGTGTGACCTACGCCTATTGCGCGTTTGACGGCGTGCAGGAAGACCTGACCTGTGAACTCAATGGCGCGGTGCCGGTGTCGGCCGGAGACCGACTGGCACTGGGCGTCGAGCCCGACCGCTGCTACTTGTTTGATGCTCTGGGCAAGGCATTCAAGCGAATGGCGGTTACGCAAGAGGCCGCATGATGCGCGTCCGTCGAATCCTGGGTATTGCGATCGCGACTGCTGCAACGGGCCTGCCGTTGCACGCGGCCGATGCTCCCAAACTGCTGGTATGGATCAATGGCGACAAGGGTTACAACGGTTTGCAAAAGGTGGGTGATGCCTTTGCCAAGGAGTCGGGTGTAACGGTGGTTGTACAACACCCCGAGGGCGCCCCGGACAAGTTTCAGGCCGCAGCGGCGGCGGGCAAAGGCCCCGATATTTTTTGCTGGCCGCATGACCGTACCGGTGAGTGGGCGCGCTCTGGTCTGCTGGTGACCGTGCATCCGCCCAAGCGGGTGCGTGAGGCCATTGACGAGTCAGCCTGGAAGGCGTTTACCTACAAGGGCAAGGTTTGGGGCTACCCGTTGGCCATAGAGGCTGTGGGCTTGATGGTCAATCGCGATCTGGTCAAGACCGTTCCTACGACCTTTGATGACGTCATGGCGCTGGACAAAGAGCTGGCCAAGAAGGGCAAGAAGGCCCTGCTTTGGGACTACAACAAGTCCTTCTTCACCTGGCCGATGTTGGCCGGGGCGGGTGGCGAGGTGTTTGGCCGCACTGGTGCGGGCGAGCTGGACCCCAAGGTTGTGGGCGTTAACTCGCCCGGTGCATTGGCGGGTGCCACGATGCTGTCACGCCTGATCGAAGAGGGTTACATGCCACGGGGTGCGCGTTACGCCGAAATGGAAGCTGGCTTTGCCCGTGGCGAAATTGCGATGATGATCACCGGTCCCTGGGCATGGGACAACGCCCGTAAGGCCAAGATCAACTTCAGTGTGGCACCGGTGCCGGCGGTGATTCCCGGCAAGCCTTCAAAGTCGTTTGTCGGCGTGCTGGGCTGCATGATTGCAGCACCCAGCAAGGTCAAGGACATCGCACGTGAATTCATCGAGAACCATTTGCTGCAGGTCGAGAGCCTGAAGGTGATCTCGGCTGACGTACCCTTGGGCACGCCGGCTAACAAGGTCTATTTTGCGGAGTTGTCGGGTGATGCCAATATCCGGGCCACGATGGAGAACGCCCGCACCGGCGAGCCGCTGCCCAACATTCCCGAACTGGGGCGCTTCTTCCCGGCCATGGATGCTGCGCTGGAAGCCATCAGTCAGGGCCGCCAGACACCCAAGGAGGCGCTCGATGGCGCCGCCGCACGCATGCTGGTGAAGTGACATGAGCCCCAAGACTTC
>CAIQBN010000181.1 GCA_903870065.1 uncultured beta proteobacterium | reverse complement strand
TGCACCGTCGTCGCCGAAAAGTTCCACGCCGTGTGCTTGCGAGGGCTGGCCAATACGCGCATGAAGGATTACTTCGATTTGTGGGTGCTGCTGGACGACACCACACTTGATCCGTCCGAAATGCGCAGAGCCATTGAGGCAACGTTTGAGCGCCGCAAAATGCCCATGCCGACCACGGTGCCCGTCGGGTTTGCCGACACCTTCGCAGACGATGCAACAAAGCAAATTCAGTGGAAGGCATTTCTAAAAAGAACCAACTTTATCCAATCGTGCTGGCCGATGTGGTGAGTAGATTGCGCGGTAGGTTTCAAGCGGTCGGGGTCATCTGATCCTGTAAGGCTGTGAACGGGATTCGAATCCTTGTTCGGGACCAGCTTTCAGCTTTCAGGGGTCAGCTTTCAGGGGTATGCAGCCGTTTGTTTGTGTGATACGTTCTGCCCCGCCTTTTTTCAAGAGCCGCGCTCTGTGCGGGGGTTTTGCGTTAAATCCTATTGGCCAATCAGCGAAAATGCACCGACAACTTACATTGTTTGTTACGTTTATGGGCGCGTTTTCCATCCAAAAACGACTAGAATCTGCGGCCAGACAGTGCTAATGTGACTTTGTGGGTTGAAATCTGCTGCAGCATTGGTTTCAGTGGTTTTGAGCGTCGAACGCTGACCACATGGGTTTACTGCGATCCAGCAAAAGTACAGTTTGCAAGCTGCCGGCGACTGTGTCAGCCGAAATAAATAGATTAAAGAGACAATTCGATTAACACTGAATTCAAGCAAGGGGTCAACGTGAACAAGACTGAACTGATAGAGCACATTGCAAACAATGCCGATATTTCCAAGGCTGCCGCGGCACGCGCATTGGAGTCGACCATTGATGCTGTGAAAAAGACCCTGAAGAAGGGGGGCTCTGTTTCTTTGGTTGGTTTTGGTACATTTGCAGTTGGGAAGCGTGCTGCACGCACCGGTCGCAATCCTCGGACCGGCGCTGCGATTAAAATCAAGGCTGCCAAGGTTCCAAAATTCCGTCCGGGTAAAGCGTTGAAAGACGCACTGAATTGATTTTTTAGGTTTAAGGTGGGGTGATTAGCTCAGTTGGTAGAGCGGCGCCCTTACAAGGCGTAGGTCGGCGGTTCGAGCCCGTCATCACCCACCACCCAAGCAAAGGCGAACAGTGTTGTTCGCCTTTTTTGTTATTTCATGGAGAGTAAAGCGCATGTTTGATTTCGTTCGCAAGCACACAAAGGTCATGATGTTCCTCATGTTCTTGCTGATCATTCCAGCTTTTGTTCTGGTTGGTGTTGACGGGTTCCGGCGCCTTGGCGATGGAGGTGACGCAGTCGCGACGGTTGGAAGCCACAACATTACACAGGGCGAATGGGATGCCGCCCACAAAACAGAAGCCGATCGTTTGCGCGCCTCCTCGCCAAACCTCGACGCCAAGCAACTTGACACCCCGGAATCACGCTTTATAACCTTGGAGCGGCTTGTTCGTGAGCGTGTTCTCGCCGAGGCCGTCAAGGACGCGCACCTGAGCACATCCGACGCCCGCTTGGCACGCGAACTGCAGCAAAGTCCGACCATCGCATCCTTGCGCCGACCTGATGGAAGCCTGGATGTTGAGCGTTACCGGCAATTGGCAGCTAGCCAGGGCTTGACTCCTGAAGGATTTGAAGCCAGTGTTCGCAATCAGCTTTCATTGCGACAAGTGGAAGCCGGCCTGATGTCGACAGCGTTTTCGCCCGCGACGCTGGCCGATGTAGCCCTGAATGCATTTTACGAACGCCGCGAAGTTCAGATTTCACGGTTTAGTCCGAGCGACTACGCAGGCAAAATTACGCCCACCGATGCCGAGGTAGAGGCTTATTACCAAGCCAATCCGATACTGTTTCAAGCAACTGAATCTGCATCGATTGAATACGTTGTGCTGGATTTAGAAACGGTGAAAAAATCGATTGTCCTCAATGAACAGGATTTGAAGTCATATTACGAACAAAATGTGACCCGACTCAGTGGCAAAGAGGAGCGCAGGGCAAGCCACGTACTGATCAACGCGCCAAAGGACATGCCCGCAGACAACCGGAAGAAGGCGCGTGAGCGCGCGGAGGCTTTGCTGGCGCAAGTTCGTAAATCCCCAGACTCTTTTGCTGATGTTGCCAAGAAAAACTCACAGGATGCGGGGTCCGCCGCCAATGGAGGCGACCTCGATTTCTTTGGTCGCGGTGCTATGGTTAAACCCTTTGAAGACGCAGCCTTCGCATTGAAAAAGGGCGCTATCAGTGACGTAATTGAGTCGGACTTTGGCTTTCACATCATCAAGCTAACCGACGTCAAGGAACCTAAGCAACGCAGTTTTGAGGAATTGCGCCCCAGCATCGAAGCCGACCTGCGAACCCAACAGGCCCAGCGCAAGTTTGCCGAGACTGCGGAAGCATTTACCAACGGTGTCTATGAACAATCGGACACATTGGGACCGGTTGCAGAACGTCTAAAACTCGAGGTCAAAACAGTGAACGATCTCCAGCGCACACCGGCGCCTGGAGCTAAGGGCGTGTTGGGCAGTCCTAAATTTCTGGCTGCCGTCTTTAGCCCTGATTCGATTGAGAAGAAACGCAATACCGAGGCCGTTGAAGTGGCGACCAATCAGTTGGCTGCTGCCCGAATAACCCAGTACAGTGCGGCGCGGACACGACCGTTAGCAGAGGTCAAAGCAAATGTGGTTGCCCGGTTGGTGGCGAGTCGTGCTGCCGAGATGGCAAAAAAAGAGGGCACGCAAAAGTTGACAGATTGGAAAACAAATGCGCCTAACAATTTGCCTGCGTCGTTAGTGATTACCCGGGAAGGGCAGCAAACCGTACCATCACAAATGCTGGATACGGTGCTGCAGGCCGACACGACCAACTTGCCAACGTGGGTCGGCGTGGACCTTGGACCGCAAGGTTACGCAGTGGTTCGCATCAACAAAGTCATGTCCCGTAGCCCCGCAGCGCCAACGATGGCAGAGCAAGAGCGTAAACAATACGCGCAGTGGGTTGCGGGCGCGGAGAATCAGGCCTATTACAAAATGCTGTCGCAGCGGTTCAAGGTCCAATTCAAAGCACCCCGCCCGTCGAAAACCCCACTCGGTCAGTCATGACCGGTGGAAATCGGTAAAAACAAATCGTATAATTCGCCTTCTACGGTGGCTGTAGCTCAGTTGGTAGAGTCCAGGATTGTGATTCCTGTTGTCGTGGGTTCGAGCCCCATCAGCCACCCCATAAACACCGCGCCCAGCTTAGTCTGGGCGCTCTCATTTCTGTAGCACCCATGGGAAGTTTTTGTGCATATTTCCCACCGTGG
>CAIQBN010000180.1 GCA_903870065.1 uncultured beta proteobacterium | reverse complement strand
TGGTCTGCCATTGCGTCCAGCATCGTTGCGTTGGGCCTTCTTGCTGCGTGGTTCCTGTCGGGTGCCAATCTGGTCGTTGACGCTTCAAAAGAAAGCTACCTCATCAGCGGCGCGTGGCGTGCGATCATGGCAGCGACCTCTGCAACGGCTGCAATCACGGCACTGATTTTGTTGACGCGCGGGTTTTCGGTTCCAGCCGCAGTGATTTTGGGTACAGGTCTTGGATGGATGTCCTTAAGTGTAACCGCGATGACGTTTCTTACGCTACTGTCGGACTTGCAGCCCTATTTGCAAAGCGCATCAGTAGGGTTGATGGCACTTTATGGCCTTAGCATCGCCTTGCTGGGTTTTGCAATTTCAACAATGTTGAAGTTCGCAATGACCCATCCACGCGCTGTTACCGTCGAAGATTTGGCAGCCTTTTTCACCGCAGAAGAGCAAAGGGATGCAAGTCGCAGCACGCCATTGGTCGCGCGACTGTACCGCTCCTCGTTCGCAAAATTCACCTTAAAGACTAGCCAGAATGTCTACAGACAATTCGTCAGCTTCATGAGCGGAAGGCTATTCCTAAACCTGTTTCTGGCTTTAGCGCTGCCCATCTCCGCTTTTTGGAGCGGTAATGCGGCAAATATGGCAACTGGCACCATGCCGAAACTCGCCGCTATTGCCGCTATTGCCGCTATTGTTGTTAACGCTGTGTTCATATTCGTCTGCCTCCTAACGCCTACGGTGCTATTCATGATGATCTTCCATTTCCACAAAGTGTTAGGCACACCTCAGGAGATGCACAAAGTGGAGTGGATTGGAATGGCATCTTCGCTCAGCAAGGTATTGGTGCTTGCGTCAATGACAATTTGGCTGCTGTTCTTTCTGATCGTGTTGATCGAGCCAAAATGGATTGATGGGTACCAATTGCAATTTATTGCTCCCGGCAGCATGGTCGCCGCCTTCGGAACAATGCCCCTGTTCTTGATCATTGCATTGGGTCTATCAGTTCTCTACCGTGGCACTCTGGACCCCCGTTTGGTACTGGGCCGCTTTACCCTCTGGACTGCGCTCGGTTTAATCTTGACCTTCATCTTCGTCCTGATCGAACGTGCCGTGTCGCTCCAGGTTATGCAATGGTTTCAATTGCCTCCTCAAACCGGCGGTTTGGTAGCCGGTGCCATGATTGCCGCAACCTTCCAGCCCATTCGCAAAAGGACCGAAGTTGTGGTTACAGGTTGGGTCTCCAAGGTGATGCCCGCTGCAATGCTGACGGGTAGTGCGCGACTTGAGGCCGCTGTGGTCGTCACCGACATTACCGGCTACACGGCTTTGTCTGCCAGGGATGAGCCGAGTGCCCTACTAGCCTCGGCCTTGGTTCAGAAAGAGGCACGCCACCTTTGCGATGCCCACGACGGACAGTTCGTCAAATCCACCGGTGACGGGGCGATCATGTTCTTCCACACAGCGGACGAAGCAATGCTCGCGATCACCGCGCTGCACGCTGCCATTTCCCAGGCAAGTGCGGCTCTCAAGATTCCTTTTGAACTGCACAGCGGCGTGCACTGGGGCGAGTTTGTGCAAGCACACGATGGCGACATTTATGGCCAAACCGTGAACGTCGCTGCCCGAATTGCAGACCGCGCCAAGGCCAGTGAGATTTGGACCAGTGCCAGCTTTGCGTCAAGGCTCATAGCTACTTCGCTACCTTTGGTCGCCATGGGACTGCAGCAATTCAAAAATGTACCGGAGGGTGTTAGCTGTTCAAAAGTGGGGCTGATCTAATTGACGGTACTTACATTTATTCCGATCATCGGGGCAGGGCATATCCCACGGTCGACCTCACCGACACGTCGCGTATTCTTTACCTTGTGCCTTGAGAATGATGGACCCGTTGGAATTGGTGGTCGATGTCAGGCCAATATCCTGGTAACCGGCCCCACTGCGGTCATCAATAAGCAAACGGAGGTTTTCAAACTTCCACCGCATTGCGCTGGCGTTGTTTGACTGACCGGCATAGGTCCCGCCGGTACCAGAACTGTAGGTCTCGGCTCCACCGTTGATAGTCATCACACCGTCGGCGCGAAACAACACCCTGTGGGTCGTGGAGGTGCCGCTTACTTTGTTGTAGGTAAACGAGCACCATGCACTACTCATAAGAATTTGCCTGGCCTGGGCATCCTGGGGGTTGCCGCTACCGGACTCTGCCGCTAATGCCTTTTGGGCTGCTCTCTCCATTGGCGAAGCAGCGTTGACAACAACGTCCAGTTTCTTCCAAGCGACCCGCACTGTCCCAACCATCAAAATAAGGCGACCATCCTGCAATACAAACGGCATAATGTCCGTCCCAACGGTCAGTTGGTTGCCTTTAACAGTCCAGCGCTCTATCTCTCCAGCCAAGGTGGCAGTTCCATCAGGGCGCAAATCAAGAATGTCGCCGTCCTGCACCTCCATTTGGTACTTGCCGATGAGGTCGCGGGCTGACTGCGCCAACCCGACCGGAGAGGCGAATAGCAGAAAAAGGAAAAATTGGAGAGTGGCAAGTGCTTTGAACATGGCAATCTGATGGCTGTAATCACTTTTGCACTGAAGCCCTCCACTGCTCCACCGCCTTCATCGTGTTCTCAACGTGATTGTCGGGACTCAGGCTGGAATAGACGTACAAAACCTTGCCTTCTGGGCTGATGACATAGGAGATGCGGTCCGCAGTGTTGGGCATCAACATGAGGGCAGCGTCATACTTCTTCATGATTTGAGCGCCACTGTCCGCTGCCACCATGAATTTATTTCTGCATGCC
>CAIQBN010000179.1 GCA_903870065.1 uncultured beta proteobacterium | reverse complement strand
CCAGTAAGGGGCAAGGTCACACCGCAGGCTTCCATCCCGATCAAACACGCTGGCAGATTGACGAAAAACTCGGCCATCTGGTCCCGCCGCAATTGCTTCTTGAAAACCGTCTTACCCAGCTCGTTAACACCGTGAAGCTGGTCGGGTAGCAGCGGTGCATTGCTGCACCGCCGCCCCCTAAGAACCGTACGTGAGAGTCGCCCCTCATACGGCTCAAGCCACTTTTCAGCACCATATGCTGGCACCGAACAACCTGACAGAATCCTTCACGGCGTGTCGTCGAACGAAGTATGGTTTCCATCGCGTATCGTACGGGTTGGCCTGCGCTTGAATCTTGACGTGCCGAACAATCGGTATCGTCATCGCCCTGAAGAGACGCCACAGCGAGGTTTTACCCACGCGGCGTTCCTTGGCGGCAAATGCATGAGTCAGCCCACCATCGCGGTGAAAGTATCTCCGTAGAACCCACTTGGCGCCTTTTGTCGGATGGCGTCGACGAGACCATCTCCACAGCATTTGCCAAATCTGTTGGTCGATCGCGTTAAAACACGCCTTCGCTACAACATGACGGTGATACATGGCCCAACCCCGAATGACGGGGTTGAGTAATCTGATCAACGTTGCTTGCGTAGCGCCGACTTGTCTTTTAATGATTTCCCGCACCTTGTCGAGAAGCGATTTGACACTCTTCTTCGAGGGCTTAATCAGCAGCTTCCCGTCGTACTTGCGTACGTTTTGGCCGAGGAAATCAAATCCCAGTTCGATGTGCGTGATCTTGGTTTTCTCCTCAGAGAGTTCCAGACCACGTTCTTCCATGAACGCCTGTATTGCCGGTAAAACTTTGTTGACCAGTATTTCCTTGGAAACAGCAGTTACCACAAAGTCATCGGCGTACCGAATGACATTGAGTTTGGTCTTCGTGCGTGAGAACTTTGTAGTTCCCACGCTTGCGTAAACGGCATTCTCTAGTCCGTCGAGCGTCATGTTCGCCAATACTGGTGAGGCAATGCCCCCTTGTGGAGTACCCGCATTGGTATCGAACAGGGATCCTGCTTCGACGTAACCGGCTTTGAGCCACTTGCGCAGAACTGCTTTATCCATCGGTATATGCTCTAAGAGCCACTCATGGCTGATATTGTCAAAACAGCCGCGGATGTCTCCCTCCAGAATCCACTGGGGTGACATGCGCTTTGCCGTCGCGACGAAGCATTGTTCAATGGCGTCTGCCGTAGAGCGTTCAGGCCGAAATCCATAGGAGTTCGGGTCCGCCAGGGTCTCTGCAACGGGCTCCAGAGCGAGCTTCCATAAGGCTTGCATCGCTCTGCAACGTATGCAGGGAATTCCGAGCGGGCGCTTTTTGCCGTTACTTTTTGGAATGTAAATGCGTCGCAGCGGCAGCGGACGGTATCCGCGATGCACCAGTGACAGCATTCCCTTCCATTTGGCTGCCGGGGTTGACCAAACCTTGCAATCCACCCCCGGCGTCAATTTGCCACGATTTTCCGTCACTCGTTTGACGGCAAGCATCTTGCCGCTATGCGAGCGGCTCAGCAGGCGTTGCAAAACCTTGACCTTGCCCCACTTGCCAGCCTGAGTTGCCTTAGCGATACGCTCTTGGAGTCGATTCACTTCCTTCGTCATTTGCTCCCAGTCAGCCAGAAGCCAATGCGCGTGGGCGTGCGCAGGTGCACCACAAGGCGTCGCCCTCTCTTTCGAGGTGACGGCACCT
>CAIQBN010000178.1 GCA_903870065.1 uncultured beta proteobacterium | reverse complement strand
CCACAAACCACCTTGGTGCCAGGCACATCAAGCTGCAAAAATGCTTCGATGTTTTTCTCGTACGAGACCCGTCCTACAAAGAGTGACACCGGTCGCACCAGTGGACCCAAGGGCGCATAGGTTTGTGGCTCGTCCTGAAAGCGGAACAAATCCATGTCCACGCCATGCGTCCAATTGCGCAGGTTGCGAAATCCGCGGGACTGCAACATACGCGCAACGCCAGGTGTTGGCACCAGAACGCCAGCCGATGGCTTGTGAAAGTGCCGAAACAAGGCGTACCCCATCCACAGCGGAACTCTGAGTGCGGCCTTCAATATTTCAGGAAATCGGGTATGAAATGCTGTCGTAAACGCCAACTTGCGTCGCAGGCAGTAACGCCTGGCCGCCCATCCCAGGGGTCCTTCTGTTGCGAGGTGGATGGCGTCTGGCGCGATCGCATCAATTTTGCTGGCCAGTACTTTGTCAGGTCGTACCGCCAGATCGATTCCGGCATACCCGGGACAGGGGCGTGTAGCAAACAAACCGGGGTGGATCACCTCGACCTGATGCCCCAACCTGTGCATCTCACCAACCAACTCAACCAATGTAGTGACCACACCGTTGACCTGCGGTTGCCACGCATCGGTGACCAGCACCAGCTTCATGCCATGACTCCTTGCACTGGCAGTGCCATCGCCTGAATCGACACCCTTTGCTTTTCATCCCAATAAACCAACTCCAGACGACCGTCATGGTGCTCTACCAAAGCGCTTCTGCTCTCGACCCAATCGCCATCATTGCAATACAGTGTTCCATGGATGTCGCGCATTTCTGCACGGTGGATGTGGCCGCATACCACGCCATCGTGCCCCTGCGCGCGGGCGGCTTGCGCAACCGCCACCTCGAAGTCCGTTACGTAGTTGAGGGCTGACTTGACCCTGTGCTTGAGGTAGGCCGATAGTGACCAATAGGGCAAACCCATGCGCCCACGCAAGCCGTTGAGGTAGCGGTTGAGTTTTAGCGTGAATTCGTACAGGTTATCCCCCAAAAATGCCAACCACTTTGCACATTGAATAACACCGTCAAAGTAGTCGCCGTGCGTAACCCATAAGCTGCGGCCATCAGCAGTGACATGCACTGCATCGTTGCGAACCGCAATGCCACCAAACTCGTGACCCAGGAATCCTCTGGCGAATTCGTCATGGTTGCCGGGTATGAATACCACTTTGCAGCCTTTGCGTGCGCGGCGCAACAATTTTTGAACCACGTCATTGTGCGCCTGGGGCCAGAACCAGCGCCGCCGCAACTGCCAGCCATCAACGATGTCACCCACAAGATACAGGTGCTCACTGGGATACGCCTTGAGAAATCCCAATAAGGCCTGCGCCTGACAACCGGCTGTGCCAAGATGGATATCAGAGATGAAGATAGCCCGGTATCGGGAAACGCCTGGTTCGTCATCTTCATCCGAAACTGCACCACCCGGTATGCCCCGCAACGACGGGCCAGAGGTGTGCGGGTCGAATCGCATCAGGCCCCCAGAAAGTGTTTGCGATACCGTGCCGGTAATTCGTCAATACGCATCATCATTGGCAAATCTGCCGAATTGAAATCAGGATCCCAGGCCGGCGGGCCCAATACCTTGGCACCCAGCCGCAGGTAGCCCTTTATCAAAGCCGGCGGCTCCACATCCAGTGATCCATTGAGTTGTTCGACCGGCAATGGCAGACGAGGACGGACCCGGTACTCAATTGGTGCGAGGTGATTGACCTGAACCTGGGTCCAGATGCTGGCCGCCAGGTCACCACTCACCACACCTTGGTGCATCATGGGGATACTGGCACAGCCAATCATGGTGTCAAGGCGATTGCGCACCATGAAGGCACCCAATGCGCTCCATAGCGCCATGATCACGCCGCCATGGCGGTGGTCGCGATGGACGCAACTGCGGCCCAACTCCACCATCCGCTCTCGCAGGCTGCGCAATCGTGTCAGGTCGAACTCGGTGTCGCTATACGTGCTGCCCACGCGCTGTGCCTGCACCGGGGTCAATACCCGATAGGTGCCAATCACCTGCCCGGTTTCTTCTTCGCAAACCAGTAAGTGCTCACAGAAATTGTCAAACAGGTCGATGTCGTGGCCGGCAATCGGGGTGCTCAGACGGGCACCCATTTCGCCTGCGAAGACTTCGTAACGCAGACGTTGTGCGGCACGCACCTCGTCTTGGTGCCGGGCCCAGGTGACCCGCAGTTCTGGGCGCAATGAAGCAGCTGCACGCGAGGGCGTGCCGCCCGTTGCCACCGCCGCGCCACCCGCGGTGTGCGCCATGCTGACCGACTGCTGTAAGCCATTGCCCAGAAATTCAACTCCGCTCATACACATCCTCCAGGCTGAACTGTCAGGCGCCCGCTGCTACTGCATT
>CAIQBN010000177.1 GCA_903870065.1 uncultured beta proteobacterium | reverse complement strand
TCGCCTGACCTGGGTTGCGCGCAGTATTCCTGATCCGGTGTGGATCACCGATGTCAAGATGGATGGGTCCCGCTTTGAAGTGAGCGGCTTTACGCTAGAGCCGTCTGCGCTCAATGACTGGGTGGAGAAGTTGGCGCTCAGTCCCTTGATGCAGGGCCTCAAACTCGCCAGCGTGAAGGTGGAAAACGCCTCAGCCACAGCCACAGCCACAGCGGCTCTGGCGCCAGTTGCCGCGACACCGTCACCGGCATTGCCGGCGAGTTCGACACGGGCCGTATGGTCGTTCAGCCTGGTTAGCATCGAGCCGCCACCTGTTGCAGCGCCCGCCAGTGCTGCGGGGGGCAAGCCATGAAGGCATTCAAACTATGGTGGCAGAAGCAGGCGCTTCGTATCGACGCGTTGAGCCTGCGTGAGCGGGCGTTTCTGTTTTTGTCGATCATCGTGTGTTGCCTGGCCGTCGTGGATACGCTCTGGCTGTCGCCAGCGCAAGTGGCATACAAGCTGGCAACGCAGCGCTTTACAGCCCAGGGTGTTGAGTTGACGCGTCTGCGCGCCGAGTTAAGTGCGGTCGCACAGCCGGTGGATGCCAGCAAGGCTGTTCGCGAGGACATTGCCGCGGCCAACTTGCGCCTGGATGCCATCAACCAGGAAATCAAGGCGGTTGCACCGCTGGCCGAGGGCGGCCCCGCAGTGGAGCAGGCGCTCGTGCAATTTTTGCGACGCCAGGCGGGATTGACACTCATACGTACTGGCACGGTCAGCACAACACCCTTGCTGGCTGCAACTGCCGCGGTCACCGCGGGCGCTGCTGGCACTCAGCCGGTGCTGTCCCGACGTGGTCTGGAACTGAGTGTTTCCGGCTCGTATGCAGATATGGTGGGTTATTTGCGGACGTTGGAAACAGCGCTGCCCACTCTGCGCTGGGGGAGCCTGGAGGTCAAGGCGACCAAGCAAAAGCCCGAGTTGACCTTGCAGGTTTTTGTGGTGGGCGTACAGCCATGATGCAACTTGCCAAAACCCGACTTGCGCTGCTTGGGCTGGCACTTTGCATCGCCACCGGTTCTGTAGTGGCGCAAGAAACGCGAGACCCTACCGTGGCCCCGGCACAAGTGACCGGCGCCGCAGCGCCATCACCAATTGGATCGGAAGGCATGACAGTGATCAAGCGCGACGACAAATCCTACTTGGTCGTTGGCACCCGCTTGTATGCGGTGGGCGATCAATTGGGGCAGCGCCGGATTGAGCGAATTAGCGAAACCGAAGTTTGGTTGAAGGAAGGCACTTCAACGATCAAGGTACCGCGGTTCAATGCAATCGAGCGAAATGTGGTTGTCCCCAAGCCGCGATGTGATTCGGTTGCTCCAGTCGCACCCGTTGTGAAGCCGCATCGTGTGGTTCAGCGTGCGAAAAACAGCAATACCGCCGCAGCCCCCAAGGCAACGGCCAGCAAACCGGTTCGCAGAAACACCCAAGCCCGTTCGACGGCCAAAGCGTCCAAGCCCGCGCCTGTCGTTGTGCCGTGCGAAGATACCCTACCGTGAAATTCACGCACATGACTACCAAAGCCGCCTCAATGATTGAAATGTCTTCAACCGGTCTGTCGCAACCGGCTGCGTCGCGTCGAGCATGGCAAGCGCCAGGTGCCTGGGCCATGCTGGGAGCATCTCTGCTTGTGGGTTGTGCGGCCGATCGGCCACTGCGCACGCCCGACGTGACAGAGGCTGTGCGTGCCGAACTGGCTTCCACTGGCAGCAATGCGTCGGCCGTGGTTCCTGCAAAGGTCAGCGATGCACTGGCAGAGCCAGCGCCCAAGAGCAATCCTCCACCAGCGGAGCCGCGACTCGATTTGTTAGTCAACAATGCGCAGGCCCGCGAGGTGTTTTTAGCCATTGTTGCAGATACGCGTTACAGCATGCTGATGCACCCTGATGTGTCGGGGACCTTGTCAGTCACCCTGCGCGGTGTGACGGTTGCAGAGGCCTTGGAGTCGATTCGAGACGTCTATGGATACGACTTCAAGATCGAAGGCAGGCGCATTACGGTGTATGCGCCCAACCTGCAAACACGGGTGTTCACCATCAATTATCCGCACGCCTTGCGCGTTGGCACCAGTGAATTGCGGGTGTCTTCGGGTTCCTCTGGAGGCGGTGGCAGTACGGGCAGCAACAATGCCACTGGCAACCCAGCCGCATCGAACTCGGGCAGTTCAGTCGGCACTCAGGTGGAGGCAAGCCGGATTACCACCACGTCACGTACCGATTTTTGGGCGGAGTTGACCGACGCCGTCAAGGGAATGCTGGGCGGAGGCACAGGCCGTAGCGTCATTGTTAGCCCTCAGGCTGGCATTATGGCGGTGCGGGCCATGCCCGATGAATTGCGTCAGGTCAGCCAGTTTTTGAAGGCCGCACAAATCGCCGTCGAAAGGCAAGTGATGCTGGAGGCCAAGATTGTGGAAGTGGAACTGCGCGACGGGTTTCAAAGCGGAATTGACTGGTCAGCTTTGCGCAATGCCGGTAGTCATACGGGCGTCATGGGAACGGTTGGCGGAGGAACGTCAAACAATGTATTGGTCAATGGTGTGACTTACAACGTGCCGGGATTTCCTTCCGGTGCACCCTCTGCACTGAGCGATGTGCTGTCTTTGCCCAGTGCTGGTGGTGGATTGTTCGGGCTGGCCTTGGCCACCGACGGGTTTCAGGCAGTATTGGGCTTTCTGGAGACGCGCGGAGACATCCAAATCTTGAGTAGCCCGCGCATTGCGACCATGAACAACCAGAAGGCCCTGTTAAAGGTGGGGACGGACGAATATTTTGTTACCAATGTGACCGGTGGTGCCAGGACGTTCACCTCCGGCCAGGCTGAACCAAATGTGACACCGCCAACGCTCACATTGACTCCATTTTTCTCTGGTATTGCGCTGGATGTCACACCCCAGATCGATGAGGGCAACAACATTACCTTGCATGTACGGCCTTCGGTAACAACGGTGACCGAGAAGACCAAGCAGGTCGATCTGGGGACAGTGGGCAACTACAAATTGCCATTGGCTTCGAGTGCGGTCAATGAGTCAGACACCATGGTACGCATTCAAGATGGAAACATTGTGGCTATTGGTGGCTTGATGCAGCTGGAATCCAGCCGGAAAGCGTCCGGTTTGCCTGGCTCCACCGATGTGCCATTCTGGTCATCCTTTTTGGGCAATAAAGTCAATTCAGGGCGAAAAAAAGAATTGGTTGTTCTTATCAAACCCACGATCATCCGCAATGCGGAAGACTGGGAAACCCAAACCCGGCGTACCCGCGCTGCATTGGACGACATGGATGCCACGCGTGCCAAGGTGATCCGCATGGATGGCAGTGCTTACACGGTGGAACCGGCAGGACCGGCGCGCTGATGTATCTGGGGCACTTTTCGCTGCGCGAGGCCCCGTTCTCGATCACTCCGGATTCATCTTTCTTTTACCCGCACGAGGGAGCGCAGGCTGCCCTGAACATGCTGCTGGTCGCACTGCGCAGCGGGGAGGGATTTCTCAAGATTGTGGGTGAAGTGGGGTGTGGCAAGACCGTGCTGTGCCGCCAACTGCTCAAGACGCTGCAGGGCGAGTGCGTTACCGCCTACATTCCAAACCCGGACATGGGCCCGGATGATTTGCTAATGGCTTTGTCGGCTGAACTCAATATTGATCTGGTGCCGCCACTGAGTCGTCACGGTGCGCTCAATGCCTTGCGAGATTGCCTTTTGCGCCATGCAGCCGAGGGCCGCCGGGTGATTGTCTGCATTGATGAGGCGCAGGCCATTCCGTTGCGAACATTGGAGAGCCTGCGGTTATTGTCCAATTTGGAAACCGAGAAACGCAAGTTGTTGCAGCTGGTCTTGTTGGGCCAGCCCGAACTGGATACTAACTTGGCGCGACCCGAAATCCGGCAGTTGATGCAGCGCATTACCTTCAGTGAATATCTGGGTCCCATGCGCGCAGAAAGAGTTCCTGTCTATCTGGTGCACCGGCTGAGCACCGCAGCGGCGGGCGTGCAAACCGATGTGCAAATTTTTGAGCCCGATGCCGCGCGGGCCATCGCCCGGTTCAGCGGAGGCGTTCCGCGCATGATCAATGTGCTTGCCCACAAGTGCCTGATGTTGGCGTATGGTGAGAATGTGCACCGGGTCAGCGTCAGCCATGTTCAGTTGGCCGCGTCCGACACGCCTGGTGTGGTTGCGGTGGTGCTACTACCCTGGTGGCGGCGTGTATGGCGGTGGCGAGGTAGTGCTGGCGTTGGCATTACACGAACGGACACGGGCTTGCATAAGCCGACGAGGGGCAAAGCATGAGTGTGATCAACAAAATGCTGCGCGATTTGGACAATCGCCATGCGGCGTCGACTTCCGCTTCCGATGGTGGCGCCGAGCCGGTTGCCAGTGGTCTTGGTGAAGGGCCGCTACGCGGAGGAACTTCGGCCATTCACTGGGGTGCGTCTGATGCGGGCGTGCAGCCCGGCAGTGGTTCACGTCTGTGGTTTTGGGTAGGGTCGATTGGCGCCTTGGTTGCAGCGATAACAGGCGGCTGGCTATGGATGCAATCGCAGCATGCCAACCCAACACCCACGCCAATCGCGTCAAAACCAGCGCAAACGCCAACGCCATCTGCATCGGCACCTGCGGTTGAGGTTGCGGTGCAGGAAGAGAGTAAGCCAGAGACCACTGTTGCACCCACCGCGATGGTGCTGCGCATGGAAGAAAGTCTGTCGGCACGCCGGGCGCTGGACGCATTGTTGTCGTCACCCACGCCCACACCCAAGGCTTCAACCCCACCACCAACCACGTCCCAAACAGGGGCATCGACATTTGCAGTTTCTGCGCAAAAGGCATCGGCATCTGCGGCCACTACAGGCGCTCCCGTGCCGCCTGTAGCAAATTCACCGCGTCCCGCGTCTGTGGTGACCAAAGCGCCTGTTGCAGCGCCGCCCGTCGATGCACCTGCGGTTGTTGCGCAGCGCCAGCAGTTGGCTGGCGGCGAAGCCTTGGCACAGGCACAGGGTCTTTGGACCAATGGTTCGCAGGACGCCGCCATTGAGTTGCTGCAGCAAGCCATAGCGGTGGCCGAGCGCGCCGCCAGGGCGAGCGCTGCAGACGGCCCGGGCCCGGTGTTGGTGCCACTGGTGCGTGAACTGGCGCGCATGCAATTGGCGCAGGGTCGATTTGGTGCGGTGTGGGAGATGCTTACGCGTCTGGAATCCCTTTTGGGCAACCAGGCAGACCTGTGGGCGATTCGTGCCAACGCGGCGCAACGCCTGGGCCGCCATCAGGATAGCGTGCACGCCTACATGGTTGCATTGCAGGCGCGCCCTGATGAGCAGCGCTGGTTGTTGGGCACTGCTGTTTCGTTGGCTGCGTTGGGCCAGACCAGCAGCGCAGCGGAAATGGCAGAAAGAGCGCGCGTCGTTGGACCGGTCAGCAAGGAGGTTGTGACCTACCTGCGCCAGGCCGGCGTAGCTGTCAGAGAATAATTCAGTGCGCACGATGAGCCTTTTGCGGGGCGCCGGTTTGGGTCTTGGGTCCGTCACGATAAACATCAACAAAATTTGCCGACCATACAACTTGTCATACCTATCATCAAGGGTTATAAGCCTAGCTTCCCTTGCACCACTCTCTACATTCAGGAGTCATTTTGGACACTAACGCAAACCCCATCAAGGACCGCGAAGAGCTGCTTTTTTTGCTCGCAGAGGCTGCGGAATTCGAGCACACGGTGATGTGCAGCTATCTTTATGCCGCAATGAGTTTGAAGCGCTCGACCGATGAGGGCGTGACCGAGGGTGAGCTTGCGGCGATCGAACGGTGGCGCAAGCAGATACGCATCGTGGCCCTTGAAGAGATGCTGCACTTGAGCCTGGTCAACAATTTGCTGACCGCATTTGGTGGTGCACCGCACTTTGCCAGACCCAATTTTCCAGTGCCGTCGGGCCGCTTCCCGGCAGACCTTGAGTTCAACCTGTCGCCGTTTAACGAGTCCACGCTACAGCATTTCATGTTTATTGAGAAGCCACTGGAAATTGACATCCCGGACGGCACTGCTTTTCGCCATTTGCACCATTACCACCGTGAAGTACGCCGCGACCTGTTTTCCCCATCGCCGACCGACTATCCGTCGCAGGGGCATCTTTATCACACCATAGCAAATGGCATCGACGCGCTGGCTGCCGAGTTGGGTCATGAAGTGCTGTTCGCCGGACACGGGCAGGCGCAGGTCAGTGGTGCCCAATTTGCATTGCCCGGACTTTTTGCGGTTACTGATCTGGAGTCGGCACACCGGGCACTTGAGGAAATTGTGACGCAGGGTGAAGGTGCGCCTGCACACAGCCAGGACTCCCACTACGCGCGTTTTCGCAATGTGCTTGATGAATACAAGCAAATGAAGGCAGACCGCCCGGAATTCGAGCCGGCTCGTCCAACGATTGTTAACCCGGTATTGCTCGACCCGGCGCATAAGAATTCCCATGCCCGTGTCACGCATTCCCAGGCGATGCGCGTGGTTGATCTGGGCAATTGCTTGTACACACTCATGCTGCGCACATTTGCACAGGTCTTTGCCCCCAATCCGCTGCCGCAGCCGTTGCGCACCGGGCTGGCTCAAACCGCAACCACGATGATGTATGCGCTGACAAGTGTGGGTGATGCGGCAAGCCGACTGCCACTGAAGCAAGGGCATACAGGTCCGGCCGCGGGTCTTAGTTTTGAGTTGCCAGGCTCGATCGGGCAACTGGTGCAGCATTGCGCAGCCCAGGTTCTGAGTGAGCGGGCATTGCAGCTAGCCGGCGTTGCCAGGGCGATTGAGAGTGAAGTTGTGTTGCCCGGTGTCGCTGATAGCCTGGAGCAAGTCGCCAAGAAGTTGGCGAAACTGCACGCCGAGTTTGAGTCGGGACAACCGGTCAGTGCGCCAGTTCCAGTCAATCTTGGTAAAGCCGAATCTGCAGCAACGCAAGTTGCCCCTGCGCAAGTGCTTGTGGTGTCCGAAGACGATCCCAACTCGGCCAGTACGGAGGCAATTCATATCAATTACGACACCAAGCGATGCATTCACTCCAGAAACTGCGTTCTGAACGCGCCGAGGGTGTTTCTTGCCAATGTCAAGGGTCCTTGGCTGCATCCAGAAGTCACGACAGCTGACCACATGGCAGAGATCGCCCAAGACTGTCCTTCAGGTGCCATTACCTACCATCGTCTAGACGGTGGTTCAGACGAGGTAGCGCCAGAAGTCAACGTCTTGCGGGTGCGTGAGAACGGACCGTATGCGGTTCACGCGGAGGTGGCGTTGGACGGTCAAGCACCCATGTTCCGTGCCACATTGTGTCGTTGCGGCAAGTCACGCAACAAGCCGTTTTGTGATAGCACCCATCTTGAAGTTGGTTTTATTGCCACAGGTGAGCGCACGTATATTGAATCGGACCCGCTGCAGGTTCGCTGCGGCACGTTGGAAATCGACCCAACGCCGAACGGTCCGTTAGAGTTCACTGGCAATCTTGAGATTTGTGGTGGAACCGGGCACACGATTCAGCGGGTTCAAACCGCCCGGTTGTGCCGCTGTGGTGGCTCGGCCAACAAACCCTTCTGCGATAACACACACGCCCGCATCGGATTTCGGTCCGATCAATAACTGGTAACTGGCGGGGTAATTCCGACATCCTCGTAGGGGCATGTGATGGTTTTCGATGCCTTTTTGCGCATCTGCTCCATGCGTGCCATACTGCCTCGCTCATGTTCCCAGACCCCTTGCGTTTGCCATCCCCGTGTTGGCAGCGTCGCGCGGCCCAACCTAACAAATCGCCATGAACATTGATATCACCGTAAATCAGACTGCCTGCCAGGGCGAAGTTCCAGCGCATTTTTTGCTGATTG